>JBGUKB010000122.1:0-29353 GCA_045114235.1 Victivallales bacterium
GCGTTCCGCCTGACCTTCCTCGTCGACGGCGAAAAGCGCGCCGAACGCAACGTCCGCCAGCTCGAACTGGCGCTCCCGGACGGCGGCACGCCCGATCCGAACGTGCCCATGACCGCCGGATACACGGTCCTCTTCGAGGGCCAGTACATGCCGAACGCCGACGGCGACTACAACTTCAAGATCGAAGGGCCGACCAAGGCCGACGACCAGCTGAGCTTCAAGGTCGACGGCAAGGAAGTCGCGGTCGCGAACGACGGCGCCGCCACGGTCAAACTCTACCGCGGCGTCCCCGCCCAGCTCGCCATCTCCATGACCAAGAAGACCGCGCAGCGCTTCAACGTCCTCTGCTTCCCGCCGAACGGCAATTCCGTCGATGTGAACGCGGTCGTCGAGCTCGCGAAGTCCGGCACGCAGGTCATCGTCCTCAACGACGTGGAAAACTGGGCTCCGACCATCGCCGCCGCGAACGGCAAGCTCAAATACCTCGGCAACTTCCGTCTCGGCAACAACTGGGTCGGTGGCCAGTATTTCTGCAAGGACCACCCCGTCTTCGACGGCTTCCTGAAGCCCGCCGTGCTCGACTATGCGTTCGACGCCGCGGTCTCCAATCCGCGTTCTGCCATCATCATGGAGGGCGACGAAGAGCTCATCGCGGGCGCGTGGCACTCCCTCGGCTGCCGCATGGGCACCGCCATCGGCCGCGCGAAGACCGGTTCCGGTTCCTTCTTCTACTCCACGCTCGGTCTCACCAACTACAACGACCCCGTGTGCCGCAGACTCCTCTTCAACCTGATCGAGTACGCAGCCGGACGCGACCGTTCCGACATCGTGGACCGCCGCAACGATTAAGGCGGCAAGCTCAGATCCGCAAATCATCCGGCAGGCATTGACCCGCCGGTTTCACGGCGGCAGTTCTCTTCACCGGGGACTGCCGCCGAACTCTTTTCCGACCGGTCAGATTGAGAAAAGGACAAGCCGGATCAATATGTCCGGCTGAGCTTGTTTGCGCCGAAAAATGCTCCCGCGGAAGAACGCCGTTACCGGGCGCAGGCAGCCTTGCCGCCGCCATGCTTTGCTCAGGCGTCCTTGCCGTCGCCGACGCAGCCGAAGGGGATGTGCACGGAGGGTGTGTACTCCTTGGCGGCTTCGAGGTGGGGCGACCACTGGTCGTCGAAGTAGATGTGGGGGCGGAGCTGCTTCAGGATGCGGCTTTTGTTCATGCCGCCGAGCGTGAACGTCTGGTCGACGGTGATGTTCCAGTCGCGGAGCGTGGTGGCGAGGCGCCATTGCGCCGGGCCGTTGCGCGCGGTCACGATGGCGGTGCGCAGGAACCTGTGGTACTTCGGGTCGGCGCTGCGGCGTTCCTCCTCCATGGTGTGCAGGCGGCCGAGCTTGGCGAAGAGGTCGGCGAGGGGGCCGGGGCCGAGCGGGATGCGGGAATGGGTGGATTCGGATTTCCAGAACTTGTCGATGCCGCCGGACTGGAAGACCTGTTCGGCGCTGTCGTCGGCGAGCACGCCGTCGAAGTCGAACGCCACGCGGAGTTCGTCGTCGTTTTCGTCGTCGTTGAGCTTGCTTTCCAGCACGTAGCCCGCGGCGAACCCGCGGCGGATGGCGTCGCGCACGTCGGCTTCGTTGCCGGAGAGGAAGAGCGAGACGTTGTAGGCGTCGATGTAGTCCACGGGATGTCCGTCGGTGAGGAACGCCGAGCGCGTGATGCCGAGGCCGTAATGGTCGATGCAGCGGAGCACGCGGTTTCCGGTGTCCGGGTCGTTGTGGCTGAGGAGGACGACCTCGACCGGCTGGATGTCCGGGAAGATCTCGTTGAACTTCAGGAAGCGCCGGATGAACGGGAACGCGATGCCGGGCTCGAGGACGGTGTCCTCGTGTTCGCGCTGGTACTTCCGGTAGGCGGAAAGTCCCTTGCTGCGGTAGATCTCGTCGGCGACGTCCAGGCGGAAGAGCGCGCTGGAGGCGACCGCGATGACGAGCTTGTCTTCGATAGGGAACGCCATGTCAGATGCCTCCGGTGCGGATGAAGTCGAACGCGCGCGGAATGCGCGTCAGCAGGTCGTCGGCGATCAGGCCGCGCAGGGCGAGCGGGGCGTCCAGTTCGCCGAGCAGGCCGTGCAGGAAGACGCTGTTCTTTGCCGCCGTGAAGAGGGAATCCGAGGAAGGCGCAAGCGCGGCGACGATGCCGGAGAGGAGGTCGCCGCTGCCTGCGGTCGCGAGCACGGGCGATCCGCTCAGGTTGAGCGCGTAGATGCCGTTCGGCGACATCACGACGGTGCGGACGCCCTTCAGCACCACATGGAGCGCGGTGAACTTCGCGAGCGCTTCGGCGCGTTCGACGCGGCTGCGTCCGGCGGAGTTCAGCCCGAGCGCCGCCTCAAGGCGTTTCATCTCGCCCTCATGCGGCGTGACGACCGTGGCGGTGCCGAGTTCGTGCAGCAGATCGGGATGCTTCGCGATCAGGTTCAGCGCATCGGCGTCCAGCAGCAGCGGACACTGCGCGGAAGCCATCAGTTTCCGCAGGAACGGCACGGTCTCCTCCGCGGTGTTCATGCCCATGCCGGCGGCGATCGAAGTCACGTTCGGCGGCAGGCTCAGTGCCTCGGCGGATTTCGCCGAGAACACGCCGTTTCCGTCGTCGGGAAGGCGTTTCACGATGAGCGCCTTCGGCGGGGTGCAGACGATCTCCATGGACGCGGGCACGTAGACGGTCACGAGCCCGGCGCCCGTCCGGAGCGCGGCTTCTGCGGTCAGGAACGGTGCGGACGGGTAGTCGCGGCTGCCGCCGATGACCGCCACATGGCCGCGTTTCTGCTTGTAGGTGTCGAACTCGACCGGGTGCAGACTGAGGCTGCGGCGGACGTCCTGAAGTCCGGTGCACGGCACGGCGCGCATGAGCACAGCGTCGGGCAGTTCGTCCGGCAGTCCGATTTCCACGACGCGGATGCGTCCGCAGAGGGCTGGTCCCTGTCCTTTCAGCATCCCCGTCTTCGGGTAGCCGAACGTGACCGTGACGTCCGCACGCACGGCCGCGCCGCCTCGCACCTCGCCGTCGTCGGCGTCGAGCCCGGACGGCAGATCGGCGGCTATGACCGGGAGGTTCAGGTAGTTTACGAGATTGATCCAGTGGAGCCAGGGTTCCTTCAGCGTGCCGCCGAATCCGGTGCCGAGGAGCGCGTCGATCACAATGGAGCCTCGGAGGTCGGCGGCGTGGAGTTCCATGGCGCGTTCGATGGCGTCGGGGAGCTGCGACCAGGCGCGGAGGGCGTCGCCCTTGAACTCGGACGCCGGGCACGTGTGGAATATCCTGACGCGGTATCCGCGCTCGAACAGCGACTTCGCGGCGACGAAACCGTCGCCCGCGTTGTTGCCCTTGCCCGCCAGTACGGCGTAGAACCTGCCGCGGTCATGGAACGCCTCGGCTTCCCGTGCGAGCGCCTCGCCCGCGATGGTCATCATGGCCCAGGAATCGACCAGTCCCTGCTGGATTGCGGCGGCTTCGACGGAGCGCATGTGCGTACCGGAAATGGCTTTCATGGCGCGACCTCCTGTATGTTTTTGCGGAAATAATCCGATTTTGATTTGTCTTAACGGGGTTTACGGTGTAAATTTACTACATCTTTTTTCTTTTTCAACATGTATTAAGAGGTTTTTCCCCTTTTTATGGCCATATTCGAAGAAAAACAGCCCTCGGTCCGCCGGATCGTGCTGATGATTGCCGCGGCGTTCCTCGTTTCCTTCCCGCTCATGCAGATCGGGACGAACGAGCTGTACTCCACGGAGGGCGAGTACGCAGCGGCGGCGCTTGAGTTCGCCGGGGCGAATACGCTGGTGACCGTTCACGGCACGTTGCCGGACTCGGTGTTCCCTCTGTATCCGGCGCTGGTGCGTCTGCTGCTGAACTGCGGACTGCCGCTCGAATTCTCCCTGCGGTTCATGTCGCTGCTCCCTCTGGCGCTGCTGGCGCTACTGACGGGGCTGATCTGCGGGCGTTCGGCGGACCGGCAGGCGGGCGCGGCGGCGGCAGTCGTGGTGCTGACGACGGTCCTGGCAGGCTCGAAAGCGCCGGAGGGGTACCCGCAGCTGCTGTCCGTGCTGATCGTGTACGGCGGCTGGATGCTGTGGTTTTACCTCGGGTTCGTCCGGTCGAACTGGAACGCGGCGTGGCTTTCGGTCGGAGTGTTCGGCGGGCTCGCGTTCTATTCCAACGGCCTCACGGCGGTGGTGTACTTCCTCGTGCCGCTGGCGTTCCAGCAGAGGCCTTTCCGGGTGTGGTCGAAACTCAACAAGCCGGGGCTCCTCGCTGCGATCCTGCTGGGCGCGGTCTTCTTCTTCGCGTGGCTGACGCCTGTCCAGAATTTCCTGGCGGCGAATCCCGAAGCGCCGCAGGAAGCGTCCGGTTTCCGCATCCTGACCTATTTCAAGGACATCGCGCTCCGCCCGTTCGACGCCGCCTTCCGGTTCTTCCCGTGGTCGCTGATGCTGTGGGCGCCGTTCTGCCCGGCGCTGATCGCCATCGAACGCAATCCTCTGCTCATCAAATACCATCGGATCCTGTTCGTGGTGCTCGGCCTCCTGATCTGGTTCAATCCGCAGACCAAGCCGCGCGATTTCTTCTATCTGCTTCCCGTCGCGTCCGTGCTGGCGGCCTGCAACTACTGGATCCTGGTGCGACGCTATGCCGGAAAGTTCTTCGGCGTTTTCACGGCCCTGGCGGTGCTGGCGCTCGCGGCGGGCGCGGCGTCCGTCGCCTATCTGGTCCTGCCGCAGGACGTGTTTTCGAAATTCGCGGTCGGGATCGAGCTGCCGCCCGAAAAACCGGCCTTCTCTTTCCTGATGAAAGCCGAGATCGTCCTGTCGTTCGTCATGGCGCTTTCCGCTCTCCTGCTGATCCGCATGCGCCGTCCGGTCTGGCTGGCCTATCTTCCGGTTTTTACCTCGTTCATGCTGCTTTTCTGGGCCGTGGTGAATCCTGTCCGGACCATGAATGAGAACAAGAGGGTCCTGGCTGACGGCATCCTGACGGCGCTTGCCGAAAAAGATGCTGCGCCGGATGCCGGCCCCGGTCCGGCGGCGCTCTATAAAGACCCTGCCATCATGGGGCTGTATTCCGAGGGTTGCTACATCGGGATCCCGATCCGCACGCTTGCCCACGACAAGATCCCGGCGGGCGTCGATCCCGCGTATGTCCTGACGGCGGGCGTGCCCTCGCATCAGGCGCGCACCTGGACCCGTCTGTACGACAGCGAGTACCGGGGCAAACATCTGTATATCTACAAAGGCGTTCTTAAAAAGGAGCTTTCCGATGACGACGACTACGACTATGAATGATCCGAAACCCTTTCTGGCGTCCGCCTCGAAACAGGAGATCGCCGCGGCGCTGAAGGCGGCGGGACAGCCCGGGTACCGTGCCGACCAGGTCTATGACTGGATCGTGAAGAAGTGGATCGTCGATCCGGCGCTCATGACCAATCTTTCCGCAGCCGCGAAGGAGGCGCTTTCGGCGGCGTTCCTGTGCCCGTCCGTCGCGATCGAGGCGGAGTATCCCGCCGACGACGGTTCCGCGAAATACCTGCTGCGGCTCCACGACGGAGAGACGGTCGAATGCGCCCGGATTCCTGCCGAGGACGGCCGCATGACGTTCTGCCTGAGCTCGCAGGTCGGCTGCCCCGTGTCCTGCGTGTTCTGTTCCAGCGGCGAATCCGGTCTCACGCGCAACCTCGCCGCGGGCGAGATCATCGAACAGTATTTCCTGCTCTGCCGCAAGCTCGGGCAGGCGCCGGACAACGTGGTCATGATGGGCATCGGCGAACCGCTCCTGAATTTCGACAACCTCGTCGCCGCGCTGAACGTGATCACGAACCCGGACGGCGTCGCGCTCGCCCAGCGCCGCGTCACCATCTCCACCAGCGGCTGGACGCCCGGCATCAAGGCGCTGACCGAACTCCGCAAGCAGTGGAATCTGGCTCTCTCGCTCCACGCCCCGGACGACAAGACGCGCGCGATGCTCATCCCCACGAAATTCCGCCGCGACATCCGCGAAATCCTCGCCGCCTGCCAGGAACACCGCGAAGTCACGGGGCGTCTGCTCACCATCGAATACGTGCTCCTCGCGGGCATCAACGATTCGTCGGAAATGGGGCGCAAGTTCGCGCGTCTCGCCGCCGACGCCAACGCAAAGGTCAACCTCATCCCGTACAACAAGGCGCGCGGCGCGTTCGAGCGTCCCTCGCGCGAGGCCGTCAAGCGCTTCGAAAACGCGTTGAAGACCCTGCATGTGCCCGTGACCGTCCGCGTCGAGAAGGGCGCATCCGCCACGGCCGCCTGCGGACAGCTCCGCGCGACCTCGAAAAAATCCGCCGCGGGAAAGGCCGTCACGGTGTCCGCCGCCGTCCTGACGCTCCTCGCCGCGGCCTCCTGCTCCTGGTTTTCCTCGCAGCCGAAGGAGCTTTCCGACGGACAGCGCGAGCTCATGGCGCAGGTCGCCAGCCCGGAAGATGAACTGGCTCCGCTCTACAACGCGCTTTCCGTCACCGACCCGAATTTCATCGACCCGGAGACCGGGCGTACCCCGCTTATGACTGCCATCGCGCTTTCCGATGCGCCGCGCGTCTCCGCGCTCCTGGCGTCCAAGGCCGATCCCGACGCGAAGGACGCAAACGGCGTCCGGGCGCTCCACTACGCCGCGGGCGAACCCGATCCGGCGATCCTCCGCACGCTCATCGTCGCGGGCGCGGACATCAATGCGAAAGGCCGCTCTGGCAAGACGCCCGTCATGGAGGCCGCCCGCCTCGGGATGCTTCAAAACGTGAAGATCCTCGTTGACGCCGGCGCGAAATTGGATGTGTGCGACGATCTCGACCGCAACGTGGTGATGTTCGGTGCGATGGCGAAACAGTCCTCGCTCGAGATCGTGAAACACCTTCTCGAAAACGGCGCGCCGGACTTCACGTTCACCGACAAAGGCGATACGCCGCTTTTCCTCGCCATCGACCATGGCAATACCGATACCGCGCTGTACCTGCTCGACAACATTGAAAAATTCGAAGGGAACCAGGGCATCCATGCCGGGCCGGTCAATGTCGAGTATACCGTCTTCAACCGTTACAACGAAGCGACGGCCATCGGACTCGCTGCCATGAAGCACGCGATCTTTGCCGGAGACATGAAGATCGTGGAGGCGCTGGTCGAACGCGACCTGCCGTTGAATTCGAGCGTAAACCGCGTCTACCGGGTCCTGAAACGCACCAATATCGAAGGCTTCCACGAACTCCTCGCACGCAACGGCGTCATCGAAGACGGCAAGAAGCCGCTTTTCTGGGCTGCCGAGGCCGGGAACGTGCCGATTTTGCAGTACCTCGTGGAACACGGCGCGGATCCGTTCGAGATCGACCACGCCGGAAACCGTCCCATCGCCTACGCCCGCAAGCGCGACGCCATAGACTATCTTGAAAAAGTCATGAAAGAAGCCGTACAAGAAGAATGACCGCGGGCAGCTTCAAAACCCGGTACATGATCCTCCGCAAGACCCCGTTCCGCGACACCAGCCTCGTGGTCGCCGGGATCAGCGCGGACCACGGACGGCTTGATTTTGTCCTGAAAGGCGCGCGCGCCATTGGCAAGAAACAGTTCCCGACCGCGGACGTTTTTCGAGAATTTCTCCTCGAATTCCGGCCTTCGCGCCGGGCGGAATCCATGCCGACGCTCGTTTCCCTGGACCTGGCCGCCTCGCACGACGGCATCGCGCAGTCCATGGACTGCTACCTCGCGGCCTGCTCGTTCGCCGTCGAAACGCTCCGCCGCGCGCAGCCCATGCTCGAAATGCCGCTGACCTGGCAGGCTTTTTCCGTGATGCTGACCCGCATGGAGCGCACTCTTTCCCCAAAGATCCCGCTCATGCTCGCGCGCCTCGCCGTCCTGCGCGAACACGGCATGCTTTCCGACGTCGTGCCGTACCCGGACCTGCTTGCACCGTTGTTCCGCTGCTCCGTCGACGCCGACGCCCCGTGGCCGGAGATCGACGAAACCGCGCTGAACCGGATCGACGGCTGGGTGGAGACCCGGTGCCGCATGCTCTCCGTATGACCGTTTTCCGGTTAATTTGAGGCAAGACTCGAACAAAAAGCCGGAAAAAACGCAAATCCGTGTAGATTCGGCGGAAAAGTTGCGTTCTTAATGGTGTGTCTTTCCCGTCGGTACATCAAAATACTGATTTCTTTTTTGATGCGGGGCGTTGAATCGGCGGGAAAGACCCGTTCTTTAAACCGACGGGACAGTGGCCCGATGAAATAGGACAAAGAAACGCAAACAACACAATACAAGGAGGCTACTATGAACAAGATCCTTACACTCGCAGTCGCCGGGATCCTTTTCGCCGGAATCGGAACGACCGGAATCGTGAACGCACAGGTGCCCTTTGGCAGACAGCAGGCCGGAACTCTTCAGCGCGGACCGCAGGGCTTTGGGTTTGGTATGGCACAGCGCGGGCCGCAGGGGTTCGGGTTTGGTATCGCTCCGCAGGCGCAGGCCGGACGCCGCGGCTTCGGCAGAGGCGCTGCCCCTAAGCAGGGCGGTCGTCAGCAGGCCGGACGCCAGCAGAAAGCCGGACGCGCTGCGCAGGGCGGACGTCAGGGCAGGGGCGGATTCGGAATCGCCCCGCAGGGCGGTCGTCAAGGCTTCGGCAGAGGCACTGCCCCTAAGCAGGGCGGCCGTCAGCAGGCCGGACGCCGGCAGAAAGCCGGACGCGGCGGACAGCGCGGCGGTTTCGGCATGATGCCGCAGAGAGGCTTCGGGTTCGGGGGAAGACCTCAGGCGGCACAGCCTCGCGGCCCTCAAGCCGGACCTCAGGCGGCACAGCCTCGCGGCCCCCAGGCAGGACCTCAGGCACAGCCTCGCGGCCCTCAAGCCGGACCTCAGGCACAGCCTCGCGGCCCTCAGGCTGGACCTCAGGCACAGCCTCGCGGCCCTCAAGCCGGACCTCAGGCACAGCCTCGCGGCCCTCAGGCTGGTCCGGGAAGAAGATAAATCCCCCGGCACAGAAGAAAGACCCGCCTGACAAGAAGGACAGATTCGTCTGAATCTGAAAACACTCCCGGTTCCAGCGATGGCCCGGGAGTTTTTTGTTTGACTTTCCGGCGAACGGAGTTATAGTAATACGAAAGATCACGCGACACTTCCCCCGAACATAGGAAAACCCGTTATGAATCCGCAGGATGCAGAAAAAATGGATCCTCTTGATCCGGTTTTCGCGGAACACCGCGACCGGCTGCTGGCTCTCGCCCGGCGCAACCTGAATCCCGTGCTTGCCCGGCGCATCTCGCCGGAGGACGTGGTGCAGGAAACGCTGTCGGCGGCGTGCCGCAGGCTGGATTTCCTGCAGAACCGCCCGGAGATCCCGGTGTACTGCAAACTGAGGCGGATCCTGTTCCAGACGATCACGGACCTGGAACGGAAACATCTGCAGAGCCCGAAGCGCGACGCCTACCGGGAACTGGAAGTCGCGGACGAAAAGGACGTTTCCTCGCCGGAACTGAGTTGGAACATGTTTGCGGACACCGTGACCGGGCCGCTGACGCAGCTCGCCCGGCAGGACCGTTACGAGCTCCTGCGGAAGACGGTGGAGTCCCTGCCGGAACACGACCGCGAGATCCTGGAACTCCGGCATTTCGACGGGATGAGCAATACGGAGTGCGCGGAGGCTCTGCACCTGACGCAGAAGGCGGCGAGCATCCGTTACGTCCGTGCGCTGGAGCACCTGAAGAAACAGCTGATCGAATTTACCGAGTTCCGGCCGTGAACGACGACGCGACATTCGAAGACCTGGTCGAATCGTATCTGGAGATGTTCCGCGGCGGGACCGCCCCGGAGATCGGCGATTTCGCGCACCTCCACCCCGAATACGCCGACCGGCTCGCCGACCTCCTGCCGCTGATGGTGAAGATGGAGGACTGCGCCGCCGACACCCGCCGGGGCCATGCCGTTTCAGGCGGAGGTGAGTTCCCAGACCTGAGCAGGTCGGACTACCGCCTGATCCGGAAGATCGGCGCGGGCGGCATGGGCGAGGTCTTCGAGGCCACGCAGATTTCGCTGGACCGGAAAGTCGCCGTGAAGGTGCTGTCGCCGTCCCTGACGTCCGACCCGGCGCAGCGGGAGCAGTTCGAGAACGAGGCGCGCGTGATCGCGATGCTTCACCACCCGAACATCGTGAAGATCTACAATGCGGGCGTCAGCGCCGACCGCTGCTATTATGCCATGGAGCTCATCAACGGCACCGGGCTGAACCATTACGAAACGAACGCTCCGCGCGAGATCGCGCGCCTGGGGCTTCAGGCGGCGCGTGCGCTCGCCTACGCCCACAGCTGCGGCGTGCTGCATTGCGACGTGAAGCCCGCGAACCTGCTGCTGGACACGCACGGCGAGATCCACATCGGCGATTTCGGGCTGGCGTTCGTGCTGAAGGACGCGGTCGGGAAGCCGGGCAGGCACGGGATGCGGAGCGGGACCCTGCGCTACATGGCGCCGGAACGCCTCAAACACGGCGTCAAGTCCTTTGCCGGAGACCAGTATTCGTTCGGCGTGACGCTCTACGAAGTCCTCACGCAGGCTCCGGTCCTTCAGGAACAGAATCCGCAGAAGCTGATCGACCGCATCTGCGCCGGTCCGCTTCCGCCGCTGCAGTGCTCCGAGCCGGACCTGGCGGCGATCGTCAACCGCTGCATCAGCTTCGATCCGGCGGCGCGGTATCCGGGCATGGCGGAAGTCGCGGCGGACCTGGAGCATTTCCTCCACCACGAACCCGTTTCGGCTGCCAGCACGTCCGTTTTCCGGCGGTTCCGCCTGTGGTCGAGACGCAAGCCCGCCGTGGCGGCGCTGAGTCTGCTTGCCGTGACTGCGATCGCGGCCTTCGCCGTCGCCGTGACGGTCGGCTACGTCCGCACCCATTCCGCGCTGAAACTTGCCGAGAAGAACGCCGCCGCCGCGAACGCCGCGCTGACCGACATCTTCGCGCACATCGAACACCGCACCCCGACTTCGAGCGGCAGCGAACTGCTTTCCCGCCTGATGCCGTATTACCAGGACATCGCCGAACAGCGCAACCTGCCGCAGTCGGAGATCGCGGACATGAACCTGCTGATCGGCACGGCGGCCATGCGCTCCGGCAACTATCCGCTCGCCGAAAACGCGTTCCGGCGCGCGTATGAACTCCAGCCCGACGGCGGCACGCTGAACCAGCTCGCAGCCGCCCTCCGCCAGCAGGGAAAGACGGTCCAGGCGGACCTGGCGTCCCGTCAGGTCATCGAGGATGATCCGCAATCCTGCGAGGCGGTCCAGGCGTATCAGTCGCTCGGGGAATACGGCGCGGCGTCCGCTCTGCTGCGTGCGCTCCTTCAGGCCGAACCGGAAAACCCGGACTACCTTTACCAGTATGTTCTTCTGCTGGAGACGCAGCCCGGCCTGGCGACGTCCGATCCCATCCCCGGCATCGACCCGAACCCGCTGGAGATACTCGGCAGACTGGCGAAACAGTTTCCCGACCGCATGGAGTTCTCGCTGGCGCTCGTCGACCTGATGAGCCGGAGACTGGGCACGCAGACGCGGTTCGCACAGGAGGACCGGCAGTCGCTCGAACAGGCTCTGTCGCTGGCCGACCATCTGCTGGCGTGGTATCCGAACACGCCGGAAGTCGCCTCGGCCGCCGTGGAGCTTTACACGGCCTATATCGCCCGTTTGCGCCGGAGCGGAGACCAGGCCGCAGTGCGCAGTGAAATGGCGCGCCTGCAGGGAATGCTGGAGCTCCTGTACCGCAGCCCGGACGCACCGGACGAGGTGAAGGAAGCCCTGCTTGAAATGCAGTTGGAACAACTGGAACAGATGAGCGCGCCCGCGCGAATCCAGCCGGGGAACGTTCAGGAACTCGCCTCGAAGATACGGGACGAACTGAACGATTACCACGGGGACAGATCGATCGAGTTTCAAATGGAACTTGCCAGGGTTGAATCAAGCCTTCCGGCGGCGGTTCGTCCGGGATCGCCCGGACGCCAGCCCATGCCGGGCGGACGTCCGCTTGTTCAGCCGGGGCGCCAGCCGGGCAGGCAGAATCCGAATCCGGCTTTGCAGTCAAGGTCCCGGACGCGCACTCCGGCAACCGCCCAGAACGGAACCAGGCAGGGACGCGCCGGGAACATCTTCATGCCTCCGGCAGGGGGCGAGATGCGTCCGTTCGCGCCGAACAACAACCGGTCGGCGTTCAATCGCGGCGGGCAGACGCCTGCCGGCGGCACCGGACGGGGGGGACGGAATGAGAATCCCGCCGGTCGCACCGGCGCGGAAGCCGGCCAAAATGAAAATCCCGCAGGAGGCAGTGAATCTTCCGGCGGGCAAAAATGAACAGGGACGATCCCTTCTTCTTATTCCGGTAACAGCTTCGTCGCGGAGAGCAGATGCCGCGCGGCTTTCGCCGTGGCGTTCGTCGCTTCCGGTGTGAGCATGCGCCGGAGTTCTTCCATATCCTGTTCCACCTCGGCTCTGCGCGAGCCGCCGGGCAGGATGCGTTCCAGCGCGTCCGCCATGTCGTGCGGCCTGACCTGGTACTGGAGGAATTCCTCGAAGGCTTTCCTGTTCAGGATGATGTTCACCATGGTGAAGGCGTTGCGGAAGAGCTTCCGCACGATGAGGAGCGCGAAGAGGAAGGTAATGGAGTTCAGCTTGTAGGCGACGACGAGGGGAAGTCCGGCGATGGCGCATTCGACCGTGACCGTGCCGGATGCGGCGAGCCCCGCGGCGCAGACCTGGATGGCGCGCGGCGTGTCGCCCTTCCTGACGTCGATCCTGACGTCCTGCATTTCCGGGTGGTGGCGTGTGAACTGGTCGAGCCCCCTGAGGACGTCCTGATAGGTCTGCTCGCGCGGAAGCGAGATCGTGAAGTGCAGTTCGGGGCGGCGTTCGTGGAGGATCAGCACGGTCTTCAGGAACGGCTCGAGCAGCTGCGACGTCTCGTGCCCGCGGCTGCCGGGCAGGATGAGCACGTGGTTCGGGTCGCGTTTCAGTGCCGGGTCGATGCGCTCGCGGACGATCTCGATCAGCGGATGCCCGTCGAAATGCGTTTCGAGCCCGGAGCCCGCCCATACCTCCGTTTCGAACGGGAAGATCACGATGAGCTTGCGGCAGTATTTCGCGATGCGCGGGATGTTGGATTTGCGCCACGCCCAGACCTGGGGGCTGACGAACCACACGACCGGGATTCCAAGCTTCCAGAGCTGTTTCGCGAGGCGGATGTTGAAACCCGGATTGTCGATGACCATCACGGCGTCGGGGCGCTCCTTCTTCGCGAGGCGGATGCACTGGAAGAAGATGCGGATGAACGTGCCGAGGTGCGCGAAGACTTCGATGAAGCCGACCACGCCGAGCTCGGAGGAATCGATGAAAAGGTCTACGCCGGCGTCGCGCATGCGATGCCCGCCCATGCCGCGGATGGTCGCGCCGGGACATTGCTTCATCACTTCCTGCGCGATGCGTGCGCCGTAAAGGTCGCCGGACGATTCTCCGGCCATGATCCAGATGAGCGGTTTTTCCTGACTCATAATCGTATGCTCCCGTGGTGCGTCTTATTTCTTGCGGCGTTTCTTTTTCGGCGGGGTGTAGTTGCTGCCGCGCATGCGGAATCCGCCCATGCCGCCGCCGAAACCGCCCATGCCGCCGAAACCGCCCATGCCGCCGCGCATTCCCGCCATGCCGCCCGCCATCCGGTCGAGCAGGCTGTTGTTCTTCATGACTTTCTTCATGAGGAGGAACTGCTTGATGAGCTGGGAGACTTCCTCGACGGAGCGTCCGGAGCCCTTCGCGATCCGACGGCGCCGGGGCATGTCGATCTGTTCGGCGTTGGCGCGTTCGTATTTTGTCATGGAGCAGATGATCGCCTCCATGCCCGCGAATTTCGAGGGCGCGAGCTCGGCGATGCCGGAGAGTTTGTCGCCGCCGGGGAGGAATTTCAGGATGGCTTCGAGGCCGCCGAGGCGCGTCATCTGGCGCAGCTGGCCCAGGAAATCGTCGAAGTCGAACGAGTTCTTGCGGAGTTTTTCCTCGAACTTCGCCGCTTCCTCCTGGTCAATCTTCTCCACGGCGCGTTCGACCAGCGAGACCACGTCGCCCATGCCGAGGATGCGGGACGCCATGCGGTCGGGATGGAAGACGTCGAGGTCCTCCAGTTTTTCGCCGGAACCCGTGAACTTGACGGGGCACCCGGTGACCTTGCGGATGGAGAGCGCCGCGCCGCCGCGCGCGTCGCCGTCGAGCTTGGTGAGCACGATGCCGGTGATGTGGAGGGCGTCGTTGAAATGGCGCGCCACGGAGACGGCCTGCTGGCCGAGGGCGGCGTCCGCTACGAGCAGGATCTCGCCCGCCTGCGTTACGCTGGAGACCATCACGAGCTCCTGCACCATGGCGGTGTCGATCTGGAGCCGGCCCGCGGTGTCGATGATGAGGAAGTCGGCGTTTTCATTGCGCGCCTGTTCGAGCGCGCGGAGCGCGATGCCGGGGACGTCCCCGACGCCTTCCTCCGCGTAGACCGGGACGCCGATCTCGCCGCCGAGCACTTTCAGCTGTTCGATCGCGGCGGGGCGGTACACGTCGCATGCCGCGAGCAGGACCTTTTTGCCTTTGTTTTTAAGGTGCAGCGCGAGCTTGGCGCTGGTGGTCGTCTTGCCGGAGCCGTGCAGGCCGACCATCAGGATGATGTTCGGATGCGCACCGGTGTTGAGCTCCGCTTCGGCGGATCCCATGAGCTCGACGAGTTTGTCGTGGACGATCTTGACCGCCTGCTGGCCGGGGGTGACGCTCTTCACGACGGCTTCGCCGAGGCATGCCTGACGGACTTCGGAAACGAACTCGTCGGCGATCTCGATGTTGACGTCGGCGTCGATCAGGGCGTCGCGGACGTCCTGCATGGATTCCGCGATATTGGATTCGGAAATGGTCGTCTGGCCGCGGAGCTTGCGGAAGACTTCCTGGAATTTGTCGGAAAGATTTTCAAACATTTTACGGTCTCTTGCACTTTGAAAAAATACATGCGGTGTTATATTATAGCATAAGAATGAAAAAAATCTATCCCGAACCGGAAAAAAACTTTTTTTTTAGTGACATCATGCAGGAACGCACCATCAGCACCACCGCCGGACCGGAGCTCGAAGGCGTCCGCCTGGACCATTTCCTCACGGAACGGTTCACCTACCAGTCCCGGACCGGATGGCAGGCGATCATCCGGGAGGGGCGGATCGCGGTCAACGGCATCCGTGTGCGGGCGTCCCGCCGCCTCCACGCGGGCGACGTGATCGCGTTCGACGTGCAGGGGATCGCGGAGCCGGAGGTCGACCCGTCGTATTCGGTCGTGCTGGAACGGCCCGGTTTTCTGGTCGTGTCGAAGTCGGGCTGCCTGCCGGTCCACCCGTCGGGCTGCTATTTCCAAAACACCCTGCTGATGCTGATGAAGGAACGGTACGGCGAACTGTTCGTCGTGAACCGTCTCGACCGGGAAACGTCCGGGCTGGTCGTGCTCGCGAAGGACGCGGAGACGGCGGGCGTTTTGAGCGGGCTTTTCGCGTCGCGCCGGGTGAAGAAAACGTACCTCGCCGCCGTCTTCGGCGCGTTTCCCCCGGGCACGGTCGTGAAAAACGGCTGGCTGTCGTCCGATCCGGGTTCCCCGGTGCGGAAGAAACGGCGGTTCACGGAGACCGATCCGGGCACGGAGGACGCCGAGCCGTGCAGCACGGAGTTTGCCTCCTTGAAGACGAACGGGCGGTTCAGCCTCGTCGAATGCCGTCCGCACACAGGCCGCCTGCACCAGATCCGCGCCACGCTGTGTTCCTGCGGATTCCCGCTTGTCGGCGACAAGCTCTACGGGCCGGACGATACGATTTTCCTGCGGTTCACCGAGGACGCCTTGACGGACGCCGACCGTGCGGCGCTGGTCCTGCCGACGCAGGCGCTCCACGCGTGGCGTCTGAAGTTTGCGATGCCCGGCACGGACGAGGCGGTCGCGTGCGAAAGCGCGCCGCCGGATGCGATGACGGACCTTTTTGCCCCGGATGCGGGCGGCATTTTAGCGGACCGCGCTTGACAAAACGTATTTTTGCAGTATATTGTATAGAAATATCTTTTTCCCTGAACCGCACCGAATCCCGCCCGAAAGGAACCGGAAATGATCCGACATACGATCCTTGCCCTCGCATGCGCCGCGCTCGCCGTCATGTCCGCTTCCTGCGGATATTTCCAGGCGAAGGAACAGCGCGCGAAGCTGGCGGACATCCGCGTCGGCATGACACGGGACCAGGTCGCCGAGATCGCCGGAGAGCCGCTCAGCAGGGAGCTTTACAGCACGGACAACCTCTGGTTCTACTACACCGACCCCAAATGGTACGACGGCATGGTCACGCAGGACGAATGCACCCCGTTCCTCTTCGACGAAGACGGCGTCCTCCAGGGCTGGGGGCATCAGTATTTCCACGATCAGGGCATCCTGTCCGTCTGGACGCAGAAGGCCATCAACAGCGCCGTGTGGTTCTAACCATCCTCCGAAAGCATACGCATGTATCAGCAAACCGTTGAAATCCGCAACAAGGCCGGCATCCACTGCCGTCCGTCCAGCGTCATCATGTTCACCGCCGAACCGTACTCGGCCACGCATGAGATCCTGATCACCGGCCCCCGTGGCGCATCCAAGCTCACCAGCATCCTCGACCTGCTCACCATGGGGCTCCAGAAGGGCGAGACGGTCACGATCTCGGTGACGGGGGAAAAAGAGGAAGAGCTGTGCAAGAAGCTTGCGGAACTCTTCGAAACCGAATTCGACTTCACCTGACAACCGTTTGTCCGGTGGACGGGAAACGGCATTTCCGTTTTTTTGAGTTTTCCGTGAACGCCGGGATCGGGGGAGAGCATTTATGAACATCATCGTGATCGGAGCGGGCGAACTGGGACGTCTTCTGGCGTCCGCGCTCAGCGAGGAGGACCACGACGTCGTGGTCGTGGACAGCGACGCGGACGAACTCGCCCGGATCGCCGACAAATTCGACGCCATGACCGTCGCGGGAAGCTGTTCCAGCGTCAGCACGCTGAAGCAGGCCGGGGCGGAGACCGCGGACGCCGTGCTGGCGGTGAGCGGCGACGAGGCGGCGAACATCCTGGCGTGCCAGATCGCGAACAAGCTCGGCGTGAAGCACACCGTCTGCCGCCTGTACAGCAACGACTGTTTCTCCGAGGACGACGGCATCAGCCCGGCGACCTACGGGCTCTGGCGCACGTTCTCCTCGCCCGAGGAATCCGCCGAAAAGATTCTGGCGGTCCTTGCCAACCCGATCACGCTCGAATCCATTACGTTTACGAATCCTGACGCCGCCATGCTCGTGCTCGAGATCACGCGGTCCAGCGTCCTGCAGGGCGTCCGCATCCGCGACATCCCCGGCCCGGAACTCCTCCGCAAGATACGCTTCGCCGCGCTCGTCCGTGACCGCCAGTTGCTCATCCCCCACGGCGACACCCTGCTGATCCCCGGCGACCGCGTGTACGTGGCGGGACGCAAGGACGACATCGGCGCGTTCGTGGACTGGGCGACGCCGGAGAACGCCGGGAAGCCGTCGCGGATCATCGTGTCCGGCGACGACGACGCGGGCGTGACCGTGGCGAAACGCGCGCACGAGCTCGGGTTCGGCGTCCGCATGATCGTGCGTGACGAAAAGACCGGCGAGCGCATCCAAGACGGGATCCCGCCGGGGATCATGGTCCTGCACGGCGACCCGACCGACGAATCCCTGCTGGAAGACGCCGGGATCGCGGCGTCCGACGTCTTCGTCAGCGTGGGGCAGGACGACGAGGAGAACATCCTCTCCTGCATCATCGCCAAGCGCCTTGGCGCGAAGAAGGTCATCAGCCTGACGCACCGCCCCGAATACATCCGCATCGCCCGCGAACTCGGCCCTATCGACTGCGCGTTCAGCGCCACGCTGGTCGCCGCGAACTCCGTACTGCGTCTCCTGGAGGGCGGCAACAAGCGCGTCGACGTCCAGCTCCAGAGCCTCAAGGCCGCCATTTCCGAGTTCCGCATCACCGGGAGCTCACCGCTTTGCGGCAAGACCATTTCCGCCGCGAAGCTCCCCGCCAGCCTCGTCCTCGCGCTCGTCTTCCGCGGCAGCGAGATCTTCGCGCCCGCCGGGGACACCGTCCTGCTGGAGGGCGACGTCGTGGTCGCGGTCGTCACGCGGGACACCCGCCGCACGGTCGACAAGATATTCCCCGCGAAATAACGGCGCGTCCGGCTTATGAACCACAGGCTCATCCTTTTCTTCGTCTGCGTGATCGCCGCCTCGGTCGGCCTCATGGAAACCCTTTCCGGCATCGTCGGGTTCTTCTGCCACGACGCGCCGGGCGACGTCCGCTCGCTCCTGGGCTGCGCCGCCGCCACGCTCGTCGCGGGCGCAGCCGGATGCGTCGTCTTCCGTCCCCGTACAGAACAGCACCGCAGGGCCGGGCTGCGCGAAGGCTACGCGGTCGCGGCGTTCGGATGGCTCGCCGCCTCGGTCCTGGGCGGCCTGCCGTTCCTTTTCACGGCTGGGATGCCGTGGTACGATGCCTTCTTCGAATCCGTCTCCGGGTTCACGACGACCGGCGCGGCGCTGATCCACCGGGGATACCGTCTGATGGACGGAACGGTCCTGCCTGACGGCGTGGAGAGCCTGCCGCGCGGCGTGGTCTTCTGGCGCGCGCTGGAATCGTGGCTAGGCGGCATGGGGATCGTGGTGCTCGCGCTGGCGGTCCTGCCGATGTTCAACCGCGGCGGCCAGATGCTGTACAACGCGGAGACGCCCGGCTTGAAGTCCGCCGATACCCAGATCGCGCCGCGCATCACGTCCGCAGCGAAAATACTGTGGATGATTTATGTCGGGCTCACGGCCTGCGAGGTCGTCCTGCTGCGCTTCGCCGGGATGGACCTTTTCGAGGCGGTCTGCAATTCCTTCACGACGATCTCGACCGGCGGATTCTGCACGCGGCAGGACAGCATCGCGGCGTTCCACAGCACGCCGATCACGCTGATCGTCATGTTTTTCATGTTCATTTCCGGCGTCAATTTCTATCTGCATGTGCGACTCCTGTCCGGCAAGACGCTGTCCTATTTCCGAGACGAGGAATTTCGCGTGTACACGTCCATTCTAGCGGGCGTCGGCTGCATCATCGCGGTCGCCCTGCTGCTTCAGGGGGAGGCATATAACGTTACCGCGGAACAGGGCTTCGGCTCGTCCATGGCGGTCGTCGGACGTGCGTTCCGCGACGCGGCGTTCCAGACGATTTCCATTATGACCTCCACCGGGTTCGCGATCGGGGACTACTGCACCTGGCCGTCCGTCGCGGTCGCGCTGCTCGTGGGGATTTCCATCATCGGCGGCTGCGGCGGATCGACGTCGGGCGGACTCAAATGCGTCCGCGCGCTGCTGGTGTGGCGGCAGAGCCTGACCGAGGTGAAGCACAACATCTTCCCGCAGCTCGTCACGGGCGTGTACCTGAACGACGTCCGCGTGAAAGCGCCCGCCATCCAGAAGACCATCGCGTTCTTCACGGCCTACATCGGCGTCATCATCCTTTTCGCCCTGCTGATCCCGCTCGTCTGCCCGGAATGCACATGGGAATCCTCCCTTTCGATCTCCATCGCCAGCCTCAGCAACGTCGGACCCGGTGCGGCTCAGGTCGGTCCGGCTTGCGATTTCGACTGGCTCAATCCTGCGGCGAAACTCCTCTCCGCCTTCGAGATGCTCATCGGGCGTCTCGAGCTCTTCACGATTCTCGTGCTCTTCCTGCCGTCCTTCTGGCGCAAGTAAGCAGGCGCTTCGCTTCCGATCTTTCCGATCCGTTTAAAACAGAACCGCCGGAACCATCCGAACGACGGTCCCGGCGTATTTTTGAATCGGTCTTCCTGCCGATTGCTTACGTCATTCCTCTTTCTTGCGGCCGATCTTGATCTTTTCCTCCGGCACCTGGAAGACGTCGTCGCTGAACGTGACGTTGAGCTCGAATTCACGCAGCAGGATGACTTCGTTGCGGTCCTCGCCGATGGTCGTCTTCGTGATGGTCGGCATCAGGACGCCGCTGCGCTTTTCGAAGCGGTCGGGCCGTGCGACGTAGAGGTATTCCTCTCCGCCGTCCGTATACAGGATGGTCTCCATTTTCGTGGTGACGAACGTATTGGCGTTGACGTACATCACGTACGGCGCGATCTCGACGTCGTCGGCGCGGCAGACGACGCGGTAATGGCGCGCGGCGTTGAGGTAGACGGTGGAGATGTCGATGGAGCTGAAGACGTCTTCAAGGTTGTTGTTCGGATGGGAGAACGAATTGAAGATGTAGAAGAGGCGGAGCTGATGTCCGGTGATCTCGGTGGCTTTGCCCTTCTTCGGGTCGATGGTCCATGCGCGGCCGCCTTTGAAGAGCAGCGAGGCGAACGGTTCGCCGTTGCGGTAGGAGATCTGGCGTTCGAAGTCCGGCTTGCGGAACTTGATCTCGGATTCGTACTGGTCGACGGAGGCCCTGGTGCGCTGCGTAAACGGGTTGTCGTCGACGTCCTTCTGGGTCTCCTCCACGATGACCTGGCGGAGGATGTAGGATTTGGCGTTTTTGAAGTTGCCCTCGGGATCGGTCGCCGCCTCCATGTGCTTGATGAGCTGTTCCACCGTGAGGTCGGCGGGCTCGCCGGGGTCGTTCAGCCCGAGCATCTCTTCGATCTCGGCGTCGGAGAGCCTGCACGCGGGGAGCATGGCGCAGCACACGAAAAGCAAAAGAACGGATGTAAGGAATCTGGTCATGGGAGAAAGCCTTTCCGGGAGGTTCGTGAAAAAAGAAGTCAGACAGCAATATACCACAAACTCGCCGCAAATCAATAGCGGGACGGCATTTTTTAAGAAAAAAGACGTTGCGCGGGAGAAAAAGGCGGCCGGTTACTTCAGCTCGTAGCCGAAATTGAAGAGCGCTTCGCCCGGCTCGTCTGCGCGGGCGTCCCGGAGGTCGGTCAGATACGCCGCGAATCCCCGGACGCGCGGCAGGCCCATGACCTTGTCCGCCGTGATCTGCGTGAGCACGCCGTGGCGGGAGACGCGGAAGACGTTGCCGCGTGCGTCCTGCATGTTGCCGTCGACCTGGATCGCGGCGCGCGTGGAGAGCAGGACCGGACGCCCGAAGACGAATTGTTCGGCGGGGACGGGCGACTTGCGGGCGAACGCTTCGAGTTCGGCGCGTTCGAGTTCGACCCACGCCTGCACCGAGGATGCGCCGAGGCGGCCGAGTTCGCGCGCCGCGAAGGAATTGCAGCAGGGCAGGGGGAACCCGGTGCGGATGGTGAGGTTGGGATACGGCTTCAGGAGCGTGAAATGCTGGGTCGAAGTCACGCGGACGACTTTTCCGCCCTTCTTGATGAAGCGGTCGAGTGCGGCGGCGATATCCGGCAGGGATTTCTGCGGGATGTAGAACGGAAGGAGGAGTTCCTCACGGGGCGACGGATCGTCGGCGAGCTCGCGGACGATGGTCATGCCGGGGGAGGGCGGACGCATACCGCGCGGCAGAATAATGCGATCTGGGGCGGATTCGAGTTCGGCGAGGCGTCGGAAAGACTGGTAGTCGGCGAGGAGTTTTTTCAGAGAGTCGGCGGCAGGATCGGGGCGTTCGGATGCAGGGATATTTTCTGCGAATGCCGTGAGTTCGCGCCGGACGGATTTCAGCACGCTCGCGGGCAGGAAGAAGCCGCCGTCGACCTCGGCATGAACTGGCGAGAAGACGAAATCCGGGGAGCCTTCGCCCTCGAACGCCGCCGCGAGGGAGTCCGGCGTGACGGGATGCGCCGTGGCGGGGGCGAGCTCGAGCGCTTTCTTGAACGTGCGTCCGCAGAGATCGGCGGTCAGACCGGAAGCGTCGAGGTGCAGTTTGAGCGGGATTTCGGGGCGCGGCGCGGGGAGCGACGCCACGCGGCGCGAGTAATCCGAGGTGGATTCGCCGGTCTTGTAGACGATCGACCCTGGGGCGGCGGTCGTGTCCGCCGCCAGGCGGATCGTGCAGCGTTCGCCCTGGAGCGCGCGGTTTACGCGTGCTCCGTTGACCATGAGCGAAGTGACCGAGACCGCGGGACCTTCGTCGCCGGAACGCGGCTGGATGCGGAGCACGTCGCCGAGGTGGATGCGCTTCGTTACGTCGATGACGGCGAGCCCGTCCTTCGCGGAGACCACCGTGCCGCAGAGCTGGCCGGACGCGCCGAGCGAATCGTGCTTGACGAGCGTCTTCGCAGATGCCGCCGTGTAGAAGCCCTCCGACCATTTGCGCCCGAACGTGTGCGCCATGCGGTCGCGGGCGGCGGGCAGCAGGGATTTGAACTCCTCTTCGCTCGTCGCGTCGAGCAGCATCCGGTAGGCGGAGACGGCGTGCTCCACATAGTCGGACCGGCGCAGGCGTCCCTCGATCTTGACGGACGCGACGCCGGTCGCGGCGATGCGCGGCAGCAGCTCCATCGTGCAGAGGTCCTGCACGGAGAGGTAGAAGCCGTTGCCCTTGTCCGTGTGGTAACGGCGGCGGCAGGGCTGCTTGCATTTGCCGCGGTTGCCGCTCCATCCGCCGAGCCAGCTGGAGAGCAGGCAGGAGCCGGAGATGCAGCAGCAGAGAGCGCCGTGGATGAAGACTTCGAGCTCGACGGGCGGTTTCGAGGCGGCGATGGCTTCGAGTTCGGAAAGAGACGTCTGACGTTCGAGGATCACGCGTTTTACACCGAGCTCGTGCGCGAGTTCCAGTCCTGCGGTGTTGTGAATGCCGGTCTGCGTGGAGGCGTGGATGGTCAGGCGCGGGAAATAGTCGCGGAGCATGGCGACCACGCCCAGGTCCTGCACGATGACGGCGTCCGGGTGCATGCGGTCGAGTTCGGCGAGCATTTCCGCGGCTTCCGGCACCTCGCTTTCCTTGATGAGCGTGTTCAGCGTCACGTAGAACTTCCGGCCGTTTTTGTGCGCGTAGCGGATCACCCGTGCCATTTCGTCCGGCGTGAAGTTTCCGGTGCGTTCGCGGGCGTTGAAACGCTTGAGTCCGGCGTACACGGCATCCGCGCCGGCGTCGTAGGCGGCGAGGGCGCAGGCGGCGTTTCCGGCGGGCGCGAGGAGTTCAGGTTTGTGCGGCATGAAGTTCTGCATAATGAAAATAATATAGTGCCGGAACTGGAAAAAGGCAACAGTCCGGCTTGAAAAAAGCGCGAAAACGAGGTATATTTATCCGTTTATAGTATTTATTTGACAACTACCCGGCGGCGGCGCTTGCCGCTCCCGCGAAACAATTTGGAATTCACACGGAATGAGTGTTCGGACGGAATGTTTTCTGGCGTGGCGGTACTTCAAGCCGAAACGCAGTGCGGTCAGCGTGATCACGCTGATCTCCGTGGTCGGGGTGATCCTGGGCGTGGCGGTGCTGATCGTAGTGCTCGCCGTCATGACCGGCTTCACCGACCAGACGAAGATCAAACTGCTGGAGACCGGGTCGCACGCCCAGATCCGCAAGCCCACGCGGCATTATTCGACCAATCCGCGCGGCAACGCCGGGGTATTCTTCTCCGAAGAGGCGGAGGACGTGGTCAATATCGTGAAACGGAACGGCGGCAAGGCGCTGCCCGTGCTCGTTTCGCCCGTGCTGCTTCAGGTGAAGGAGGCGTTCAATCCGAAGGTGCTCGCGGCGTTCGACCCCGACATGGACACCGCCGGGCTTGACCTGAAGAGCGTGGTCAAGCAGGGCGAATATTCCCTCGGACGCGGCGAGATCGCCGTCAGCCAGGTCATTGCGAGCGAGTTCGGACTTTCGGTTGGAAGCAAAGTCCTGCTGCATTCGCCGTCGCGCCTCGCCAAGCTCATCGAACGCGACGAGTCCGGCAAGTACAGGATTTCCGACAAATCCGAATACTACCTGCCGGGCGAATACACCGTGTCGTTCATCTTCAGCTTCGACAAGTACGACTACGACCGCGACATCATGTTCCTGTCGCTCGACGACGCCGACCAGCTGTTCGGGCTGGACTGGGGCTGCGCCACGCACGTTTACGTGTGGGTGGACGACCCGTTCCACATCGACAGCTTCCTGGCGCCCCTGCGCGACCAGTTGTCGAAGAGCCACCCGGACGTGATGGTGTACTCCTGGAAACAGCTGAACGGCCAGCTGCTGAGCGTGCTGGCGGTGGAGAAGAACATGATGTTCTTCCTGCTTGTCTTCATCGTGCTCGTGGCGGCTTTCAGCATCGCGAATACGCTCATCACGACCGTGATCCAGAAGACGAAGGAGGTCGGCCTGCTGAAAAGCATGGGCGCGGGTTCGTTCTCGATCATGCGCGTCTTCATCATGCAGGGGTTCTTCGTGGGCGTGATCGGTACCGCCGGCGGGGTGTTCCTCGGCTGGCTGGTCGTGGTGTTCCGCATGAACATCCTGTACGCGATGCGCGCGATCACGGGCCAGGAGATCTTCCCGAAGGAACTGTACCTCTTCAGCGAACTGCCCGCGCATATCGTGTGGGGCGACGTGGCGCTGATCTCCGTGATCTCGATCCTGCTTTGCACCTGCGGCGCTCTGGTTCCCGCGATCCGCGCCGCCAACCTCGATCCCGCAAAGGCGCTGCGCTATGAGTGAAGCCAAAGATTTCCTGTCCGTCCAGTCCGTTTCCAAACAGTTCAAGATCGGGTCGTCCGTGATCAAGGTCCTGCGCGGCGTGTCGTTCCACGCGGGGCGCGGCGAATGGACCGTACTGCTCGGGGCGTCCGGGAGCGGCAAGACGACGCTGCTCGACATCATCGGCACGATCTCGCGCCCGGACGAAGGCTCCATCGTGATCGACGGCGTGAACCCCGCCGAGCTGTCCGCCTCGAAACTGGTCGCGTTCCGCCGCAAGAACATCGGATTCGTGTTCCAGTCCTACCACATCCTGCCCGAGCTGAACATCCTCGAAAACGTGATGCTGCCCTCGCTGCTCGACGGCAAGCCGCCGCGCGAGTGCAAGGCGCGCGCCCTCGACCTGCTGGAGCGCGTCGGCCTGAAGGACCGCATCGGACACCGCGCCAACGAGATGTCCGGCGGCGAACAGCAGCGCGCTGCCATCGCACGCGCCATGATGAACGAGCCGCGCCTCCTGCTGGCGGACGAGCCGACCGGCAACCTCGACTCGAAGACGGGGAAAGGCATCCTCACCCTCTTCCGCAAGCTCGTGGAAGGCCACGGCACGACCATCGTGATGGTCACGCACGACCGGGGCGTCGCCGATATCGCCGACCGCGCGATCGTGCTGAAAGACGGTGTGATCGCCGGGTGAACGCCGTGCGGATCATCCGGAATGCGCTGATCTGCGACGGGACCGGGGACGACCTTTACCCGGGCTCCATTCTCATCGACGGCGACCGGATCGCCGAGGTCGTTCCGCGTGGCGAGATCTCCGGCGCGAAGGACGCCGAAGTCTTCGACGCGCAGAGATGCGTGGTCTCGCCCGGATTCATCGACGCGCATTCTCACTCGGACGCCACGCTGCTCGCCGCGCCCGACGCCTTCAGCAAGCGCACGCAGGGGATCACCACCGAGATTTTGGGAAACTGCGGGCATTCGCTGTTTCCCATAACTGAACACAACGCCGACCAGATTGTGTCGGACTGCGCCGCGGTCGGCGTGAAGCCGTCGTGGCAAGGTTGGCGGGATTACTGCGAAGCAGTCGAAAATGTGTGCCCGGCGGTAAATTTCGCCGTGCTGTGCGGCCACAATGCCCTGTGTGCGGCATATCCAAAGATTGAAGACCAGTGCGCCGCGCTTGATATGATGCTGAATGATGGGTGCCCCGGGCTATCCAGCGGGCTCCTGTATGCGCCGGGGCGCACCGTGCCGCCGTCCGATCTGCTGCGTCTGGCGGCTGTCCTGAAGCCCACGGATGCGATCTACACGACGCATCTCCGGAGCGAGGGCGCGCGCCTGATCGAATCGCTGGAGGAGGCCGTCGCGTTCGCTTCGGCGGGCAGCGGACGGCTCCACGTGAGCCATTTCAAAACGGCGGGCGTGGCGAACTGGGGCAAGCTCGACGCGGCGTTGGAACTGTTGGAGAAAGCGCGTGAGCGCGGCCTGCGAATCACCGCCGACCGTTATCCGTATACCTATTCCCAGACGAGTTTGAGCGTGATCCTGCCGCCGCGCTACGATTCCATGCGCGACCGCGAAATCCAGGAGAAACTGAGCAGCGATCCCGCCGAATGCGAACGCCTGGTCGCCGAGTTGGCGGATTCCCGCCGCGTGAAACGCGCGATCCTGACGGCGGTGTCCAAGCCGGAATTCCTGCCGTACTGCGGCCTCACGCTCGAAGAATGCGCAACTCGCGCCGGAATGCCCTCCGCCGCGGCATTTGCGATCACGGTCCTTCGCGACGACGGCGCGCGGGCGATGGCTGCGTTCGGGGGGATGTCGCCGGACAATCTGAGGTGGATTCTGGCGGAACCGTGGGTGTGCTGCGGCACGGACGAGAACGCGCGTCCGCAGGACGAATCGCTCGGGCGCGGCCATCCGCGTTCGTTCGGGTCGTTCCCTCTGTTCCTGAAGCTGACGGCGGAGCTGTGCGGCATGCCGGAAGCCGTGCGCCGCGCGACGTCGTTCCCCGCCTCTCTGTTCCGCCTGAAGGACCGCGGCGTCATCAAACCTGGCTACTTCGCCGACCTGACCGTGTTCGATCCCGCGAAACTGGACTGCAAGGCGGATTTCGCGCATCCGCACACGCCCGCCGAGGGAATCGTCCGCGTATACGTGAACGGCGAGCCGACTGACGGCGGAAAACGCGCCGGCCGCGCGCTGGTCTGACTCCTTCGTTTACTGAAAAGAAAAACCCGTTCAAATCCGAAGAATTGAACGGGCAGGAATACTGTATATTTGAACGGCTCAGGCTTTTCCGGCTTTGAGGTCGTCGAGGAATTCCGCGATGCGGTCCATGGCGATGCGGATGTCCTCCAGCGAAGTCGCGTAGGAACAGCGCACATAGCCCTCGCCGCACGCGCCGAAGGCGTTGCCGGGGACGACCGCGACGCGCTTCGAGTGGAGCAGTTTGACGGCGAAATCCTGCGAGCTGAGCCCGGTGGAGGTGATGTTCGGGAAGACGTAGAACGCGCCCTGCGGATTGAAGCAGGAAAGCCCCATTTCGTTGAAACGGGAGACGATCACGTTGCGGCGGCCCTTGTACTCGGCGACCATGCGCTGCATATCGGGGCGGGCGCTCTTCAGCGCCTCCTCGGCGCCGTACTGCGCGGTGGTGGGGGCGCAGAGCATGGCGTACTGGTGGATCTTCATCATGGCGTCGACGATGCTGTTCGGGCCGCAGGCGTAGCCGATGCGGAATCCGGTCATGGCGAATGCCTTGGAGAACCCGTGCAGGAAGATGGTGCGTTCGCGCATGCCGGGGAGGGCGGCGACCGTGTGCATGGGGCGGTCGTCGTAGTGCAGCTCGGAATAGATGTGGTCGGCGATTACGGCGAGGTCGTACTTGACGGCGATCTTCGCGATGTCGCGCATCTGTTCGTCCGTGAGGACAGCGCCGGTCGGGTTGCACGGGAAGTTCAGGATGATGGCACGGGTGCGCGGCGTGACGGCTTTTTCGAGGTCGGCGGGGTCGAGCGCGAAGAGGTTCTTCTCGTAGGTGCAGACGGGGACGGGCACGCCGTGGGACATGCGGATCTCCGTGGCGTAGGAGACGTAGCACGGTTCGTGGTAGATGATCTCGTCGCCGGGCGAGGTGATGGCGCGGATGGCGAGGTCGAAGGCTTCGCTGACGCCGACGGTCACGAGGCATTCGTTTTCCGTGGCGTAGCGCACGCCGAACTCCTCGGCGATGTAGTCGCAGATCGCCTTGCGGAGGGAGAGGAGCCCGAGGTTGGAGGTGTAGTGGGTGCGGCCGCGTTCGAGCGAATACACGGTACCCTCGCAGACGGACCACGGAGACACGAAATCGGGCTCGCCGATGCCCAGCGAGATCACGCCGGACATGGTGTTCACGAGGTCGAAGAAGTAGCGGATGCCGCTCTTCGGCAGGACGGCGATATGCGGCGCTACGAAATCACGGCACGATCTTGAGTCGCTCATCGTGTTCCTCCTCCAGGAGCATGACCCCGGATTCTTTGTATTTTTTCAGCAGGAAATGGGTCCCGGTGGACAGCACGCCGTCGATGGTGGCGAGCTTGCTGGAGACGAACGACGCGACTTCGTTCAGGTCCGCGCCGCGCACCTCGAGCATCAGATCGTAGCCGCCGGACATCAGGTACAGGGCGGTGACCTGCGGGAAATTGCTCAGGCGGCGTGCGATGCGGTCGAATCCGCCCTCGCGTTCGGGGCGCACGCGCACCTCGATGATCGCCTTGACGGGCTTATCGTGGAGGTTGTCCTCGTTGACGAGCGCATGGTAGCCGCGGATGATGTTCTGTTTTTCGAGGTCGGCGATCTCGGCGGCGACTTCCTGTTCGGACGCGCCGAGCTGTTCGGCGAGGTCCGCGGCGGTCGTTTTCGCGTTTTTGACGAGTGCGTTCAGGATGTACTTGCGGTCTTCAAATTTCATGAGGGGTTCCTCCAAATTTAACTCAACTTTTACTATACATCTTTTCAGGCGAAAATACAAGCTGTTCCGGCGAAAAACTCTACCGGAACACTTTTGAAAAGGGATTCTGAAAAGCGGCTGACCGGATCAGTTGGCAACCGGATAGCGAGACAGGAGTTCCTTCGCGGCGGTCAAGACGTCCCCGACGTCGACCGCCTGCGGGATCTTCTCGATGTTCTGATGTACGCCGTGGCCGGTGCGGACCAGCGCGACGCCTTTGCATCCGGCGTTGATCCCGGCCTCCAGGTCGGATTCCTTGTCGCCGATCATGAACGAGTTCGCGAGGTCGATGTCGAGTTCTTTCGCGGCGCGCAGGAACAGGCCCGGTTTCGGCTTGCGGCAGTCGCAGTCGACGGCGTACTCCGGGATGATGCCCTTCTTGTGGTGGTAGCAGTAATACGCCGCGTCGATGTGCGCGCCTTCCGCCGCCAGAAGCTCGTTCATGCGGGCGTCGACCGCCTTCAGGTCGGCCTCCGTGAAATAGCCGCGGGCGATGCCGGACTGGTTGGAGACGACGATCACGAGGCGTCCGGCGTCGTGCATGGCGCGGACGGCCTCCGCGGCGAACGGGCACAGCCGGACGAGGGCCGGATCGTGGATGTAGTCGGCCTCCTCGATGATGACGCCGTCGCGGTCGAAAAAACATGCCTGGCGCATGAACGGAAACTCCTGAACTCCTGTCGGTGTTATGCGGGC
>JBGUKB010000123.1:0-8118 GCA_045114235.1 Victivallales bacterium
CAGGGCGCTGTCGAATACGCCCGCGAGATCGGCGGCGGCAAGGTGATCCCGATCGCCCTCCACCTCGACCACGGCGATTCCTTCGAACTCTGCCAGAGCTGCATCGAGTTCGGTTTCTCCTCCGTCATGATCGACGGTTCCTCCAAGTCCTTCGACGACAACGTTGCCCTGACCAAGAAGGTCGTCGAATACGCGCACAAGTTCGACGTGACGGTCGAAGGCGAACTCGGCGTCCTCGCCGGCGTCGAAGACGAAGTCAAGGCCGAACAGCACACCTACACCCGTCCGGAAGAAGTCCAGGCGTTCCTGAACGGCACCGGCGTCGACTCCCTCGCCATCTCCATCGGCACCAGTCACGGCGCCTACAAATTCAAACCGGGCACGGATCCCCGCATCCGCCTCGACATCCTGAAGCAGATCGAAGAGCGCATCCCCGGTTTCCCGATCGTCCTCCACGGCTCCTCCTCCGTTCCGCAGGAATACGTCCAGATGATCAACCAGTACGGCGGCCAGCTGAAGGACGCCATCGGCATCGGCGAAGACCAGCTCCGCGAAGCTTCCAAGTCCGCCGTCTGCAAGATCAACATCGACTCCGACGGCCGTCTCGCCATGACCGCCGGCGTCCGCAAGGTCCTGATGGAAAAGCCCGCGGAATTCGACCCCCGCAAGTATCTCGGCCCCGCCCGCGATATGCTCAAGGAACTCTACAAGCACAAAGTCATCAACGTGCTCGGTTCCGCCCACCACGCCTTCGATTGATCCTTCGATCGACTCCGCGTCATTCCTGCCGCTTCCCCTTTTCCGGGGGAGCGGCTTTTTCTTTTGTTTAATTTGCCCCCGCGCGCACGTTTCTGCTTGATTTTTTCAGGTTTTATGCTAAAATATAACGATTCGCAACTGTCATTTTTCACCTTCATCTTTACGAAAGGATAACCATTCCCGCCATGTCTGAACTTCAAAAGACCCATAAGACGTTTTCGAATCCCATCTCCTGGTGGATTCTCAACATCCTGACGACGTGCTTCATCGCCACCGCCATTTGCGCGTTCACGGTCCGGTCCGCCAGGACGTCCGGCAGCGTCCGCGTGCTCCGCCTCGGGCACGGCCTCTCCGCCGACCACCCGGTCCATCAGGCGATGCTCCACATGTCGGAACGCCTCCGCGAGCTTTCCGCCGGCACGATGGACCTTCAGATCTATCCCGGCGGCCAGATCGGCTCCGAGGACGAATGCTTCAAGCAGGCGCAGAACGCGCAGATCGAGTTCGCGAAGTGCTCCGCCGCCGTGCTTGACGGTTCCGTGCCGGAGTTCCAGGTCGTCGGCGCTCCGTTCCTGTTCCGCGATTCGGACCATTTCTGGGCGGTGATGAACGGCGAGATCGGCAAGTCCCTCCTGCGGAAGATCGACGGCCTGATGGGCATCTGCTATTTCGACGCGGGCGCCCGCAGTATCTATACCACAAAAAAGGCCGTGCGTTCCGCCGAAGACATGAAGGGTCTGAAGATCCGCACGCAGAAGAGCAGTATCGCCATGCAGTCGATGGAGGCGCTGGGCGCATCCCCGACCCCGATCTCCTGGGGCGAACTCTACACCGCCCTGTCGCAGGGCACCGTGGACGCCGCAGAAAACAACATCCCGAGCTTCGTGACCGGACGCCATTTCGAGGTGTGCAAATACTTCACCTTCACGGAGCACCAGCGCGTGCCGGACGTGCTCGTGATGAGCCGGAAGATATGGGACGAGCTCACCGCCGAGCAGAAGGGCTGGATCGAACAGGCCGCCGCCGACGCGAACGTGTTCCAGCGGCAGGCGTGGCGCGAATCCGAGGTCCTCAACGAACAGATCGCGCGTGAAGCGGGCGTCGAGTTCATCAAGGTCGACCGCGCGCCGTTCATCGAGCTTTCCAAACCGATCTACGATGCGTTCCCGGCCGAACTTCAGGACCTCGCGAAGCGCATCCGGGAGGTCAAGTGATGCGGAAAATCCATACCGTTATGGTCAAAATCCTGAGTTTCCTGCTGGAAACCAGCATGGCGCTCCTGGTGCTTGACGTGCTCCTCGGCGTCGTGTCCCGCTACGTCGTGGGCAAGCAGGTGTCCTGGACCGAGGAACTCGCCTGCCTGCTCCTCGTCTGGTCCTCCTTCTTCGGCATCGCCCTGGCGTTCGACAGCCGTTCCCACCTCGGCATCGACCTTGTCGTGAACATGATGACCGATACGCCCCGCAAGACCGCGGCGACGATTGCCCACCTCGTGACGATCGCGTTCACCGTCGTGGCGTTCCTCTACGGCGGATGCTTCCTGTTGCACAAGGCGATGTTCGTCACCCGGAACGTGATGCCCGCGCTTCAGATCCCGGACGCGGTGATGTACCTGCCGATCCCGGTCTCCGGCCTGTTCATCCTGTTTTTCGAAATCTGCAACTATGCCGAGGACGTCCTTGGCAGGAACGGGAAGGAGGCCTGAGTCATGGAGTGTGTAGGCTTTGTTCTCGCGCTGATCTTCTTCTCGCTGCTCTTCCTGAACGTCCCGGTCGCCGTGGCGATCGGCTCCGCCACCATGCTCGGTGTGGCGGTCGCGGGCGGTTCGTTCCGTCCCGAGATCATCGTGCCGGAACGCATGATGTTCGGCATCAACTCGTTCCCGTTGCTCGCCATCCCGTTCTTCGTGCTGTCGGGCATCCTGATGGGACGCGGCGGCATGGCGCGCCGCCTGATCGACTTCGCCTCGGCGCTGGTCGGGCATCTGCCCGGCGGCCTGGCGTACGCGAACACGATCACGTGCATGCTCTTCGGGTCGATCTCCGGCTCGGCGGGCGCGGCGGTCGCCAGCGTCGGCGGCTTCATGGTCCCGGAAATGGTCGCGAAAGGCTATGACCGGAACTTCTCGACGGCCCTGACCACGACGTCCGCCACGACCGGCCTCATCATCCCGCCGTCCAACATCATGATCGTCTACGCCGTGGCGTGCGGCTCCGTGTCGATCGCGGCGATGTTCCTGGCGGGCGTCATTCCCGGTATCGTGATGGGCCTCTGCATCATCGCGGCGTGCGTCATCCACGCAGCGCGTTCCGGCGCCAAGTTCGAGAAGCGCGTGCCGTTCTCCGTTCTGTGGACCACGTTCCGCCGGGCGTTCTTGAGCCTCTTCCTGATGGTCATCATCATCGGCGGCATCCTGAAGGGCATCTTCACCGCCACGGAGGCCGCCGCCGTCGCCGTCGCCTACGCGTTCATCCTGAGCGTGTTCCTGTACCGCGAAGTCAAGTTCAAGGATCTCCCCGGCATCCTGAGGGAGACCGGCATCACCACCGCTGTCGTGATGTTCCTGATCGGCGTCAGCTCCTCCATGAGCTGGATCATGACCGTGGCGAACATCCCCGGCACCGTGAGCGCGTGGATGATGTCGCTGTCGTCCAGCCCGGTCGTCATCCTGATCTTCATCAATGTCCTGCTGCTGGTCGTCGGCGCGTTCATGGACATGACGCCCGCCGTCCTGATCTTCACCCCGATCTTCCTCCCGATCGTGCGCGAATTCGGCATGACCGACATCCAGTTCGGCATCATGATGATCGCGAACCTGTGCATCGGTCTCTGCACGCCGCCGGTCGGCACCTGCCTCTTCATCGGCTGCGGCATCGGCAAGACGTCGATCGCGAAAGTCACCCCGGCCATGATCCCGTTCTGGATCGCGATGGTCGTCTCGGTGGTTCTGATCACGTACATCCCGTGGCTGTCCGACTGGCTGCCCTCGCTCCTCGGAAAGTAACACGTTTGGTTCGTGCGCGAGCGTAGCCGCGCACTGCCGCAGTCCAGGACTTGTCCTGGCGGCTGCCGTTTTCACGAACGGCAGCCTTTACTTTTTTTGGGGTGGAGAACCTGAACCTCAGGGACGTTCTTCGACGGGCGGGACCGCGCCTTCTTCGAGCGAAGAGTAGTCGATGCGGCTGTCGGCGATCCTGAGGCGCTTCGAGAAGACGCATTCCGCATCCATGAGCTCGCAGTCGCCGTTCGCCTTGTTGCAGCCGCAGGACCCGTTCGCAAGTCCCTTCGGGCATGTTTCCGGGCAGACGTAGTCGGTCAGGGGCAGCCTGCACTGACTGCATCCGCGGCAGGATACGAGCAGTTTCTTGGTCAGGCGGCGTTCCCGCGCCGGCAGCTTGTCCGCGTTCGCGAAGAGCGCCCCGGCGAGCTTGCGCCGGAAACTTTCCGATCCGGTCGGGGAACGGATCCCCGCCGCGAGGGACAGCTGTTCGGCGGGCAGGTCGGATTCCAGCAGGTTGTCGAAGAGGTAGAATTCGTTCGGGTAGGGCGCCATGTCGAGGCGGTCGTAGTATTCCCGGTAGGCGGTGCGCCAGTCCTCGAAGGTCTGGAATTCGCGGAACGCCTCGCGGATCTTCTGGAAGACGGTTTCGAGCAGCGCGACGTTCGTGATGCCCGCGATCTGCACGGCGCTGAACCCGAGCAGGCGCGCCCCGGCGGCATGGATCTGGATGCGGCGGAACTGGGCGGACTCGAACTGCGCGAACGAGTGGTCGCGTTCGTTCTTCAGCAGCACCTCGAAATCGGGCGAGATGTGCACCCCGTGGAATGCGCCCGCGCAGAGCTGTTCGGCGTTGTCGGGCGTCAGGAACATCAGGCGCGCCACGGTCGGGATGTTGATCTCCCGGCGGAAGAGGTTCCAGATCATTTCCTGGAGCTTCATCATGTCCCAGCCGTACTGGGCGACCAGGAAATCCGCGCCGTTGGCGAGCTTGCGGAACATTTTGAACGACTGAGCGTAGGCGGATTCCGGCGTGTACTGGTACGGATTGACCACGGCCCCGGCGGAAACCGAAGGCAGCGCGGCTTCCCGGATCGCGCCGAGCATGTTGACGCTTTCCAGAAACACGTGTTTCCGGGTCTGCGCGACATCTTCGCCGGGCAGGGCGGCGCCGGTCACGGCGCAGAAGTTCTTGAATCCCTCGGAGTGCGCGTGCCGGACCGATTCCAGGACGTCCTTGGCCGAGCGGTCGCGTCCATGCAGATAGAGGATGTGGCGGTCGCGGGAGTATTTGCACAGCTCCGTGGCGAACTGCACCATGTCGAGCGAATACCCCGCGGGCGCCGGGTCGATGAACGCGATGGACGCCTTCGGCCCCTCCTGAGAATGGACCAGATACTCGAAATCGGACGCGCGGCGCACGGCGTCGGCAAGCGGCGTGTCGGCGGAGGGGACGGGGAGTTCGGCGATGAGCTGGAATTCGCCGAGGTCGAGCCGCTGCTTGAACCTGTTTTCATTGGTCCCTTCGAAATTCATTTCCAGCTGGATGGATTCCCGTATCATGGACGAGTCTTTCCTTCTTCGAAAAATTCCCTGACGTTGGTGATGAACTCCGCCGGATCGTCCTCCATGAGGAACCGCCCGGCGAGAGGCAGTATGACGACTTTCGCGGACGGGAAATACTCCGTCCATTTCCGCAGCGCGCGCTTCGTGTAGAGCCAGTCCTTTCCGCCCCACAGGATCAGCGCGCGCTTCTCCCGGAGCTGCCAGATCTCCGTCTCGATCTCGATCATGGACTGCGCCGACTTGTCCTCCGGCGCGCACGGCAGCGATTTGATGAACTCCATGAGGGCGCAGCGGTCCTCTTCCCGCGGAAACGGCATCAGGTAGGCATCGCGGACGATCTTCGGGTAGCGCCACGGCGGGCGCAGGAAGAAATTGAACTTGTTGATGAGGATGTTCCCGAGGACCGGGAGCTTGCAGATGCGGAGGCGGAACGGCAGCGAGAAATCGGAGAACGACATGGCGTTCATGATGATGAAGGATTCGACGCTTTCCGGGTGGCGTGCCGCGTAGCCCATGCCGATCGCCGCGCCGCGTCCGTGCATCACGAGCGTGATCTGTTCGCCGATGCCCAGGTGGTTGAGCAGGCGCTCCAGGTGCTCGATGTGGTTCTCGATGCGGTAGTCGAAGTTCAGCGGCTTGTCCGACTGCCCGAATCCGAGCTGGTCGTAGGCGATGACCCGCATGTTCGTGCGGAATTCGCGGATCACGCTGCGGAACGCGAACGCCGACATCGGGCAGGAATGAATCAGGACCAGCGCGGGGCCGGTCCCTTCATCAAAATAACATAAGTGCTGGCCGTCGACTTCGAGGAAATGCGGTTCGAACGGAAATATCTCGCGGAACCTTTCCCTCTCCTGTGCTCCTGGGGCAGACATGGCGAGCCGACGGCCTTTGCGGAATCAATCAGTAGCGGTTGCGGGAGCTTCTGCTGCTGCGGTTGTTGTTATAGTTGTTGTTCTGACGGTCGCGGCGACGGTCTTCGCGCTCCTGTCTTCTTCTCTCGTTCTCCTCGCGGATCTGGCGTTCGCGCTCTTCCTTCTCCTCCTGTTTGCGCTGCTTTTCCTCCTCAAGCTTGCGCTTGCGCTCCTCTTCCTTCTCCTTCTGCTGCTGGCGGTACTCTTCGGCCTTGCGCTTGCGTTCCTCTTCCAGCGCTTTCTTCTTCTCGGCTTCCTCCGCGGCTTTCTGCTTCTTTTCTTCCGCGAGCTGTCTCTTGCGTTCGGCCGCTTCCTGGTCCTTTTCGGACAGCGCGGCGGTGGAGCCGCCCTTCAGGGCAGCCACGCCGGCGGAGGCGGACGCCTTGGGCGCGGACGGCGCGAACGAGCTGGTCGGGCCGTTCTTGGCGAAGTCGACGGTCATGCCGTCGGCGCCGAACTCGACGCTCTTGGCGCGGGCGAAGAAGTTCTTCATTTCATCGTTTTCCAGGAGCGGGAGGAACCCGTTGAGGAAGGTGTGCGAGCTCACCATGACCGGGAGACGGCCGATGTCGAGGCGCTTCACGTCGAGCGAAAGCGGCTGGGACTGGGCTTCCTTCGCGTCGTCGGCAGGCATGTTGTAGACGATGTCGCCGTGGATGGTGTAGATCACCGGCACTTTGTCCTTGAGGGAGATCCACAGGTACACCACCGGCTGGTTCTTTTCCTCGTCATAGACGACTTCGGCGTTCGTGACCTTGGCGAAGGACGGGATCTCGGCGAGCGGATCCACGACTCTGGACTTGAGCATGCGGTTGATCTCGGGATAGGAGTATTTCACCCTGCCGACCGAGGTCCCCGTGACGGCGGCGCTGAACTTCTGGTTCGCGCTCGCCTCGGTGACGGTCGATTCCTCGTACTGGCGGAGGCCGCCGTTGTAGAAGACCACGCCGAGGAACGCCACGACGATGAGAATGGCGAAACCGGTGGAGATCGCCTCCTTGAGGCGTTTCTTGGCGCGCTTGAGGTTTTTCTCTTTGTTGACGTCTTTCTGAAGTTTGTTCGGGTCGATCGCATCCATATTCAGCTTTTCGCCGCATTCACGGCAGAAAATGCTGCCCATCTGGTTCTCGAAGCCGCACTTCTGGCATTTGATCATCATGGTAGGGGGTGCCTTTCTTGCTTGTAATAGTAAAGTGATAGGAAAGTTTTTATTCCGATAATATAGCATTTCAATCTTTTTTATCAAGTTGCTTTTCCCATCTTTTTCCCTTTTTTCGGAAAAAAAACGCCTTTCCGGCGCTTTCCATTTGACTATTCCGTTTTCGGATGTATAATTCCTGATACGCTTTTTGTTCAGATCGATTTTTTACGGGGAGATTACCACGATGCCGCAGACCGAAAAGGAGCCCGCGCCCGCTCAGGATATGTCGTTCGAAGATGCCATGGCAAAACTCGAATCGCTCGTCCGGTCCATGGAGAACGGCAACACGCGCCTGGAGGACGTGATCACGTCGTTCGAGGAGGCGAAACGCCTTTCCGTCTACTGCCAGCAGAAGCTCGAAACGCTCAAGCGCAAGATCGAGATCCTCACGAAGGACGGCCCCGAAGGTCAGACATGGGCGCCGTTCCAGCCCGAAGCCGACGGCGGCGACACCTTCATCCCGCCCGCGCAGAAATCCCCGTCCGACCGCGACGACGGCTTCGGCGACCCGGACAACGTTCCCTTCTGAGGCACAGACGTGCGGCGACCATGAGCAGGACCCCGAAACAGCGTTCCCCCGAGGACTTCGGCGAGAAGAACATCACGCCGATGATGAAGCAGTACCTTCAGGCGAAGGCGGAATCCCCCGCCGACTCCATCCTGCTCTTCCGCGCCGGCGA
>JBGUKB010000124.1:0-17119 GCA_045114235.1 Victivallales bacterium
AAACATTACAACCGTAAACACGGAAAGGATGCCTATTATGGCCAAAATTGATTTCTCCAAGTACACGATCCGGTTCATCACCGGCAGCCAGCACCTCTACGGGCCCGAAACCCTGAAGCAGGTCGCCGACAACGCGAAAAAAGTCGTCAAGGCTTTGAATGCCTCGAAAGAGATCCCCGTCAAGATCGAGTGGGTCCCCACCGTGAAGCTCAACGAGGAAGTCGTCGCCGCCATCCAGGAAGCCAACGCCGACAGGAAGTGCATCGGCGTCATCTGCTGGATGCACACCTTCTCCCCGGCCAAGATGTGGATCAACGGCCTCAAGATCCTCAACAAGCCCATGCTTCACCTGAACACCCAGGGCAACCGCGACATTCCGTGGACCACCATCGACATGGACTTCATGAACCTGAACCAGGCCGCGCACGGCGACCGCGAGTTCGGCTTCATCTGCACCCGCCTCGGACTCAACCGCAAGGTCGTCAACGGCTACTACGCCGACCCGCTCGTCCAGCATGAGATCGGCGTGTGGGCGCGCGTCGCCGCCGCATGGGCCGACTCCCAGACCATGAAGGTCGCCCGCATCGGCGACAACATGCGCGAAGTGGCCGTGACCGAAGGCAACAAGGTCTCCGCCCAGATCCAGTTCGGCTACTCCTGCAACGGCTATGCCGTGCCGGACGTCCTGAAGTTCATCGACGCCGTCACCGACAAGGAAGCCGAAAAGCTCGTCAAGAAGTATTTCGACCTCTACACCGTGCCGAAGAAAGGCGCCGCCGAGAAGAAGTCCTTCCTCGCCGCCGCCAAGCAGGAAATCGGCCTCCGCGCCTTCCTCGAAGACGGCAACTTCACCGCCTTCACCACCACGTTCGAGAACCTCTACGGCCTCGACCAGCTCCCCGGCCTCGCCTGCCAGCGCCTCATGGAAGAGGGCTACGGCTTCGGCGCGGAAGGCGACTGGAAGACCGCCGCGTTCCTCCGCACCGCGAAGGTCATGGCGGCCGGACTCCCCGGCGGCGTGAGCTTCATGGAAGACTACACCTACCACTTCGAAAAGGGCCGTGAACGCGTCCTCGGCGCGCACATGCTCGAAGTCTGCCCGTCCATCGCGGCCGGCAAGCCCTCCCTCGAAGTCCATCACCTCGGAATCGGCGGCAAGGCCGACCCCGCCCGCCTCGTCTTCACCACGAAACCCGGCCCGGCGATCAACGCCACCGTCATCGACCTCGGCGACCACTTCCGCCTGATCGTGAACGAGCTCGAAATCGTCAAGCCCGACAAGAAGCTCGCCAAGCTCCCGGTCGCCAGCACCGTCTGGATCCCGAAGCCGAATCTGCACGAAGGCGCGCGCCGCTGGATCGAAGCCGGCGGAGCCCACCACAGCGTGAACGCGCCGTCCCTCACCACGGAATACATGGAAGACTTCGCCCGCATGGCGGGCATCGAGATCGTCGTGATCAAGTAAGTTTTCCGCGTTCCGAAGAGACGCAATCCGCGGCGGACATCCGGTTTTCCTGGTGTCCGCCTTTTTCACGTTCGGATTTGCGAAGAGAAAACAATCCTGTTCAAGTTCAGTTTTGAACCGCGAAACAGGCGTTTTCACGTCTTTTTAACGTTAAAACTGCGCGGAATGCCGAAAAAAGCGGAAAAAAGTTATCTTCTCCCTTGATTTCTCTACGCACGCATGATATATTAGCCCATCGAAATCCCTAACCTAAATATAAAAACACAACCCGGAGCAAAAGAAATGACGATTGTCTCGTTCATCCTGTTCCTCGCCTTCGCCGGTGCCCTCACCTGGTTCATCGTGCGAAAACAAGACGTTGGCTCGAACACCGGCTTCTTCCTCGCCGGCCGCAGCCTCACATATCCCCTGATCGCGGCGTCCCTGCTGCTCACCAACCTCTCCACCGAACAGATGGTCGGCCTGAACGGTTCCGCGTTCCGCCAGGGCCTCTGCGTGATGGCGTGGGAAGTGGTGGCGGTGGTCTCCCTCGTCGCCATGGCGTGGTTCTTCCTGCCGAAGTTCCTGAAGAGCGGCGTCACAACCGTGCCGGAATACCTGGAACTGCGCTACGGCAAGTCCACTGGCACGATCGCGAACGCGATCTTCCTGTTCTTCTACGTCTTCCTTCTGCTCCCCCTGATCCTGTACACGGGCGCCGTCGCCCTGAAGCAGATCCTCGACTTCCAGACGCTTCTCCCCGGCCTCAGCGACACGGCGATCCTCTGGATCGCGATCTGGCTGATCGGCCTCATGGGCTGCGCCTACTCGCTGTTCGGCGGCCTCCGCACCTGCGCCGTGCTTGACACCATCAACGGCATCGGCCTCCTTATCGGCGGCTTCATGATCGTGTTCTTCGCCCTGAGCAAGGTCTCCGCGATCAACGGCGGCGAGCTCTCCCTCATGCAGTCCCTCTCCGAGGTCAAGAACGCCCACGCCGACATGTTCAACACCTTCGGCCGTCCGAAATCCGAAGTCCCGTTCGGCACCCTCTTCACCGGCGTCCTCATCATCAACATGTTCTACTGGTGCACCAACCAGCAGATCATCCAGCGCACGTTCGGCGCGAAGGGCCTCGCGGAAGGCCAGAAGGGCGTCCTGCTCTGCGGTCTCCTGAAGCTCCTCGGCCCGCTGTACCTCGTGCTCCCCGGCATGATCGCGTTCTACTTCGCCTGCAAAGGCCTGCTTGACCTCGACATGAACTCCTCCGCGCTCGCCTACGGCAAGCTCGTCACGTTCGTGCTGCCGAACTGGCTCGCCGGTTTCTTCGGCGCGGTTCTCATCGGCGCGGTCCTCTCCAGCTTCAACGGCGCCCTGAACTCCTCCTGCACCCTGTTCAGCATCGGCTTCTACAAGGGCCTCATCAATCCGCAGGCGGAAGACAAGAAGGTCGTCCGCTCCGGCCGTATCTTCGGCTTCATCATCGCCGTCCTCTGCATGTGCGGCGCTCCGCTCCTCGCGAACACCTCCAGCATCTTCGACTACCTCCAGAAGACCAACGGCATCTACAACATCCCGCTGTTCGCCATCATCGTGGTCGGCATGCTCACCAAGTTCGTGCCGAAGATGGCCGCGAACGTCGCCCTCTTCGTCGGCGTCGTCCTGATCGCCTTCCTCACGTTCGGCGATCCCGCCACCGTGCAGAAAGTCACCGGCGGCATGAACATCTACCACGTCGACACCATCGTCTTCCTGATCCTCGTCGCCATCATGGGCATCTGGTCGTTCGTCGCTCCGCGCAAGGAAGCGTTCGTCCAGCAGGACGCCAAGGCCGTCGACATGACCCCGTGGAAGTTCTCCTGGGTCGCAGGCGGACTCCTCCTCGTCCTCGTCGGCCTCATCTACGCCAGCTTCGCCGACTTCAGCGCGCTGAAGGACAACGAGACCGAGCCCGTGCCGTACCACTGGGAACTCATCGCCACCGACATCGCCAACAAGGAAATGATCGCCCTCGAGATCGACGAAACCGAACGCGGCGTCATCATCACCGAGATCAAGGCGTCCATCGACGAGTTCGACAAGAGCGACAAGAAGCCCGCCGACACCGCCGTCACGCGCAAGATCGTCTACCAGACCATCGGCAAGCACTATGCCAAGGCGAACGGCATCTCCGACGCCCACCTCGAAGCCTTCAACAAGCTCGTCGAGCGTGAAGCCGCGAAGAGCGCGAAGGAAGCCGACGACATCAAGGTCGCGACCGAACCTTCCATCAAGAAGTTCTTCAAGGCCGTGATCGAAGGCATCGAAGAAAGCGCGGAAGCCGTCAAGAAGGATGCCGGAAAGGCTGCCGACGACGCCAAGAAGGACGCCGAGAAGGCAGCCGATGACGCCAAGAAGGACGGCGAAGGCGCGCTTGACTCCATCAACAACGGCGTTGAAGGCGTTTCCAACAGCGTCGGTCAGGCTCTTGGAGGCGCGGTCGACTCCGTCAGCCAGGGCATCCAGGGCACGCTCGACGGCATTTCCAACACGTTCAACAACCGCTGATCAGGTTTCCTGACCAGACCCGCCAAGGGTATCCCGGGCGTCCGGACTCGTTTCGGACGCCCGTTTTAGCTGAATATCGTCACATGCCGCCTGATTCCGTCCAGTCGGCAAGAAAGGAGCGATGAATCATGTTCTCCCTCAAACGTACTGTCTTCATCCTGTCCATAGCCATGCTCTCTGCAGCGACAGTCAAGCTCGCCGCCCAGGACGCCGCACCGTCCGATGCGCAATCCCCGTCCGGCGCGCAGGACGCAAGGGAAGAATCCGGAAATCTGATCCGGCAGGGCATCGCATCGCTCAAAAAAGGCGCGGCTGACATCAAGGCCGGTACCAGCGGACTTGTCAAAACCGCTCTGAACGAGGCGAAGGACAAAGCCGGGGACCTCGCCGACAAAGGAGTCGATGCGTACCGGAAGGGTGCCGAGGAGATTCGGAAAGGTGCCGATGAAATTCGGAAAGGTGCCGAAGGGCTTGCCGGGAAAGCCGTCGAAGAATTCCAGAAGGACGTCGAAGAGATCAAAGTCGCCGCGGACGAACTCAAGGCCGCCGCCGAAGAGATCATCAAAAAGAACGTTGACAGTATTGATGCCGGATCCCGGGACCTTGCCCGCAAGGGCGTCGAACAGTACCGGAAGGGCGCGGAAGAGATCAAAGCCTCCGCCGAAGAGCTCAGTGCCGCGGCGGATGAGATCATCATCCAGTCTTACCGTGGAACCAGGGAACATGCCCGGAAAGTCTCGGAGAGGGTCCAAAAAGGCATCGAAGGACTCAAGAAAAGCGCCGAAGGCATCAAAAAAGGCGCTGAGGAACTTGCCGGGAAGGGGCTTGACAAGCTTAAATTCGATTCCGACCGCGAAGCCGCCGAGGAATACCATCGGGCCGCCGAGGAATACCGCCAGGCCGCCGAGGAATACCATCGGGCCGCCGAAGACTACCGGGAATCCGCCGCAGTCTTATTGGATACCATCCAACTTTTGAAAACCCAGATATCTGATTCAGTCCAACAGTAAGAAAGGAGCGATGAATCATGTTCTCCCTTAAACACACCCTCCTCGTCCTCTCCGCGCTCGCGCTTTCCGCAACGGCGGTCGAACTCGCGGCCCAGGACCAGCAGCAACAGGGCCCGCCCCGTCAGCAGCGCCAGGAACAGCGGCGTCAGCGCCGTCAGGAAGCCGGAGCTGTCCGTCGGGAGGTCATTGACGGGTTTGAGACTCCCCGCCGGGAACGCCCGCAGGAGCGCCAGGACGGCCGTCAGGAACGGCGCGGCAACCGTCAGGCCCAGATGGCGGCGGCCGGAGCCCAAGCCCAGCCCGCAGCCTCTCAGCCTGCCGCGTCCGCCACGGGCGACGTGAAGCCCATCGGCGAATACAAGCCGGTCGACAATCCCGTCTTCAAACACAAATACACCGCGGACCCCGCGCCCGTCGTGATCGGGGACACGCTCTGGCTCATCACCAGCCACGACCACACCGCCGAGAACGGCCGTCCGAATGGCAACTACACCATGAAGGACTGGTGCCTCTTCTCCACGAAGGACATGAAGACCTGGACGGAATGGCCCGCCCCGATCCCCGTTTCCGACTTCAAGTGGGACACCACGCACACCGCCTACGCCGCGCAGATGATCGCGCGCAACGGCAAGTACTACCTCTACACCAGCACCAACGGCGCGGGCATCGGCGTCGCGGTCGCCGACAAGCCGGAAGGCCCCTACAAGGACGCCATCGGCAAGCAGCTCGTGAAGCCGGAAGACTGTTTCGCCACCCAGCACTCCTGGGCGTGCATCGACCCGACCGTCATGATCGACGACGACGGCCAGGCGTACCTCATCTGGGGTAACGGACACTGCTACTACGCCAAGCTCAAGGAAAACATGATCGAGCTCGACGGCCCGGTGAAGAGCCTCGACGTCGACTGGAAGCAGTACCGCTTCACCGAGGGCCCCTGGATCCACAAGTACAACGGCAAATACTACCTCACCTACGCCTCCGGGTTCATGCCCGAGCGCATCGCCTACGCCATGGCCGACAGCATCGACGGCCACTTCGAGGCGAAAGGCATCCTCTGCGACGGCAACAAGAACACCAGCACGAACCACCCCGGCATCGCGCAGTTCAACGGCCAGTGGTACTTCTTCTACCACGACGGCACGCTCCCGGGCGGCGGCAGCTACAACCGCTCCGTCTGCATCGACAAGCTCGAATACAACGCCGACGGCACCATGAAGCCCATCGTGATGACGAAGGAAGGCATCTTCGGCGGCGCGGCTGACGCGGCGGCTTCCGAGGGCGGCACGATGACCAACCCGGTCGACGTGAAGACCACCGGCAACCCGCTCTTCAAGGACGTCTGGACCGCCGACCCGGCCGCGCTCGTCGTCGGCGACACGCTGTACCTCTACGCCGGGCACGACGACGCCCACGGACGCGAGATGTTCACGATCAAGGCGTGGCGCTGCTATTCCACGAAGGATCTCGTGAACTGGAAGTCCTACGGCGACGTGCTCACCTCCACCGACTTCCCGTACGGCCAGAAGAACACCTGCTGGGCCGCGCAGGTCGTGAAAAAGGGCGACACCTATTACTGGTACGTCACCATCCGCAACGACAAGTACGGCGGACAGTCCATCAACGTGGCGACCTCCGACAACCCGGTCGGCCCGTGGAAGACCTATGAAAAGCCCGTGGTCGTCGACAACCTGACCAGCGGCTTCATGGGCTGGAACGACATCGACCCGACCTGCCTCATCGACGACGACGGCACCGCGTGGCTCTGCTGGGGCAACGGCAACTGCTATCTCGCCAAGCTCAAAGACAACATGCTTGAGCTCGACGGCGAAATCACCGACCTGAAGATGCAGAGCTACGAGGAAGGCCCATGGCTCTATAAGCGCAACGGCCTCTACTACTGCATCTACGCCTCGCGCACCTACGGCGACGAAGCCAACCACAAGAACCCGCAGGGCAACGAGGTCATCGCCTACGCCACCGCCGAGAAGATCACCGGCCCGTGGACCTACCGCGGACAGGTTACCGGCTCCGCCCGGAACAGCTTCACCATCCACCCCGCCGTGGTCGATTTCAAGGGACGCACATTCCTCTTCTACCACAATGCCGCGCTCTCCATCAACGGCGAAGGCGGCGCGCTCGGCCGCCGCGCGGTCTGCGTGGACGAGATGTTCTTCAACGAGGACGGCACGATCAAGCCCGTCCGCCAGACGAACGAAGGCATCCAGGAACCGGTCAAGTGATCCCCGGTCCGTCCTGAAAAAAACAAGATCGAAGCCGCCGGCCCGTCCGGCGGCTTTTTTTTCGTCCTGGATGATGAAACGGGACTTGACTTTTCCTCAAACGGAACTATATTTCTGCCATTGACGTATCTTCCCCCATTCTGCACATGATTTCACCTGAAAAAACGACTTTGCCGGACGAACGGACGGAACCTTTCGAAAAACCATTCGTCTTCCGCAGGCTGAGCATGGACGACCTGGCGGACGTGCTGATCGACGAGATCCATGCCGAGGTGAAACACAGCGATCTTTTCCGCAAGACGCAAATCATCGTGCCGAACCGGAGCATCCAGCGGTACCTTTCCCTTCGTTTCGCGCACCGGCACGGCATTGCGGTCCAGCTCGAATTCTCCTCGCTGATGTCGGTCTTCCATCGTTTTCTGCCGCGGACGCAGGCCCGCCCGGACATCAACGAAAAGACGATCTGCTGGCGCGTTTACCGGATCCTGCTGGAGCCGGGATCCGACAAGGCGTTTCCTTCTCTGACCGGGTGGATCAAGGATGATCCCAAACGCCTGTATGACCTGTCCCGCCAGCTCGGCGCCCTGTACGACAAATACATGCTGTACCGCCCGTGGTGGATCAACGCCTGGGAGGCGGGGCTGACGCCGCAGGGGCTGGACGGCGAACCGGCCGCGACCTGGCAGGGGGAGCTCTGGCGCCGCATCGCGGGACAGGACTGGAGGGGGAACCATTTCGCCACGGTGTTCGGCAGGATCGCATGCAAAGGCGAACCGGACGGCGGTTCGCGCGAGGCTAGGAACGGCGACCGGGAAACGATCCGCATCTTCGGTTTTTCGCAGCTTCCGCCGGCCGTGCTTCAATGCCTGGAACAGCTCGCCAAACGCGGCGCGACCGTAAAGCTGTATCATCTGATTCCGAGCGGAGAATACTACGCCGACTGCAAAAGGAACAAGGACGAACTGCAGGAATTTCTGAACAAGTATTTCCACGAAGGGCAGGATCCGGCGCAGCTTCTGGAGGACATGAACACCCTGTATTTCCAGCACAATCCGCTGTTGGCGTCCTTCGCGATGCAGAGCCGCGTCCTGCTGAACGGGACGGGCGAATGGATCGACGACGCCGAATTCGGCATTTCCGAGGAGACCACGCCGGAAACCGGAACGGTCCTGCATCGTCTTCAGACCCGGATACGGAAGGATATGAAATCCGCAGGCGTCCGGCCGGAAAAACAGGACAAGGGACGCGAATGCCGTTCGGTCCAGATCAGGAGCTGTTACTCGGCGTTCCGGGAAGTGGAGGCGGCGCACGATTTCATCCTGCACTGCATGGACGAGGACCGCGGCCTGGCGCTGAAGGACATTTTCATCATGGCTCCGTCCCCGGCGGATTACGCTCCGCTGGTGGACGCCGTCTTCAATCATTCGGGTGACCGGCGGCTCGGCGTATCCATCGCGGACCAGCCGCAGACGGAACGCCTGTCCTCGTACAGCACGCTGATGAAAATACTGTCGCTCTTCAAAGGCGATTTCACCGCGTCGGAAGTGTTCGCCATCCTTCAGGACCGGTCGCTTCAGGAGCATTGGGGGATCACACCGGAAGACTGCGGATACTGCCTGACCCGGGCGATGCGGGCGGGCATCCGCTGGGGCTGGGACGCGAAGGAGCACGAACGCTCCGGCGGAAAGGCGTTCCCGGAAAATAGCTGGCAGGCGGGATTCGACCGCATGCTGCTGGATTACGCCGTGGACGCGGATCCCCTGAGCCCGTACCGGATCGATGACGGAAACGAGGTCTTCCCCGTGCCGGGGTTCGACGGCGGCAGGGCGGAGCTGCTCGGCAAGTTCATCGGCCTGACCGCGAAGCTGCACGAAACAGCACAGCTTATGCGCGGATGGGACCGGAAGGGCGTGCCGTTCCGCGAATGGGAGACCATGCTCGCCGATTCGGCGGGCGCCCTGTTCGGCAGGGATTCCGTGCTGAAAGCACTGCTTCTGAGCATCCTGAACGTCTGGCGTCAGGTGCTGGCGGAGGCGGGCGCGGAAGACGTCCCTCTCACCAGCGGGATCGTGCTGGCGTATCTTCAGGACAAGCATGCGAAGCCGGAGGACAACACCGTAGGGTTCATGCGCGGGAAGATCACGTTCTGCGGCCTGCGCCCCATGCGGAGCATCCCCGCCGACGTCATTCTGCTGCTCGGCATGGACCATGACGTTTTCCCGGAAGGCGACGACGAACGGGAATTCGACCTCATGCAGCAGTACCGGACGGATCGGAGCTCGGCAGTCGGACGCGAGCCGGGCGACCCGCTCCGGCGCGATGAATCACGCCAGCTCTTCCTGGACACGGTCATGGCCGCGCGGAACTATCTTTACATCAGCTATGTCGGACGGGACATCCACGACCGCAAGGAGAAGCCGCCGTCCGTATGCGTGGACGAACTCAAAAACTACCTGACGCAGACATTCGGGGAAAACAGCTTCGTCGACATCCAGGAACCGATCCACGCATTTTCGCCGGAGCTCTTCAGGGACGGCGCGCCGAACCAGTCGTATTCCGCGACGCTGCTGGCCGCCGCGGAGCAGATCGCGAACCCGGCGCGGGACGAAACGAAACTGCCGCCGTTCCATATCCATCCGGGGCTCCCCGTGCCCGGCAAAGACGGATCGCCGCAGCCGGAATTCTATGACCAGAGGGTCGATTTCAACAAACTGGTGCGCTTTTTCCGCGATCCGGCGAAGGCATTCGTGCAAAACGGGCTGAACGCGTCGGTGTCCGTTTTCGAGGCCGCAGCCTCGGAGGATTCCGAGAAATTCGAAGGTCGGCTGGACTGGGGCGCCAGGGAAGAGCTGCTTGCGCTGTATCTGGAGACGGACGAGACGGAACGGGCTGCGCTGAAACACGACAGCCTGCGGCGGCTGAAAGCGGATGGAGCCCTGCCCCTGACGCAGCAGGAGGACGACTGGCAGGACTGGTCGGAAATCGCCGCATTGGCGTGCGAAACGGAGGCTCTGACGCAGGACGGGACGGAGCTGATCCCGGCGGAGGAAAGAGTCTTCGCATACACGGCCGCGGACGCCGGAAAAACAGCGGAAATCATGGATCCCGTCCCCGGCGGCACGTTCCATACCACGCTGATCCTGCCCGAACTGAAGATATGCCCGGCCGACGCCCCGGACGGCTCCTGTATCCAGGTGATCCCGTGCCTCGGGGACGGCGTTTCGGGCGCACAGTTGATCGAACCGGTCCTGAAGCATCTCCGCGCGAACCTCAGCCGGAAGACCCGGACAAGGATCGTCTGCATCAAAAAGAATGCTCCCGTATATCTGGACGCGGACGCCATGGAACCCGCCGACGCGGAGAACGCCATGAAGCGTCTCCTGTACCTTTATCATGCCGGACTGCGCATCCCGCTGCCGTTCTTCCCGAATTCGTCCTATGAGCTGTTCAGAACCGGGGACATGAAGCGCGCGGAAACCGTCTGGAACGGCAATCCGAACACGAAAAGCGAAAAAGAGCGATTCCGCGCCTTCTTCGGGGAAGACATGCCGGACACCGCGCCGGTCGCGGAGCTCGCCGGGGCGTTCTTCGGCTCCGCGGAGTTTCACGAAGGGAAAGGAGGCCGCGCATGAATCCGTCCGATTACCCGGTCGAACACGGCAGGTACCTGATCGAAGCGAGCGCCGGGACCGGCAAGACCTACACGATCACGCACCTGATCCTGAGGCTGATCCTCCGGGGCATCCCGGTGCGGAAGATCCTCGTCACGACGTTCTCCAACGCCGCCGCGGACGAACTGAAAGCACGCATCCTGAAGCTCCTGAACGAAGAACTGGACGCCCTGATCCCGAACGCGAAGGAGTCGGAAGCCGGGGGCGCGGCGAATCCGGATGAACCCGACCTGTTCGACGCCGCCCGGCAGACCGAAACGATGAGGTCCAGGATCCTGCTTCAGCTCGCCGTCAGCTCGATCGACGAAATGACGGTCGGCACGATCCACGGGTTCTGCCAGAAGATGCTGCAGGAGTTCGCTCTGAAATCCGGCAAGGGGCTCGAGACGGAGCTCGTCCCGGACGAAGACGAATACGTGGACCGGCTCGCGCGGGCGTTCTGCCGGGACCGTTTCTACGGCGGCGGCTCCCCGAACAAGGCCGACTATAAAAAGATCAGGAACGCGGCGGCATTCGCGAAGGACCCCGCCGACACGGATTCCGTCGACGGCGAAAAACTGAACGAAACGCAGGCGCTCTGCCGGGACGCGTACCGTTATGTCGGGAAGAAGCTCCAGGCGGAAAAAGAGAAGGACGGCGTGATGTCGTTCAACGACATGATCCGTGACCTGGACGCGGCGCTTCAGGAGGACGACAGCCTGGCGAAGCTGATCCGGGCGCGGTACCAGGCCGTCTTCGTGGACGAGTTCCAGGACACCGACCGACTTCAGTACCGCATTTTCGACAAATGTTTCCCCAAAGGCAGCCCCAACCTTTTCTACATGATCGGCGATCCCAAGCAGGCGATCTACGGATTCCGCGGCGCCGACATCTACACCTACCTTCAGGCGAAACGCACCGCCGACGGGAGATTCACCCTGACGAAAAACTTCCGGAGCTCCCCCGACATGATCGAGGCAGTCAACCGGATGTTCGGCGACGGCGAACTGGCGGAAGGGCATGAGACCGCGGGCGTTTTCCTGCAGAAGGACATCCCGTTCGTTTCGATCTCGTCCGGGAAGACCGCCGCGGACTTCCCGGACGGCCTCGGCGGAAGCCTCCGTCTCCGGCACTACGTCGGCGGCAAGGACGCCTGCGCCCGCAGGATCATGGACGACGTGGTGAGGGAAATCCGGCATCTGCTGTCCGAAGACTGCCCCGTGCGGCTGCCCTGCAAGGACGACGAGGAAAAGACGGAGACCGGGACCAGGCCGCTGCGCGCATCCGACATCGCCGTCCTGGTGCAGAGGCACAGCGAAGCCGCCGATTTCGTGGCGCGGCTGAACCGGGAGGGGATCGCCGCGTCCGCGTGCAAATCCGGCAAGATCTACGACACGGACGAGGCGAAGCTCATGCTCCTGCTGCTCCGGTGTTTCCTGCATCCCGACGCACAGGCCGTCCGCGGGCTGATGCTCTCCGCGTTTTTCCGCGTTTCCGGCGAGGACGCCGCATCCTCTCCCGTTCTGGCGGAGTCGCTGACGAAGCAGATGGCGGAATACGGCGGGATATGGGCGCGGTCCGGCCTTCCCGCCGCGTTCCTCCAGTTCCTGGATACGCCGTTCCGCAGCGTTTCCCCGCGCGGACGCATCCTTTCCGAGTTCAACGGCGAACGCGCCATCACGAATCTCGTCCAGCTGATGGAGCTGCTTTACCGGAAGGAAGCGACGGAGCATCTCCTGCCGGAAGACGTTTTCAACAGCCTGAACCGGCTCGTCAACGGCAGGGAAAAGAGCGGCGGCGAAGACGGCGGCGAGGAGAATCCCGACCAGCTGCGCCTCGACCGGGACACCGCGTCGGTCCAGATCCTGACCATGTTCGCGGCGAAGGGCCTGGAATTTCCCGTCGTGTTCATCCCGTTCCCCGCCAGAAGGGACTGGAACTACATGCAGCGCGGCGGGATCGCATACCGGGTCAACACCGCGGCGCAGGCGCAGGACGCCGGGTGCCCATCCGAGGGCGGCGTCATCCTGGATTTCGGACTGAACAACGCGTGCAAGATCACTGCGAAGAACGAGGAGTTCCGGAACAGCCTGCGGCTGCTCTACGTGGCGCTGACACGGGCTTCCGCCGTCACTTATCTGTATACCCAGCAGCTCGCCGAACCGAACGGCAGGGCGATCAACTTCGTCAACTCCGCGCAAGGCGTGCTCATGGCCCCGCACAGGCAGTCGGAAAGCGCCCCGGGAAAGACCGTCGTGGAACAGCTCTGGGACTCCGGGTATTTCACCGGGACAAAAGACCTCCTTCCGCAGCCGCCCGCCGACTGGTGGAACAGCCTGGACGAAAAGGAAAGCGGCGAAGACAATGCGTTCCGCATCCGGCGGAACGGCGTCTTCGAACGGCATTTCGGGACAAGAAGCGGCATCGGCCCGCTCCGGAAGGAAGACGCTCCGGAGAAATTGAGCGCGGCGGTCTTCTCGGGAACGATCCGGGACAAATGGAGCATCATGAGCTTCTCCGCGTTCCATAACATCCTGAACGACCGTACCGAGGTGGAACGCGAGACCCCGGCGGACCTGGACGAACAGAACGATGCACTCGCGGATGAGACCGGAGCCGAAACGGCCGACGGGACCGGCGAGCCCGCGGTCCCGTCCTTTGACTTGAACCTATTCCGCGACTTCCCGCACGGCGCGACCGTCGGGAGCATGACGCACAAGCTGCTGGAGACCTGCGCGGGGCATTTCGATCTCTTCGCATCCGGCGCACAGGACGATCCGGCGAACTCCGCGGCCATCGAAACCAGGATCGCCGCCGCCATGCGCGAATTCGGCAGCGATCCCGACGACGGGACCATGAAACAGCAGCTCCTCGACGGGATCGCACGCACGCTTCAGACTCCTCTGCCGAAAACGCCGGACGGAATCGGCATCGGGATTCCCCTTTCCGAGATCCGGCAGGACAGGATGGCCGCGGAGATGGAGTTTTTCCTGGACGCCCCGGACAGTCTCGACCTGGAACGGATCCTTTCCATCCTGGCGGACACCGCTTCGGAACAGGCGCGGCAGCTTGTCAGCCGGAAGAACGTCCCGCTGGACAGAAACGGCGTCCTCAACGGCATCATCGACCTGGTCTTCGAGCATGACGGCAAATACTACATCGCGGACTGGAAAACGAACTGGCTGGGCGCTTCCGACGCGGACTATTCGCCCCGCCGCGTCCGCGCCGCGATGGGGAACGCGGGTTACGTCCTGCAATCCTACCTCTACGCGGCGGCACTTCTCCGATTCCTGCGCCAGCGCGGCATGGACTACGATGCGTTCGGCGGCGTCTACTACGTCTTCCTGCGCGGACTTTCCCGCGGAACACAAAACGGCGTCTGGTTCGACGTCCCGCCGCGGGAATGCCTCGAAAGGCTTCTGACGCTTTTCAAAAAAGAAACGGAGTATGGCCATGCCTGATCTTCTGAACATGCTTCGCGGATACGGGCTCCTCGCGGACATCGACGTCGCTTTCGCGCGGTTCATCGGCAGGAACGCGGACAACGATCCCGCCCTGACGCTCCTCGCCGCCCTGGTCTCCAACGCCGCGTCCATGCACCGGGAGATCGCGCTGCCAGCCGAAAAGATCGGCACGCGCGAATCGCTCCGGAACTACCTGAGAAGACTCTCCTCATCGGAAGACGGGGAACGGCCGCCGCAGGGATCCGATGCGCCGCCGGAGCTCGGGTTCATCGAAAAGATGAACGGCTGGCCGCCGAAACCGGATGCGTTCCCGAACCTCTTCCGCGAATATCATCCCGGACCGGACGATGCGTTCCGTCCGGCGCCGCTGATCCTGGCGAACGGGCTGTATTACCTCGGACGGGCGTTCCAGAACGAACTCTTCCTGCGGGATCATCTGCTGGCGCGAGCCTCGACCGCCATACCGCCTGCGGAGTCCATCCCGTTTGAAACGATCACAAAACTTCAGCTCGGCGACGAACAGAAAGCCGCCGTCGCCGCCGCAGCCGGCTCGAAATTCCTGGTCGTCAGCGGCGGGCCCGGGACAGGCAAGACGACCATCGTCTCCGCGATCCTCGCGCTCCGCAAAGAGAAGCCCTCCGAGGTGATCCTGTGCGCCCCGACCGGAAAGGCGCAGATGCGCATGAAACAGGCGCTGGACCGGCAGCTGGAGAACCTGCGCGATGAAAAACGGCGCGAGGAGATCAGGCAGATCCAGTCCTCCACCATCCACCGCCTGCTCTCGTGGAACCCGCAGGAAGGGACGTTCCGGCACGGACGGAAAAATCCGCTCCGCTACAAACTCTTCATCGTCGACGAGTGCTCCATGATCGCGCAGTCGCTCATGGTCAGCCTGCTGAAAGCCGTCCCCGACGACGCGGCGGTCATCCTGCTGGGCGACCGCCACCAGCTGTCCTCCGTGGAGCCCGGCTCCGTCTTCGGCGATTTCTGCGGCATCCTGCGCGCCGCGGTCCCCGGATGCCTGGCGGAACTCACCGTCAGCCGCCGTTTCCCGCAGGGCGGCGAGATCTGCACCATGAAGGACGCGATCAACGGCGGCCAGGCGGAAACGGCATGGGACTACATGACGCAACCGGAAAGTCAGTCGGTCGTTTCCTGCGGGCTCCCGCCGAAACATGCGCTCCGGCAGTTCCTGGCGGACGGTGTCCGGGGGACATGGATTTCCGAGCATTCCGCCGCCCGCTACTATTACAACGAGGACTCCGTCGACGACGCATGGGAACGGTTCGAACGATTCCGTATCCTCACGCCGTTCAACGTCGGTCCCTACGGCGCGGACGCGCTCAACAGGCATCTGCGTTCGATCCTCGGCTTCCCGGACACGGGCGCCCCCGTTCCCGGCGAGACGTTCCTGATCCTTCAAAACGACTACAGCACAAACGTGTTCAACGGCGACACCGGGATCCTGTGGTTCGCAGGCGACGACGGCCGGCCGCTCAAACGCTCGGAAGCCGATGCGTTGCACACGGACCGCCGCCTGGTCTTCTTCCCCGATCCGGCGTCCGGGACCGGATGGCGCGGGATCCAGCCGGAGTCCCTGCCGCGGCATGCCCCGGCCTATGCGTTTACGATTCACAAATCCCAGGGAAGCGACTACGACCGCATCCTGATGCTGCTCCCGCCGTCCCGCGCCGACCGCGGCATCCTGACCCGCGAGTACGTCTACACCGGCCTGACCCGCGCGAAGACGCGGGCCGTGATCGCCGCCGAACGCGATTCGTTCCTCCATGCCGTCGAACACCATATCGACCGCGTCTCCGGGCTGCCGAAGCTCTGCGGAGTGCATCCGGACATTCCGGCGAACTGAACGGTTCCGGGAAACATGTTTCGGGATCGAAAAATGCCGTGCATTATGATCCGGCCCCGGAAACGGGAAAAAGCAAAAAAGCCGCAAAAAAAGAGGATGCGCGGGCGGTTGCGGGATTGCTATTTCCGGATTTCGTGGTATATTACTGAACGAACCTCGAAAACCGGGAGCACAACATGATGCCGCAGCTGACCGAAAGCCTGGAAGACTACCTCGAAGCGATCGCCGAACTGATCGCCGTCGAGGGGCATGCCCATGCCAAGGAGATCGCGGCGAAGCTGAACGTGAAGATGCCGTCCGTGACCGGGGCGCTCCGCCAGCTGGAAAAAATGGGCTTCATCGTGTACAACACGCATTATCCGGTGCAGCTCACGGACAAGGGGCGGGAGATCGCCGAGGACGTCATTCACCACCATTCCGTGCTGAAGAAATTTTTCTCCGAAATCCTCGGCCTGCCGCTGGAAAAGGCGTCGGACACCGCGTGCCGCCTGGAACACCTGATCGACTGCGACACCATCAGCCGGTTCATCCTGTTCTCGGAGGCCATCGCCAAACGGACCGACGCGCGCGCATTGCAGACCTATCTGACCGAAGCGATGGCCCAGCCCGGCCTCGCGGTCCTCTCCGACTGCAAACCCGGCGAAAAAGCCGTCGTGGAGCGGTTCGGGCGCAATCTCGCGCCGGACGCCGTTGCAGGGCTGAACATCAAGCCGGGCGACGCCGTGGCCGTCGAGGGCTTTTCGCTCGACCGTTCCGCCGTGCGCGTCGGCATCGCCGGCAAAACGCTGGACATCCCGACTCCGCTGGCGGAAAATATCTGGTGCCGCCCGCTGTAAAAAATGGATGGCCGGCCTCGCGGTCGTCCTGTGCCTCCCCTATGCTCGCATAGGCGGTATT
>JBGUKB010000125.1:0-7299 GCA_045114235.1 Victivallales bacterium
ACGGGGAGGACCCGAGGAGCGTGCCGCCGTAGCTGAAGACGTAGAAGACGCCGATGAGGGCGGAGAAGTATTTGCGGTCGAACTCGGAGTCGAGGAATTTCAGGAGCGTGAGGTAGCCGATGGTGCGGCCGCCGCCGTTCAGGAACGCCCCGGCGTAGACCCAGGCGGGCGAGGCGAACGTGTACAGGAGCCATTCGCCGAAGACCTGCAGCGCGATCCCGGCGAGGATCACGGGCCGCCAGCCGAGGCGGTCGGTCAGAATGCCGGAGATGCCCAGGAACGCCATGCACCCGGCGACGCCCCAGCTGGAAATGGCGGACGTCTGTGCGGCAGTGAACCCGAGCGATTCGCGGATCTGATCGTACACCATGCCCGGCACTCCGGCGCGTGTGGCGGCTCCGATGGCGTAGACCACGGCGGCGAAGAAGAACAGAAACAGGATCGGGAGGGGTATCTTTTTCATGGGGCGTTATGGAGACGTGCGGGAATTGTCATGACAGAATATAATATACTCTGCTCATGGCAGAAACAAAAATAATCATTCGGCATAGATTGATAAAGAAAAGTTATCGATGTGCAGGATATGCGCCAGGTCGATCAAACCGCAGAGGACAAACGGCTGAAACAGCAGTGTTGTTTATCCGGTGATGGCGTCGGGGAACGTCTCGCGGAGCACGCGCATCACGCCGTCGTCCTCGTTGGACGGCGCGCGGAACCGTGCGGCGGCGAGCAGGTCGGGGTGTCCGTTCGCCATGCCGTAGCTCCAGCCGACCTGTTGGATCATTTCGAGGTCGTTCGGGTAGTCGCCGAACGCCATGCACTGGTCGGGCGCGAGCCCGAGGCGCTGCTGCAGGAATTCGATCGCGATGCCCTTGTTCACGTCGGCGCGCATGATGTCGATCCAGCTCTGCCCCGCCAGCGTGACCTTCAGGCGGTCGCGGAACGGCGCGAAATGCGGCTCGCAGCGTTCGGCGGCGCTCACGGGATCGAACACGGCAACCTTCACCACGGAATCGCCCGCGGCCCTGACGGCGGCGAGCGGATCGTCCGTGAACGTGCGTTTCTTGTAGTAGATCGCGGTGTTCTCGACCCCGACCGGGCCGCAGTCGGCGGCGATGTAAGCCGACTTCACGCCGCACAGGACCGTGGTCGCCGGGATGGCGGAGCCGGTGTGGTAGAGCGTCGGCAGAATGTCGTCGGGCAGGGGACGGCAGAAGATGCACTCCGCGCCGTCGAATACGAGTCCGCCGTTCTCGGAGAAGAAGAAGAGCTTGTCCGCGATGCGTTCGAACATGGCGGCGAGGTTGAAATACTGGCGCCCACTGGCGAGGACGAACCGCACGCCGCGCGGATACAGAGCCTCCACCATGGGCACGAAATCGGGCGGTATCTCCTTGCGGTCGTTGAGCAGCGTGCCGTCCAGGTCGACGGCGATCAGGCGGATGTCTGGGCGCATGCGGACGGGCTTATTCAGGTTCGATCATGTCGTCCGGGCGGAACTGGAGCGGAAGCATGTCCTGGCTCTGGATCCACGCCTTCACCGTGGGGGCGAGCAGGAAATCCTCCAGCGCCTGGTCCTTCGCGAACTTGTAGTCGCAGTACGGGCAGCGGGAGAACGATTCGACGTCCGGCTGGGCGAGCATTTCGCCGCAGACGGGGCATATCAGAAAATGCTGTTCGTCGTCGACGATCGGGGGGACCGGCGCGATCGGAACATGGATTGCAGGGGTGATCATTTTAATCTTTCATCCTTTCATTGAGCCATCTTTTTTAGTGCTCGGCACCCCAGGGGGGTGACGAGTAGTGTCCGGCTTTCGCTCGGACACGGAAAACGTTGCATTTTTACTATCAATATAGCGCGCGCACCGTTTTTTTCAACCCGCGCCCGCCGGATTTTCCGAAAAAACGCGCGGACACCGGAAAAAACGCGTCCGCGGCCTTGTATTTCATTTGCGGCGGTGTATGGTATTGCATTCCTTGAAAACTGTGTACGGAAACGGAATCATGCAGAGCGGATCACTGATACATCAGGAGCATTTGCGGGCGCGGTCAAGCCTTGCCGCGGCCGGGATGTTCTTTTGCGTCCTGCTTCTGGATTTCGCACTGACGCTGTTTTCCGCGGGGCGCGGTACGCCTCCGTCCGGTGATTTCCTGTCCGATTCCGTCCCTGCGCCGCAGAGTTTCAGGACGACTGCGGAGCGTACCGGGAACCTCGCTGCCATGCACGAGGGGGCAGGGAGCGGCGTTCAGGTGCAGATGCGTGGCGGGCGCACGTCTCCGACGTTCGCGCGGCGTCTCCAATCGGAGGCTGCGCGCCTCGGTCCGGCGTATGTCCGCGAATCCGTCCCGATGCATCGGGAAAGCCTCGAATCGACCGCGCAGACCTTTCTTTTCCAGCTCTTTCCGCGCTGTTTTCTCCCTGTGAGGGCAGGTCCGGTTCCGGCCTGACCGTTTTTTCCGGGCCGGATTTCTCCGCCCCAGTTCAATTCCCCGTTTTCTGCCCGCGTGAAGCCCCTTTGCGCTTTTCCGCGGGCATACGGAACGGGTGAAATCTGCACATTTTCCCTCACGAAGGAGACTTTTTTATGAAACGTTATCTCGCGGAACACTGGGACACCATTCTTTGTATCGGTCTCAGCATCCTCCTTGCCGTCATCGGCATCCTCGCCTATTTCTGGATGTTCCCCTCGGAATGATCCGGTAAGCAGATAAAAAAACGCCGTCGTCCGTGTATTGGAACGGGCGGCGGCGCGTTGTGTTTTCGGACATCAATCCTTATTCCCCGGGCGGTTGCCGTAGGGGAAGAAGAAGATGCGGCCGCCGGTTTTGCCGTCCTCCTCGGAACGTTCGAAGAGGCCGCCGAGGAAGGACCACTCGTGGAAACCGGGGGCGTCCTTTGTGGTGATGAAGGGGAAGATGAACTTGCGGGTGTTCACGCCGTCGGTGTCCATGTTGTAGAGGTAGCCGAGGATGCTCCTGTGTTCCTTCTCGCCGAGCTTCTGGCTGTTCGCGCCGAGGCCGAAGAGCACCTTGGTCTGGTAGTCGCCGGTCTCCTCGCAGGAGAAGGAGGAGGAGAGCAGGCCCCAGCCTGTGTTGAAGCCGGAGATGCGGCGGGACACGATATGCGCGGCGGCGATCTCGCGGAGCCTGGCCTCGAGGGTTTCCATGAGGGGCGCGTCCGGGTCGATCGGCTTCATGCCGACCCGTCCGAGGATGTCGAGGATGTAGCGCAGGCGCTTTTTGTATTCCTTCAGGCCGTCGTCGTATGGGGTTTCCGGGATGTCCAGCGCCTCGGCGATGGTCATCCGGCGGAGCGCGGCCGAAATGAACGAGGAAACATTGTTCGTGGTATACAGACGGAACAGCTCGCCGTAGACCGCCGCGACCGATTCGTCCGTGCCGGGCTTCCACTGGAGGAACGTTTCGTCGCTGGTACCGACCAGGAAGAGCGCATAGTGGTCGGTGCCGCCGCGGACCGGGCTGCCGCTGTGGGACGCCTGAAGCGGATTCACATCCGGGGAGAGGATGCGGTGCGGCTCGGGGATCACCTCGTCGTGCCGCTGCGTCGCGCCGTAGTAGAGGATGGGCGCGAGGATGCCGAGGGAGGAACCGTCGTCGGAGGAACTGCCGCCGGAGAGGAGCGGGAGGACGAACCACGATCTGGCGATCCTGGAGAGCTCGCCGTCGCGGTCGAGGCAGTCCTTGCTCCAGAAGAAGAGCGGATAGAACCCGCTGGACGTGGAACGTTCGTCGCCGTCCCAGAAATACTCGTTTTCCCAGCGGACGATGCTGTCGATCATGGCCTGCGTGTCGGCGGGCGTGCGCGCGCCGTCGCGGTATACGGTCACGGCGGAGACGATGTCCTTGAACTTCGCGTACAGTTCGATGGCATCGTCGCAGCGGGCGGTGACCCGGAGGTTCCAGTATCCGGCGAGGACGGGGTTTTCGTCCGCGGCGGGCGCTGCGCGGAGGAGTTCCGCGAGGCTGTTCAGCGTGTCGACGGGGCCCGTGGTGTGGGGACGGCTTTCGGTGGAGGTGCGGATCACGCCGAGCGTGGAGAGGACGTCCTCGGTGTAGGCGTGGCCGTTGGCGAGGCGGAAATACTCTTCGCTGGAGCCGTAGCCGAGGATGCCGAGCAGGATCCGCGTGACGGATTCGTCCTGTTCCCTGCTGGTGTAGGTCAGCGGGGTCAGAACCTCGGTGGAAACGGGCGTCGTTTCGCCGTCCTTCTCGCACACTTTGCGGTCCACGCCGAAGAGAGGGAAGAATCCGTAACGGGTCCGAATGCCCGTGCCGCCGCGTCCGTGCGCCTTCAGGACGGCGTCCATGAGGCGTTTTGCCGTGTCCTCCGCCTCCTGCGCGGTCATTTTGCCGGAGAGCGCACGGTCCATGCCGCAGATGCGGAAGACTTCCTCGTTCGGGATTCCGTCGACGATCCGGTTGAGCTTGAACGGCTTAACGACGGTTGCCTGTTTTTCCTTGCCGGGGGCGGGGGAGAAGGGGCCGATGACCTGTTCCTGCACGGCCGCGTCAGGCTGTGCCTGGATGTATTTCTTGCCGATGTAGTCCGTCCGGACGTTCCAGCTCCAAATCTCGCTTTCCTCGGAGCCGTCCTCCATCAGGGCGCGCTTCAGGAGCAGTTCGATGCTGTCTTCGACGTAGGCTTGGAAGTCGAACTCGAACTTGGCCGGGTCGTCGTCGCCCGCGGCTCCGGTGTCGCGGAACCAGTAGGGGAAGACGCCGAGGACGCTGGCATAACTGGACGTTTGTTTGAACCCCCGGTAGTCCTTCGATTCCTCGGAGCCGGAGCTGAAGAGGATGTGCCAGAGCAGCCAGTTGGAGCTGGAGGTCTTGTCGCGGTCGAATCCGAAGAGATAGAAGAGCAGCCGCAGGTCGCGTTCGCCCTCGTTCGAGCTGGTCCACTCGAAGAACGGATGCAGCGCGGTCGTGCGGACCTCCCACTTTGACGCGACCGTGTCGCGCACTTCGCGTTCGGCTTCCTCGCTCGTGAGGTCGTCCTCCTTCATGCGCGCCTTCACGTCGTCCATGTAGGACTGCGAGAATCCCCAGCTCGGGATATAGTCGTCGCGGTCGAATTCCGCGCTGAACCGGTTGCCCTTCTTCTCGTGGTCGGCGTAGATGAGGTAGCGGCGGCCGTGGACGGACGTGGTCGCGCGGTGTTCAGGGTAGTCGTAGTCCTCGCGGAAGAACGGGATGGACGTGAACTCGGAGCCGTAGCGGTCCTTTTCCCACGAGTAGACGGGGAAGAGATAGCTCCGGTTCGTCTCGCCCCGGCTGCGCTCGACACGGAAAAACGGGAAGAACCCGTATTCGCGCTCGTCCTCGTCGTAAGCCCACCAGAGCGGGCCGACGTACTTCATGTCCTCTTCCGCCGAGGAGCCGCGGAAAAACGGGAAGACGCCGTATGCGCGGCGGCCCCAGTAGCCGAGCAGCAGGACGTTGCCCTCGGTCCACTTCTCCTCCTCGCCGTTCATGCCCGTGGCGGAATGCTTTTTCCATCTGGCGAAGGGGAGGATCGTCCCGCCGTCCTTGTGGAACCAGGCGAACGGGAAAAGCCCGCAGGTCTGCGTGTTGTTTTTCCACCACCAGAGGAGGACATGGTTGAGGTCTTCGTCCTCCTTGTCGACCCTGTAGAACGGGACGAAGCCGTGTTCGATGCCGTTTTCATCCCAGTAGCCGAGGAGGAGGTACTGCCCCTTTCCCCAAATCTTGTTCCCGTCGCCGTCCGGGGTCTTGAACATCCAGAACAGCGGAGAAAGGAAGCTCTCCTCGGTCTTGATGTAAAGTGGGAGGAACGCGGACCCGTGCGGGTATTTCCAGAAGAGCGGGAAGAAACCGAAGTCGCGGGATGTTTCCTTGATCTCGGGCGGTTCGGCGTCCCACCACACTGGCCCGATGAAATTGAGGTCGTCGCCGAAATAGCAGAGCGGGAGGACGCCGAAGCTGTCGCCGTCGCCGACGAACGGCCCGGCGAACCAGAAGGCGTCGGGCTGCCGCCCCACGTGGAACAGCGGGAACATGCCGTAGTAATCGGGGTCCCAGTAGGCGTTCAGCGCCCAGCCGTCGCCGTCGACCGGGTTCCAGGAGGACAGCGGGAACAGGATGGAGGCGTCGTTTCCCTCGCGGTTGTAGAACGGGCGGATCGCCATGCCGAAGTCGTCCCAGTCGATGAACGGCCACAGGATGCTCACGTACCGGCTGTTCACGGTGCAGAACGGCCAGACGTTGACCTGGCGGTCCTGGAGAGCGACGGGCGTGCGGAGGCTGGCGACGGCGTCGTCGAACCTGCCGCCGGAAATGCGGCTGGCCTTCGGCGCGGAGTAGGAATCGGAATCCCAGCCGATGCGGTTCATGCGTTCGCTGGATGCGCAGGAAGAAGCAAGCAGGGCCGCGAGAATTGCGAATGCGGAGAGGAGGGATGCTTTCAGGTGGCGCGGATTCATGGGAGGCTTTCCGTTTGTATTAAAAATGGGGTGGAGAAAAGTCGGTTTTTGTTCGAATCGATTAATATAACATGTTGGAGATGTAATTGCAAATGATGACGGGCGATTTGTTTCTATTCAGAAGGGCGGAGAATCGAGGTCTTTCGAGAGGGAGCGGATCTGGTCGCGGAGCTGTGCGGCGCGCTCGAATTCGAGCGCTTGCGCGGCTTCGAGCATCTGGGATTCGAGTTCGAGTACGAGTTCGTCGATGCTGGCGGCCCCGGTCTGCTTCAGGATCTCCTCGGTCTCGCTGAGCGTGATCGACTGGCCCTTCATGCCGCGTCCCTTCCTGCCTTTCGCGGGGCGAGTCTTGAGGCCGGTGTTGTAGGGCGCGCCGGGTTCGTGGAACGTGTAGGCGCGGCCGGAGTTCGAGGCGGGCGCGGGCGTGTTTTTTTCCGGCTGCGCTGCGCCGATGATCTCGGCGATGGTCTCGCGCGGGGGCTTGATGATGGTGTGGGGGACGATGCCGTGCTCGGTGTTGTAGGCGTTCTGCTTGGCGCGGCGCGCCTCGGTGGTCTCGATGAGCGCCTTCATGCTGTCGGTCATGTTGTCGGCGTACAGGATCACCTTGCCGTCGGCGTTTCGCGCGGCGCGTCCGGCGACCTGGATGAGGGAACGGCGGGAACGCAGGAAGCCTTCCTTGTCGGCGTCGAGGATGGCGACGAGGCGGATTTCCGGGAGGTCGATGCCCTCGCGGATGAGGTTGATTCCGACGATGCAGTCGAAGTCGCCGCGCCGGAGCTCGTTCAGGATCTTCACGCGTTCGATGGCGTCGATCTCGGAGTGCAGGTATTTC
>JBGUKB010000126.1:0-11741 GCA_045114235.1 Victivallales bacterium
GAAATACCTCGGCGAACTCGACGCCGCCGAGACCGTGTTCCGCAAGGTGCTGGAACTCGCGCCCGAGGAGCCGCAGTCCTACCGCGACCTCGCACTCGTGCTCGCCGACGCCGGACGCTGGCAGGAAGCCGCCGACATGATGCTGAACGCGATCGTGAAGAAGCCGGACGGCCGGTTCCGCGACGTGGAGCTGATCGCCATCACCGAGCTGAACAACTTCATCGTGAAGGCGAAACGCGCCGGGATCGAACTGAAGGACATCGATTCCCGCCTGGTGCATCCGCTCGAAATGGACCTCCGCGTGACCATCGGCTGGGACACCGACATGTCCGACATGGACCTGCACACGCTCGATCCCTCCGGCGAAGAGTGCTTCTACCAGCACCGCCTGACCACCAACGGCGGCCGCAACTCGTTCGACATCACGCAGGGCTACGGTCCCGAGGAGTTCATGGTCCGTAACGCGATGAACGGCGACTACAGGATCAAGACGCACTACTACGGGCAGCGCGCGCAGAAGATGATCGGTCCCGTGACCCTCTACGCCGAGATCGTGACCGACTTCGGGCGTCCCGAGGAAAAGAGCGAGACTCTGATGTTCCGCCTCGCCACGCGCGACGAGATGGTCGACGTGGCGACCGTGACCACCAAGGGCTCCAAGGTCGTCCCGAAGGAGCCGGAACGCCGTTATCCGCCCAAGAACCCCGTAATCGACGACCGTCCGGCCGGCGGTTTCGGCGGCGGCGCGGCGCCCGACGTCTCGCGCATGTACCAGGTGCGCGCCAACGAGACGCTGGAGGACATCGCCGAATCCCAGCTCGGGGACCGTTCCCGCGCCCAGGAGATCGCCCGCGAGAACGCCGACAAGCTCCGCGACGGCCAGCCCGTCACCGGCTCCATCATCACGCTCCCGCCCCGCCGTTAAGCCGGCGGGGGGTTGCGGCCTGCCGAAACAGTCCGCATTACGAAAAAACAAACGCGCGGTCGGACTTCCCGGCCGTGCGTTTTTTCATTGACGGATGATCCGTCCCCCGCTTTTCGTTCGTTTCGCGATGGCCGCCGTTCAGAAAACCATGCGGAAAGCCGCCATGACCACGTCGTCGTCCGGCGGAAGCTCGCCGGAAAACCCGCGGATGAAGGACGACACATCGTCGATCAGCGCCTGCGCGGAATCCGCTTTCGAGGCGATCAGGCCGTTCGTCAGCATCTTCTTCGTGAAGAGCTGGCCCTCGCGGTCGCGGTACGAGAAAATGCCGTTGGAGCACGCGAAGAACATGTCGCCGGGGCCAAACGTGATGCTCTCCTGATGCAGTTCGACGGGGCGCGCGCTCGTAAACACCGTTCCGACCGAACCGCGGAGCTGTTCGAACGTGCCGTCCGATCTGCGCAGGAACGGCGGATAGTAGCCCGCGTTCACATAGTCGAGGCGGCGGTTCTCCAGGTCGAAGAAACCGACGAAGATCGACAGGAACTGTTTTTTGAAGACCTTTTCATTCTTGAAAACCTCCATGCCGCGGTTCAGCATGTCGAGCGGACTGGAAGAAGGCGGAACGCACGGCCGGAAAATGGCGCGGAACTTCATCATGCTGAGGCTGGCGGACACGCTGTCGCCGAGCGCTTCGAGCATAACGAATCCGGGGCGTCCGGCATCGGTCACGAAGGTTTCTAGGACGTCGCTGCCCTTGTGTGCCGCCAGCATGAACGACGAGACGAAGTCGATCCGGTCGAACTGCGCGAAACGCTGTCCCGGCGCGGGGATCAGCGTCTGCTGGATGGACTTCGCCAGCTCGTTTTCGCGTTTGACGCGGCGGCGCGAGTCGGTCAGGTTCTTCTTCAGGCCGCCGACCATGGTGTTGATGCCGTCGGACAGCGCCAGGAACTCCGGGTTGCTCCGCACGTTCACGGTCTGCGTCAGGTCGCCCGCGATGATCTTGTCGAGCACGCGGTTCACCTCGTAGAACCCGTCCGTCACGGTCCGCCGGATCAGGCGGTCCAGCAGGAAGTAGAAGAGCATGAAAAAGACGAGGTAGGTAACAAGGATGAAAAGCATGGCGCGGTTAAGGGCCGCGAAAACTTCCTTCCTCGGCATGACAGCCAGCACGCGGCGCGGCTCGTCCGGGATCTGCACGCGCTGGTAGAAATACGGCTTGCCGCTGAGGAAGACCGTATCCGGCAGGACCGGATCCCGGCGGAACCCGAGTTCGGACAGCCGGCAGCCGTTTTCGGACGGGTCGCCGCTGGCGAAGACGACCGGATCGTCGCCGTCCTCCAGCACGAGGAACCGCCCTTCATGCCCGATCGGCAGGGCCTGCATGATGCTGCGCATAAGCTCGATGTCGGAGTAGTCGAACACATTGCCCGACTCGTAGGCGATCTGGACGATGCCGGGCTCGTCGAGACGCGCCACGCCCGCGTACTGCACGACCACGTGGTCAATGCCGCGTTCCTGCGGGTCCTGCACCAGCTCGAACGCCTTGTCCTTGATCGCGGGCATGAATTCCGCCGACTGTGCGGAGGAGTCCATGCGAAACCCGAGGAAGCCCGGCTCGGTCGAGGCGATCAGCACACCCTCCCCGTCGGAAACGCAGAGAGAGTCGACGTTCAGCACGAAGGCAAGTTCCTTCAGCCTGGCGTCGTTCTTCAGGATGTCCGGCTCGTACTGGATGATCCGGGCGAGCATCCTGGCCTTCGCAATCGAGCCGGAGTCCGTGTTCTCCCGGATCTTTTTGTAGTTTTCGCGCCACTCGGTCACGTCCATGCTCAGGTCCCGCAGACGCTCCGCGATGATCGTGCGCGCCTGTCTTTTTGCGCCGACCGACATCGTCATGTTGACGATGAACAGAAGGGACAGGAGTCCCAGCGCCATAAAGAGAAAAAGTCTTGTCTGGATGATTCGTTTCATGTTCGATGCGGAAAGGATTCGCCAACGATTTTGTTTTATATTTCGGATAAAATAACCCCGTATCCCGCGTTTTTCAAACCGCGGGACGTTTTTTTCCGCGTTTTCAGTTGTTTTTTTTCAAAGTTGTGGTATTTTGTGTTAGGAAATGTGCAACAAACCGGCACGGCGGCGCCGTTCATTATGCCCGCCGTCCCAACGAAACGAGGAAAACATGACACCCGGCATCGACAGGGCCGCGTACCGCGCCATGAGCGCGTCCGAGCTCGAAGAAAAAATCCGGTTCTACAACGCGCGCTACTGGGACGAATCCGACCCGGCGATCAGCGACGACGACTTCGACTTCATCACGCGCCTGCTCGCGGAGAAGGACCCCGGCAACCGCCTGCTCGACCAGGTCAACGCCCCCGCCGTAGCGGCGACCGAGGACATCCGGCACGAACGCCCCATGCTCTCGCTCGACAAGGTGTACTCCCTGCCCGAACTCGTCGCGTGGATCGAAAAGACTGTCCGCACCGCCGACGAAAAGCTCCTGATCCAGCCCAAGTACGACGGCATCTCCGTGCTGTGGGAGGACGGCGTGCTCTCCACGCGCGGCGACGGCTTCACGGGGAAGGTCATCACGGACAAGGTGCCGCTGATCGACCTCGAAACGCTGTCCGGCGTGCTGCCGCTGGCGGAATACCCCGGGCGCGTCCTCGGTGAACTCCTCATCCGCACGGACGACTTCAAGCGCCGCTACGCCTCGATCCTGAACGCCAACGGGAAACCGTTCAAAAACTCGCGCAACGCCATCGGCGGCATCATGAGCCTGAAGGACATCTCCGGCATGACCGCCCAGCATGCGCGCCTCACGCTCGTCGACTACGCCACCGTCTCGCGCCCCGTCACCGCCGCCGAGATCGCCCGCGTCTGGCCCGGCGTCCTGGAGGAGATGGAACAGCTCCCCTACCCCATGGACGGCCTTGTGGTCAAGCTCGCCGACGCCGAGTACGCCGAATCGCTCGGCAACACCGCCCACCATCCGCGCGGCCAGATCGCGTTCAAGTTCAGCGGCATCCGCCGCACCACGAGGCTGCTCGGCGTGGAATGGAGCTTCGGCAAGAACTGCCTCACGCCCGTCGCCGAGCTGGAGCCCATCGAGATCAACGGCACCACCATCCGCCGCGCCACGCTCCACAACCTTCAGAACATCCTCGACCGCGACCTGCAGATCGGCGACGCCGTGACCGTGGAACGCGCAGGCGACGTGATCCCGTACATCGTTTCCAGCGAGCCCGGGCCCGAACGCCGCAGCGCCCTCATCACACACTGCCCGTGCTGCGGACACGAACTCGTCCGCGACCTGCCCGAACTCCGCTGCGTGAACCCGGAATGCTTCGAGACGCGCCTCCAGCTCCTGCTGGCGTCCATCCGCAGCATCGGCATCGAGCACCTCGGCGAGCCCAGCCTCCGCAAGATCATGACGAAGCTGAATGTCCGCACGCTCTCCGACCTCTTCAACCTCTCCGAGATCAACATTTACTCCCAGCTCCGCGACGACGGCTTCCAGGGCACGTCCACGCAGAACCTCTACCGCGAGATCCAGGCCGCGCGCACCGTGCCCGCCTACAAGGTCCTTGCCGCACTCAACATCAAGGGCATCGGCGCGAACATCGCGAAGACCATCCTCAAGAAGCACTCGTTCGCCGAACTCCGCACCCTCTCGACCGAACAGCTCGCCGAGATCAATGGCATCGGACCCGAACGCGCCCGCGCGCTCCACGACGAGCTGATCGCACAGTCCGCCGGACTCGACGAACTCCTCGCCGCCGTCACGCTCGTGGCATCCGCGACCGAAGACCGTCCGAAGATATGCTTCACCGGCAAGATGCCCGAAAAACGCGCCTGGTACGAATCCATCGCAAAGGCCGCGGGCTACGATCCGGTCGATTCCGTGACCGACGCCCTCGCGCTCCTCGTCGCAGCGGACCCGAACGCCGCTTCCACCAAGATCGCCGACGCGAAACGCCTCGCGGTCCCGATCCAGTCGCTCGACCTCTGGCTCGGCTCCGTGAAGAACTTCGTCCCGAAAAAAGAGGAACCGGACAAGTCCGACCAGATGACGTTCGACTTCTGACGGCATTGTAAAGTTCCGGCAAAACAGGAGATACCATGAAGGAAAACACTCTTGCGAGCGATGAGATCATGAACAGGAAAGGCAGACGGTTTACCCAGATTTCGCTGTTCAGCGTCCTGCTTGGCGGCCACTATGGCGGGATCGTCAGCGTCGGCGAAATCAAAAAGCTCGGCAATCTGGCGATCGCAACGATGGACCGTCTTGACGGCGAGGTGCAGATGATCGACGGCGTGGTCTATCAGGCATGCGCCGACGGACAGGTCTATCTGCCGGGCGACGACGAAACGGTCCCGTTCGGCACGATCGCCGATTTCAGCGCCGAGGATACCGTGAGGCTCGACGGCATCCCGAGCTACGAGCAGTTCGAGGCGCGTATGAACGGCTGCTGTCCGCGAAAAGACTTCCCGCTTGCGATTCGCCTGACCGGCAGATTCAGCCGCATGAAAGTCCGGGCTGTCAGGCGCCAGGAGAAAGACGGCGTCGGCCTTGCGGAGGCGGCGAAAGAGGAAGCCGTCTTTGAGTTCGCGGACATTCGCGGCAATCTGGTCGGATTCCGGCTCCCGGATTACATCAGCGGCGTCAATGCGCCCGGATGGCATCTCCATTTCATGGATGAAACCCGGAAGCATGGCGGCCATGTGGTCAACTTCTCCCTGCTTGAGGGGGACCTGAGCTTCTGCCATGCAGGCGATTTTCTGATCCGTCTGCCCGGCTCGCCGGATGTTTTCGCCGGACTTGATCTGGGCCGGGACTGGAGCGGAGAATTGAAGAAGGCCGAGGCGGAACGCTAGGATTCGGCTTGGTCCTCCGGAGGTGAACGGATGAAATGTCGCGTCATTCTCTCCGCGCGGAGATACCCCAAATGGCAAGCACGGGGGAGACAGTGCCTGGCCGCCGGCAAGCCGCAGGAAATCCCGAAATAGATTTGTCTCCGGCTTGCTTTCGTTAAATAACGTTATAAAACACGTTAAGCACCGTGATAACGTCATCAAAACGCATGAAATCTTTTTTTGCGCCTTGAATTTCAATGTCCGAACACTATAATAGCTATAGAATATCTCAAAAATTTGATCAGAACAAAGAAGGCTTCAAAAAAATGAAACTGTTCAGAAAACGTTACCTCGGTATGGCTCTTTGCGCCGGACTCGTGCTTCTCGGTGCATCATGTGATGTTGACCAGAATGCAGTGGCGAAGGACAAGGTGGAACAACCCGTCCGCAGCCTTTCCCACATCAACGCGGAATGGAAATTCAAGCTCGGCTCGGTCGAGAACGGACAGGCGGCCGACCTCGACGACAGCCAATGGGAACTGGCCCACATCCCGCACTCGTTCAGTATGCCGTATTTCCTTTCCGACCGCTTCTACACCGGCGACGGCTGGTACCGCAAGAAAATCAGCCTGACCCGTCTGGAGGGGAAGCGGTATTATCTCGACTTCAAAGGCGTCTTCCAGATCGCCGACGTGTATGTGAACGGCAAGCCCGCCGGACATCACGAGGGCGGTTATACGGGATTCGAAGTCGATATCACCGACCGGATCGTGAACGGTGAAAACCAGATCGCCATCCGCGTGAACAACAACTGGAACGCCCGTCTTGCGCCTCGTGCGGGCGAACACGTTTTTTCCGGCGGCATCTACCGCGATGTGGACCTTGTCACGAAGAGCGACATCCATGTGACCTGGTACGGCATGGCGATCACGACGCCGAAACTTGAAGACGGCGACACCTCCGTCCGCGTGGTCAGCGAAATCCGCAGCCGGTCGGACAAGCCCTGCAAACTGAACGTCGAGACGTCCATCTATGATGCCGACGGGCAGGTCGTTGCCTCGGCGCCGGCGAAGACAGTTGAAATCACGCCGAACGCCGTACTTGAGGTCGAAATCCTCACCTCGCAGGTGAAGGACGCGAAACGCTGGTCACCGGAAACGCCCGTGCTCTACCGTGCCGAAACCGTCGTCTCCGACGCGAACAGCGGCGCGATCTACGACCGCTTCTCCGACAACTTCGGGTTCCGTACGATCAAATGGACCGCGGACAAAGGTTTCTTTCTCAACGGGGAGAACCGTTATTTCCACGGCGCGAACGTCCATCAGGACCGCGCAGGCTGGGGCGACGCCGCCAGCCACGCCGGATTCGAGCGCGATATCCGTTACATGAAGGAAGCCGGATTCGACATCATTCGCGGCAGCCATTATCCGCATCATCCGGTATTTGCCGAGCTCTGCGACAGCATCGGCATGATGTTCTGGTGCGAAAACTGCTTCTGGGGCACAGGCGGCATGGGCGGTCCGCGCAACTGGGGCGGAGCCGGCGCATATCCCACGACCGAGGCCGACCAGCTCCCGTTCGAGGAATCCGTGATCCGCAGTCTGCGGGACATGATCCGCATCAACCGCAACCGCCCGTCCATCGTGTGCTGGAGCCTCTGCAACGAGGTGTTCTTCTCCGACGGCCGTGTGATGCCGAACGTGCGCGATTTCCTGAAACGCCTCGCGAAGATCGCCCACGATGCCGATCCGACCCGTCTGGCAGCCGTCGGCGGCGCCCAGCGCGGCGAAGTCGACCATTGCGCCGACATCGCGGGATACAACGGCGACGGCGAGCGTATCCGCGAATATCAGAACCCCGGCATCCCGAACGTGGTCAGCGAATACGGAGCCGTCGGCTCCAATATCGAAGTCCGTCCCGGCAAGTTCAATTCCGGTTATGAATCCGTCGGGCGCATCACGGGCAAGAAAGAATACGACTGGCGCAGCGGCGAGATCATCTGGTGCGGCATCGACCACGGCAGCATGGGCGGTTCGTACGGCTGGTTCGGGACCATGGACTATTTCCGTCTGCCCAAACGCCGCTGGTACTACTACCGCGAGACGTTCGGCGGCGTGAAGCATCCCGAATGGCCCGTCGACGGGACTCCGGCCAAGGTCGTCCTGACCTCGGACAAGGCCGTCATCGCCCATGCGGACGGCACGGACGACGTTCAGCTGATCGCCACCGTCGTCGACGCATCCGGCAGGGAACTCAGCAACTGCCCGGACGTCACCTTCCGCGTGGTCTCTGGTCCCGGCGAGTTCCCCACCGGCCGTTCCATCACGTTCAACAAGGATTCCGATATCGCAATCCGCGACGGCAAGTGCTCCATCGACTTCCGCCCGTACTACAGCGGAACGACCGTGATCGAGGCAACCTCGCCCGGAATAGAATCCTCCCGCATCGAGATCGTGTCGAAGGGCGGCCCCGAATTCGTGCCGGGAAAGACACCGGTCATCGAAGACCGTCCCTACGTCAAGTTCAAGGGGGAACCCGTAATCACGGAAGACTACAATCCGGTAAATGTGGCTCTGGACAAACCGACGCTTGCGTCCGAATCGGTCGAGGGACACTCCGCTTTCTGCGCCGTCGATGGCCGGACGGAAACGTTCTATCAGGCGAAATCCGCCGAGAACTGCTACCTTCAGATCACGCCGGAACGCATCGTGAAACCGAAGTCGATCCGTATTGCGTTCGCAAATGAGGCGAAATGGAGTTTCACCGTGGAATCCTCGATGGATCAGGAGAACTGGACGCAAATCTCTGACGTGCCCGGTTCGGAAAGCATTTCGGAGATAACGGTCCCCATGGATGCAAAATACGAGGGCATGTTCTTCCGCATCAGCTTCCGTGCGAAACCCGGCCTCCCGGTTCCCACCATCTCCGAGTTCGAGATCGTGCTTTAAGAAACGAAGCGAAAACAGCGCGGCCGGGGCAGTCCGAAAACTGTCCCGGCCGATTTTATTGTTGATTTCTGTTCAAAGGATCAAAACACCAGCCATTCGTACAGGCCGGAGGCCATCCGGTTGCGCTGGCGGATGTTCAGGCGCAGGCGCTTCGCCTTCACCGGCTTGAACGTGATCTCGTCCATCTTCTGTTCGGTCGCCTCGACCGGGAGGAACTGTCCGTTTCCGCTGTCATAGCTGAGCGTCCAGGACTGCGGCAGGGCGCATCCGCCGCCGCGGCGGCTGTCGTCGAACCAGTAGAACTTGCAGCGGGAGAGCTCGACCGGCGCGTCGAACGTGAGCATCGCCCATTCGCTGCCGCCGAGGTGCGACCAGAAGTCAAAGTTTTCGATGTCGATGTCGGTCGGGTTCTGCGGGAAGAATCCGTCGTTGATCGCCGCCGGGTTCATGCCGCCGCGTGCGTAGGACACGCTCACCTTCGCTTCCTCGGACTTGTTCGCCGTGTACGTCGTGGAGGCATCGGCGTCGGACAGCCACACGCGCATGGGCATTGAGCCGCGGTTCGCCCACCAGGCGTACGGGATGCCGACCATTTTGCCGTTCTTCGTGTCGATCTCGATGGTCTCGACTCCGCCGCCGGGGAAGAGGTCGGTACGGAATTTCGCCTCGACCTTCGCGTCCGGCGTGGCGAACCAGCGGCGCCACGGCGTTTTCACGCCCTGATCCTTCTGCTCGAACGCGAACACGATCGGGCCGCGCTCGAACGCGACCTGCCCGGTCAGGTTGCCGACTTTCTCGTTGGCTTTCACGCGGCGGACTTCCATCGGCAGGTCGAGCGTGACCTTGTCGCCGTTCTTCCACGCGCGGTCGATCACGGCAAAGCCCTTGTCCATCTTGTAATCCGCTTTCTTCCCGTTCACCAGCAGCGTCCATTTCGCAGGCGCGTCGTTCGTGTAGGCATAGAGGTCGGACGGCACGGGATGCCCCTCGGCCCAGCCGGGGATGCGGAGCGCGAGCGCGAACTTGCCCTGCTTCACATCGGAAAGCGCGATCTCGACCTTGCCGTCCCACGGGTAGTTCGTGGCCTGCGTGAACACGGCGTCCCCCGCGTCGACCGTGCCCGATCCGTACAGCAGCATGTAGACCGTGTTGTCCTTCTTCGCGCAGACGTACTGCCCGAGCGAGGCGATCGTGCGCATGATGTTCGGCGGGCAGCAGGCGCAGCCGAACCACGCGGACCGCTCGGAACCGGAGGATTCCAGCAGGTTCGGGTAGAAGAAACGGTCGCCGGAGAGCGAGACGCCGGAGAACGCGCCGTTGTACATGGTGCGTTCGAACGTGTCCATGTACTTCGCATCGCCGTACATCAGGAACATGCGGTGCGTCCAGAAGAGGAACGCCACGGCGGCGCAGGTCTCGTTGTAGCAACGGTTCGGGAGCTCATAATTGTTGCCGTACGCTTCGCCGCTGCTGCGCGCGCCGCATCCGCCGGTCAGATGGTATTTCTTGCCGACGACGTTGTCCCAGATCTTCGTGATGGCGTCGATGTAGCGCTGGTCGCCGGAGAGCGCCGCGACGTCCGCCATGCCGGCGTACATGTAGTTGGCGCGGACGGCGTGCCCGACGGCTTCGTCCTGCTGGATGACGGGCTTGTGCGACTGGCTGTAGGGATCGCCGGGGCCGTGTTTCGCCTTGTTTTCAAGGAAATGCGCGGCGAGCTTCAGCCAGCGCGGATCGCCGGTCTGGCGGTAGAGCTTCGCGAGACCCATTTCGACGATCTGATGGCCGGGCGCGATGCAGGGATCGTCCCCGCCGAGGTCCTTGTTCAGGAGTTCGGCAGATTTCACCGCCATGTCCAGCAGCGTGCGGTCGCCCGTTGCCTCGTAATACGCCGTGGCACATTCGTAGAAATGCCCCAGGTTGTACGTCTCATGGCTCAGGTTCGGGTCGCTCAGCCAGCGTTTCTGATTGATCCACTCGTGCGCCGGGGAATCCGGGTGCATGGTGCGGAAGGTGTACAGGTAGCCATCCGGCTCCTGCGCGGCCTTCACGTGCTGGATGATGTCCTCCATCTTCTTCCGGAGCTCGGGATCGGGGTTCGTCTGGAGCGAATACGACGCGCCCTCCAGGAACTTGTAGATGTCCGTATCGTCGAACGGGAACGTCGTGAGCGGGCGGTTCTGGAACGTCGTTTCGCCCGCGGCGCGCCGCTTCATGGTCTCGGCGGCGAGGTCGAAGTTCTTCAGGCGGTTGGACTCGATGCACTGCTGGAGCGCGAACGGGATCGTGACCTTACGGTTGACGTCCTGGCGTTCGACGAGCACGCCGGAGGTGAACCGGACCTTGGTGAACGGAACGGGCTGGATCGGGTAGTCGGCTTCGGCGGCGACGGCTCCGGCTGTCATGAGCGCGGCGCTTCCGGCGAGGATCATTTTTGCCATGGTGTGACCTGTCATGTAAATAGCTCCTGTTATGAAGATACGCAAATCGATTTTTCAGCTAATATACCTCGTGTTCGCGGGAAATCAAGGACATCCGGCGAAGAAAAGCGGAAGATGCCGGAAAAACGACCGCTTTTCGCGTCTTTTTTTTAAAGAGCGCTTTTATTTTCCCTCGAACGGTGTATATTATGTAATTGCATTCTTTTCCCAAAACTGGAGTTAGAAAATATGAAACATGTGAGTGTGGGAATCCTCGGATTCGGCACAGTTGGCGCCGGAGTGGCGGATTGTCTTCTGAAAAACCGCGGCCTGATCCGCGAACGGACCGGCGTGGATGTGGAATTGACCGGGATCGGCGATCTCGATACGACGACCGACCGCGGCGTCGCGGTCCCGGCCGGCATGCTGACGAGCGACACCCCGTCCGTGATCGCGAAGAGCGACATCGTGGTCGAGCTGATCGGCGGCACGACCGTTTCCCGCAAGTTCATCCTGAGCGCGCTCGAACAGGGCAAGACGGTCGTCACGGCGAACAAGGCGCTGCTGGCGGACTACGGCCGCGAG
>JBGUKB010000127.1:0-8902 GCA_045114235.1 Victivallales bacterium
CATGATGGGCGGCGCGCAGCAGCCGGGCGCACGCGGCGGCGCGACGAATACCAACGTCATCCGTCAGATCCAGGAGAAGTTCCCGGAGGAATACAACGAAGTCCAGAAGCTCCGTCAGACCGATCCCGCGGCCTACCGTGAGAAAATGCGCGAGCTTCAGACCAAGCTCAACGCCGCGAACTGATCCGATTCAGTTTTCCTGCAGCAAAATATGAAAAAGGCCAACCGGGCGTCGAACCCGGTTGGCCTTGCTTTTGATGGAGAAAACGATCACTGACGCTGCGGCTGGCGGCGACGGCCGGGTCTTCCGGCAGGCGTCTCCGGCGCGCTCTGAGCGGCCGCATTCAACAGATCTTCCGCGCCGGGAGTCACGACCGAGGTCTTCACCTGGGCGAGCGCGGGATCGAGGTCGCGTTCCGCGGACATGTTGAACACCGGTTCGCCGTCGACGTTGAAGTGGACGCGGTGGATGCCGACGCAGCGTTCGCGTCCGCGGAGCGACGTCTCGCCGTGGTAGGCGATCATGAGGTTGCCGAAGTCGTCCATGAAGAACGAATTGTGGCCGGGGCCCCATTTGTTCGGCACGGAGTAGAACGACAGGACCGGGGCGTTGCTCTTCGTCCAGGACTTCAGGTCCAGCAGGTCGGCGTTTTCGTCCGCGGTCAGCAGTCCGAGCGCGTAGGTGTAGCCGCCCGCGTCGCCGCCGGAGAAGGTCAGGTAGACCTTGCCGTTCGCGTTGAACGAATACGGCCCCTCGTTGTTGATCGTGCCGCGGACGTTCTCCCAACCGTAGAGCGGACGGGACAGCTGCACGGGGTCGGACGTGAGTACGCCGGGGTTCTTCTCGTCGAACGTGGCGATGTACAGCATGGAGCCGGTGTCGCGCGGCGAGCCGATGCCGACGCGGTAGGACCACACGTAGTAGGACTTGCCGCCCGCCTTGATGTAGGTCATATCCAGCGAGATGCCGCCGTCGCCGACGCCCTTGCCGTCCTTCTTCAGGATCTTCACCGGGTCTTCCCACGAAGCCGGATCGATGATGCTCGCGCCCTTCTTCAGCTTCATGTAATGGCACTGCGGCCCCCAGGCACGCCCGCCGACCGCGAAGAGGATGTAGAGGTCGTCGCCGATCACGTGGAACTCGGGCGCCCAGAAGGTCTGGATGAGCTGGCGGGCTTCGTCCTTGTCGAGGATCAGGTGCTCCTTCACGCCGTCGGCGAACAGGCCGTGCGGATCGTCGGCCTCGCGCACGTACAGCCCGATGTTGTTCCGGGCGTCGGTCGTGGCGATGAAGTAGAACTTGCCGTCCCATTTGAAGACGACGGGGTCGCCCCAGGCGCGGGCGAGCGGGAACCCGTAAGATTCGTTCTGCACGGTGCCGGTGATCTCATATTTGCCCGGCTTGTCGAACTGCACGTTCGAGGCGTCCCACTTCACGGGCTTGACGGACGTGGAGCCGTCGGAATACACGATCTCGGCTTTCACCTTCGCGAGGTCGTCCGCCGAAGCCGCCAGGACGTTTTCGGGCACGCGCGCCGCGACGGAGACGAGGTGTCCCCAGTGCAGCGCCGCGCGGTCGGCGAGGGAACGCGGCACGGAAACTCTACGAGGCGAATTGTTTTCCAGGAAGTTCGCGCCATTCGGTTCCAGAATTTCCAGCGGTTCTTCTAGTTCCATCTCGACATCATCGCGCAGACCGTTTGTTTTGCCCGGCGTGCTGAAATCTGTGATTTCCGTTGAGTATGGTTTCCCTAATTCGGACTGCCACTCGAAGGTGTAGTAGGAATAATACCCCGATGGCAGGCCAATGTGCTCAATGAACCCGATTTGCTCGGTCGTGCCCATGTCGACCAGCACCTGTTCGGAGAAATGGATGAGGTCCTTCGTGGTCCAGAGCAGGACTTTCCCTTTGCTTTCCTCGTCCGGCGTGCCGTCCTCATTCGTGCGGACCGCCATGATGCCGTAGCCGCCGTCCTTCATCGGGAAGATGACCGGGTTCTTCACGCATTTCGGGCGGATGGTGTTCTGTTCGGAGAGCGTGCCCTTCGCGAAGAGGATGCCGTAATTCTCGTTCATCGCCGTGAAGTGCTTCCCGTCGGTGCTGCGGGCGAAGTGAACGGACCGCGCGAGGCCGTCCGGGTAGCTGTTGGGCTCGGCTGTTCTGGTGTAAACGAGGATCTGCTCCGTGCCCGGTTCGTACTCGGGGAACGCGGAAACGGCGGCGGATGTGAAGAACGCGGCGGCGCAGAGCATCATGCCTGCGAAATGGAATGGTTTCATCTTGGGCTCCTTAGTTGGAAACGGGGCTGTTGGAAAAACGGAAATCAGTGGAAGAACTATAGCAGGCTTCGAGCGGAAGTCAAGCGAACATCTAATAAAACATTGTTTTTTATGAAGTCAAGCGTATCGGGTGCGATACCGGATTGTTCCCCGCGTTTTGCGGCGAACACGGGATCAATTTTCCGGGGCGTCGAGCAGGACGATCTCGGCGGTGACCGGGAAATGGTCGGACGACGCCAGGCCGTTGCGGAAATCGTTGACCGTGCCGTGGGACAGCACGCGCACGCGGTTGTTCACGAAGATGAAGTCAATCGGCTTCCGGTGGGAACGGTCCTTGCGGTTCACATGGAAATCGTGGAACGTCTCGTCGCCCGCGCCGTAGTGGTCGGTCTCGGACACGGTGCGCGCGTTTCTCAGCACGCCGAGCACGCGCCGCACGGGCGTGTCGTCGGCGGTGGAATTGAAGTCGCCGGTCAGGATGAACGGGTACCGCTCGATCATGGGGGCGAGGCGCGTCAGGATCAGGTTCGCGCCCTGAATCCGCGCCATCGCGCTCTGGTGGTCGAGGTGCGTGTTCGCAATGACGAAGCGTTTGTTGGTCCGGCGGTCCCGCAGAAGCCCCCACGTGCAGATGCGCGGCAGCGAGGAATCCCAGGCGGAGGAGCCGGGCGTCGTGGGATCGTCGGAAAGCCAGAACGTCTCCTGCGAGATCACCTCGAAGCGTTCCGGGTCGTAGAAGATGACGTTGTGCTCGTCGCCCTTGCGCCTGTCGCGCCCGACGCCGAAATAACTGAACTTGAGCGCTTCCGTCAGGTCCTTGATCGGGCCGGACAGCGTCTCCTGCGTGCCGATGAGCTCGAATTTGTTCTCGCGGATGGTCCGCACCATGCGCGGCAGGCGGTCGCGCCAGGAATTCGGCGCACGGTCGTTCGGTCCGCGCACGTTGTAGGTCGCCACGCGGATCAGGTCCTTCTCCGCGGCGTCATTCGAAATCTGCGCGCCGGAGAGCTCCAGCGCGGCGACAAGGCTCAAAGCGGCGGCCGCGGCGATCATCAGCACAGCCGGCAGGCGGCCGGATTTCATTCTGTCAAAAAAGGTCATGGGGCGCTCCTTTCCCGTTGGTTCATCTAATTCGTTGCTTCGGACTTCGCCGTAATGAGCGGCAGCAGGTCGCGACGGCCGTTTTTGCCCGCCTCAGCCTCGCGGACGCTCCGGACATCCAGGTCCGCCGCGCCGTCCGCCAGGATCGCGCGCACGCGTTGTCCCGGCTGAAGCCCGCCGACGCCCGTGATCTGACGCCCCGTGCCGGGTTCCGCCAGATAGACGTAGCCGCGTTTCAGGATCCGGAAGGGATCATAGGCGTCGAACTCGGCGCGGACGCGTTCCAGGCGGTGCGTGGCGGCGTCGGCACGGCGCAGAAGCGCGGCGGACGCGCTCTGCATGAGCATATCCACGCGCTGCATGCGTTCCAGCGCCAGGCGCATGGAGTCGCGGAACACCTTCGAGCCCATCACGTGCGCGAGTCGCCCGGAGGAACGCTCCACGGCGTACGCGGCGGCGGTGTTCATCCTCGCCTTCAGGTCGTCCAGCGAATCGAGCAGTACGCGCTTCTCCGGGATCAGCTGTTCCGCCGCCCCGCTCGGCGTCGGCGCGCGCATGTCGGCGACGAAATCCGAGATGGTGAAGTCAATCTCATGCCCGACCGCGCTCACCACAGGTATCTTCGAGGCGTAGATCGCGCGCGCCAGCACCTCTTCGTTGAACGGCCACAGGTCCTCCATCGAACCGCCGCCGCGCGTCAGCACGATCACGTCCACGCCGCCCGCCCGGTTGAAGAAACGGACCGCGCGCGCAAGTTTTTCCGCCGCGCCCTTCCCCTGCACGGGAGCCGGGCAGAGGCGGATTTCGAGGTTGGGGAACCGCGCGAGGGCGATCTTCATGAAGTCCTTCACGGCGGCGCCCATGGGCGAACTGATGACGCCGATGCGACGCGGCAGGTACGGAATGGGTTTCTTATGCTCGGGATCGAAAAGCCCCTCCGCGGCGAGTTTTTCCTTCAAAAGCGCGAACTGCCGGTGCAGGTCCCCTACCCCGCACAGCTGGAGTTTTTTGATATAGAACTGGTAGTCGCCGCGCTGCGTGTACAGCGACAGCGAACCGAACACTTCCACCTGGTCACCGACCTTCAGCCCGAGCTTGCGGCACACCTCCGACCCGCTGAAATACACCGCGCGCACCTGCGCCGCCGCGTCCTTCAGGGTCAGGTAGACGTGCCCGGAGCGGTACGGATTGTACGAACCGACCTCGCCGGTCAGCCAGAACGGGCGGAACGAGCCTTCGAGGACCGTGCGGACCGCTTCGTTCAGCTCGCTGACGGTCCACGGGCGTTCCCCGTCGGACACGCCGGAGGTTTGTTCCGGTTCACCCCACATCGCCGTCTTTGTCCCCGGATTCCTCTTCGGTTTCGGAGCCGGGCAGGATCGCGCCGCAGCTCACGATCAGGCGCATGGCGTCGGACACGCTCATGTCGAGCATGATGCACTCCTCGCGCGGAATCAGCATCAGGAATCCGCTTGTCGGGTTCGGCGTGGTCGGCATGAAGACGCTGATCAGGCCGCCCTTGCCGAGACGGCGCGCCGCCTCGCTGTTCTCCGGCGTGTTCTCGTTGGTCATGAACCCGATCGCCCAGCAGCCCTTGCGGGGGTATTCGAACAGGACAACCTGCCGGAACATGTTGCCCGATTTCGACGACATGATCGTGTCGCCGATCTGCTTGCAGGTCGAATAGATGAAGTTGACGAGCGGAAGCTTCAGCAGCAGCGCCTGCGCCGTTCCGATGGCCCTGCGCCCGATCGTGATCTTCGTGAGCACGCCCAGGAAGAACAGCACCGCCAGCACCACGATCAGCGCCAGGACGCGGATGATCTGCGTGCGCCAGATGGGCGGCAGTTCGGACATCAGCCCCATGGAATCGGCGAGCGTGAGCCCCCAGCCCGTGAGGCGGGAGTAGAGGTACCACGCCACCCAGAGCGACAGCACGATCGGGACCGCCACAAGGAGGCCGGTCACGATCATGTTTCGGAAGAACTGGAAATGTTTCTTTTTCTGTTCGGTTTTATTCGGCATCGTTCTTGTCCCCCTCTTCTTCCCGGACCGGTTCAAGTTGCAGCTTGCGGATCGTGCGCGAATCCGCCGCAAGGATCGTGGCGCGGAACACGCCCGGCTCCTCGTAGACCTCCCTCATGCGCGGGATGCGTCCCAGACGGGCGCAGATGTAGCCGCCGATGGTGTCGGCCTCCTCGGAATCCTCGATCGCGATCCCGGCCTCGGTGTTCACGTCGTCCACGAGCGTGCGCGCGTCCAGGATCACGGACCCGTCCGGCAGGTGTTCGGGCGGATCCTCGAAGTCGTCCGCGGTATCGTATTCGTCGTGGATCTCGCCCACGATCTCCTCGATGATGTCCTCGAACGTGACGACGCCCGAAGTCCCGCCGTACTCGTCGATGATGACGGCGAAATGGTTGCTCGTGCGCTTGATCTGGCGGAGCAGGTCGGAGACTTCCTTGGTCTCCGGGATGAAGATCGGCGGGCGCGCCAGCTCGGCCAGGGTCTTTCCTTCCAATGCGTGCTCGTCGATGAAGTCCTTCGCATACAGGATGCCCTTCACGTCGTCCAGGTTCGCGCCGTAGACGGGGATGCGGCTGTGGCCGGACTTGACGAACAGCTTTTTGGCTTCGGCGACGCTCGCGGAGGCCGGGATCGCCTCCAGGTCCACGCGCGGCGTCATGATCTCGCGCACCTTCATCTCGCCGAGCTCCAGGATGCCGCGGATCATCTGTTTTTCCTCCTCCTCCAGACTGTCGTCCTCGTCATCGTCCGGGCCGTCCACCAGGTTCATGATCTCGTCTTCGGCGGATGCCAGCTCGTCCGGGGCGTCCGCGCGGCGCCAGTCGTCGCCCGCGGTCGTCACCTTTTCGATCAGCGCGGCGAGCGGATGGAAAAACCTGCTCGCGACGATCGGGACCGTGAATTTCAGGATGGCAAGATCGAACCGCAGGATCACCAGACGGGCGGCGAGCTCGGAGATCACGGTCAGGATCGTGACCGCGCCCATGATGACCAGCCAGCCCCAGCGGTGCGCGAACTCCGGCGCGATGGAGCCGGTCCATTCCATCGCGAGCACGCCGGCGAACGCTGCCAGCACGCACAGGATCAGCTTCAGGAGCGCGCGCAGGGATTCCTCCCGGTCGTGCCATTCTTCCAGCTGTTCCGCGAACTTGCGGTCGCGTTCCGACACTTTCAGGATGCGGCCGCCGGTCAGCGAGGATAACGCCTCGAACGCGGCGGTGATCCACAGGTACAGGATGGAACAGAATATAAAAAGCACCAGGTTCATTCTTCAACGTCCTTATGTTCCATCGGGGGGATGAGCCCTGCCTTGCGGAGTCCTGCCATCACGCGCTTCTCGGCGCGCCGCATCACGCGTTTCGCCTTCGGGTTCAGGTCGTCGTATCCGGCTGCATGGAGCAGTCCATGCGCCACGTACAGCGCCACTTCCTCGGCATACGGCAATCCGCGCTTCACGGCCTGTTCGTACGCCACGGCGGGGCAGACGATCAGTTCGACCGAGGGGGCGGCGTCATCCGAAACCTCGAACGCATCCGTTTCGTCCGAAAAACCCGGATCGTCCTCCGCGCGGTAGTCGAAGCTGATGACGTCCGTCGGTCCGTGATGCCCCAGGAAATCCTCGTTCACGCGTTCGATGCCGGCAGGGGACAGAAACGACACGCAGACGCCGCCGGGCACATCGCGGAGCCCGGCGAGGTCGGCGGCCGCCGCGGTCATCCGGCGGAGACGGGCGCGGGACGGCGCGGGAAAGCGTCTCCCCGCGCGCCAGATGGTGACGGCTTTCATGGTTTCTTCTCCCCGGACGGCGACGGGCCCGGCTCCGTCTTCGCTCTCGAATAAGAAATGCGCGTATGGCTCATGGATTTCAGCGTCTTCAGGAAGGATTCCCGTATCTTCGTGAGCTGTTCCAGCGTGATGTGCGCGGCGTCCAGCTGCTTGCGCTGGAGCTTGCCGTTGAAAATCTTCTCGACCAGCGCCCGCACGTTCTCCTCGGTCGGGTCGCTCATGGAGCAGACCGCCGCCTCGCAGCAGTCCGCCAGCATCAGGATCACGCATTCCAGTTCCTCCGGCAGGGGGCCGGGGTAGCGGAACGGCGCTTCGGCCGGGGTCTCCCCCGTGCGCTCCCGTTCCTTCTCGTAGAAGAACGAAATGAAGTCGTTGCCGTGGTGGCACTCGATGGCGCGTCGGATCGGGGTCTTCAGCTTGTATTTCTTCGCCAGCTGCACGCCGAATTCCACGTGGCAGCGGATGATCTCCGCGCTCTCCGCCGGATTCAGGCCCTTGTACATATCCTTGCCGTTGGAGTTCTCCGTAAACATCTCCGGCGAGGCGAGCTTTCCGACGTCGTGGAACAGCGCGTACGCCTGCACCTTCTGCGAGAACCCGCCCACGCAGTTCGCCGCCTCCTCCGCCAGGAGCGCCACGCGCTCGCTGTGGTGGTACGTGCCGGGCGCCTCCATCTGGAGTTTCTTCAGCAGGGGCTGGTTCCGGTCGCTCAGCGAGAGATAGGACATGTTGCTCGTCACGTCCAGCACGGTCTCCAGAGCAATGATCAGCGCGGAGGCGATCATCGCGGTCAGAAGCCCGGAAGTCATCGGCACGACCAGGCTGAACGCCAGCCGGTTCCAGTCGCGCGCGTCCAGGTCCATCGTGAAGATATCGGGGTTCTGCATGAAGACCACCGACGCCAGGCACATCGTGATCGCGCAGGAGAAAAACGAGCGCGTGAAGAATTTCTTGTAGTCGGTGACCTGCCGGATGCACGCCGTGCCGACCGCGCAGACGAACAGCCCCGTCGCGAACGCCGGGAACGAGAAGTCCAGCGCCACGGCGGATATACCCGCCACGAACAGCCCGGCGAAAAGCGCCGACCGGCCGTTGTAGATCGACGAGATCACCAGCGCGGGCAGCGCCAGCGGGATCGCCAGGTACAGCGGCACAACGGGATATCCGTAGTCCAGCGAAAGACGGTTGTATATCTCCATGGACAGCCGGTTGCACACCAGCGAGAAGATCACGATGAACCCGATCAGCCAGATCGAACGGTTGTTGCCGATCAGCCCGGGATGAACGCGCACGATATACAGGCTGGAGAACACGATCAGGAGCGCCACGAGAAGGGCTTTCTGCGCGTAGTTCTTTTTTGTGTGGCGGCGCTGTTCCCGGCGGTAGTCGTTGTACTTGGACTGGTATTCCCGGTACATCTCCGCCTGGTCCGCAGTCAGTTTGTCGTTCTTGCGGATCAGAGGCCGGTTCCTGGCGAAGAACAGTTCCGGCTCGCGGAATTCCTTCGGTTTCTGCTTGAACTCTTCGTCCAGGCGCTGTCCGGTCAGCTCACCGTCGTACACCAGGTTCCCGTTCCGGTAAAGGCGCTGGAAGAACGCTTTCGCCTCCTCGTACGGGACCTGCCGGTCCGAATCGGAAAACGCCCGGATCGTTTTTTCCGCCGCGACGGCCGGAGTCATCAGTTCAATGACCTTGAACGGCCCGAAAT
>JBGUKB010000128.1:0-47751 GCA_045114235.1 Victivallales bacterium
TCATGGAGATGAACGTATCGCTGGAGCTCCGCCGGGCGGCGTTCAACCACCTCCAGACGCTGTCGTTTTCGTTCTTCAACCGGAACATCGTCGGGTACATCCATTCGCGCGTCATGAGCGACACGGAGCGCATTTCCTCGCTGGTGTCGTGGCACGTGATGGAGGCTGTCTGGACCGTGATCTTCATGTTCGGCGCGCTCGTCATCATGTTCTCCATCCACTGGAAGCTTGCCCTTGGCGTGAGCCTGGTCCTGCCGGCCGCGGCGCTCGTGATCGTGGTCTTCCAGCGGGCGCTTTTCCATGTCAACAAAAAAATCCGCGAGCTCAATTCGCGCATCACGGGGGATTTCAACGAGGGCATCACGGGGGCGCGCACGATCAAGACGCTGGTCGCCGCCGACCGCATCTGCGACGATTTCATGAACGACACGCACGAGATGAAACGCACGTCCATCCTCGGGATGCACTACCGTTCGCTGTTCACCGCCACGGTGTCGTTCGCATCCTCGCTCGCGCTCGCGATCGTGCTGTGGCGCGGCGGCCTGCTGTCGCGCGAGGGCGTGATGGAGATCGGCACGCTGTCCGTGTTCATGTCCTATGCCATCAGCATGATGGAGCCGTTCTTCTGGATCTCGTCCGCGGTGTCCGAGCTGATCGCGGCGCAGGTCAATATCGAACGGTTCTCGCGCCTCGTGAACACCGCGTCGGACGTGGCTGACACGCCGGAGGTCACGGCGAAGTACGGTGACGCGTTCCATCCGAAACGCGAAAACTGGGAGCCGCTGCACGGCGACGTGGAGTTCCGCGACGTGTCGTTCCGCTACCCCGACGGCGACGAGACGATCTTCGAACATTTCAACCTGAAAGTCCCGCAGGGATCGAGCGTGGCGCTGGTCGGCGAGACGGGCGCCGGGAAATCCACGCTCGTGAACCTCGTATGCCGGTTCTTCGAACCGACCGCCGGGCAGGTCCTGATCGACGGACGCGACGTGCACGAACGCTCCCAGCTCTGGCTGCACAGCCACATCGGATATGTCCTGCAGACCCCGTACCTCTTCTCCGGCACCGTCCGCGAAAACCTCCTGTACGGCAACCCGGACGCCACGGAGGAGCAGATCGCGCTCGCGGTCAAACGGGTTTCCGCCGACCGGGTGATCGCGCGCATGGGGAAGGGCCTGGACAGCCAGGTCGGTGAATGCGGCGACCTGCTCTCCACCGGCGAAAAACAGCTGATCTCGTTCGCGCGCGCCATCCTCGCCGACCCGCGGATCCTGGTGCTGGACGAGGCGACGTCTTCGGTCGACACCGTGACCGAAAAGATGATCCAGGATGCCATCGGCGAGGTCACGCGGGGCCGCACCTCGTTCGTCATCGCGCACCGGCTCTCCACGATCCGCAATGCCGACATGATCCTGGTCATGAAGGACGGACGCGTGGTGGAACACGGCACGCACGGTGAGCTGATGCGCGCCCGCGGGTATTACCATTCGCTGTACACGAAGCAGTTCGAACTTGAGGCCGTGAAAGACCTGTCCGTCTGATCCGGCGGGCGGTCAGTTTATCGAATAAACTGAAAAGTCGTGCTTCCGGGTTGCATTTCACGGTTTTTCAGTGTATATTTTTTCCTCATAGTCGCTGTTTATGTGACGATTCTTCATCGTTTTCAACAGGAGTTCAGATATGAAACCCATCCGGAAAGCCGTGATCCCCGCGGCCGGCTTCGGCACCCGGTTCCTGCCGTTTACCAAGGCGGTCCCGAAAGAACTCGTGCCCGTGGTCGACAAACCCGTCATCCAATATGTGCTGGAAGAGGCAGCGGCGTCCGGCATCACCGAGGCCGCCGTGATCGTGAGCGACGGCAAGGACGCGATCCGGCATCATTTCGCCCCGGTCCCGGCGCTGTACGAACGCCTGCGGCACGACGGCAAGAACGACCTGCTCGAGTCGCTCGAGGCCATCGACGGCATGATGCATTTGACTTATATCACCCAGACCGAACTGAAGGGCCTCGGCGACGCCGTCCTCCGCGCGGAGGAATTCGTCGGCGGCGAACCGTTCGCGATCCTGCTCGGCGACACCGTGACCACGTCGTCGTGCGGCGTCCCGGTGACGCGCCAGCTGATCGACGCGGCGATGCGTGCGGACGGCTCCGTGACCGCGCTCGAACGCGTCCCGAAGTCCCTGACGAAGCGCTACGGCGTAATCGACGGCACGGACGAGGGCGACGGCCTGTTCCGCGTGAAGACGTTCGTGGAGAAGCCCGCGCCGGAGGAAGCCCCGTCCAACCTCGCCATCGCCAGCCGTTACGTGATGACGCCGGAGATATTCGGGTTCCTGCGCAGCGGCAAGCCCGGCAAGGGGGGCGAGATCCAGCTCACGGACGCCATGCGCGCGCTGTGCGCCGTCCAGCCGATGTTCGGACTGGAATTTCGCGGACGCCGCCACGACATCGGCAGCAAGCTCGATTTCGTGAAAGCCACGCTTGAATTCGCGCTCGCCCGACCGGAATTCCACGACGCGCTCGCCGACTGGCTCAAAGGACTTGAAGCATGACATCCCCGGCGGGATTCCCGGCGAAACTGCGCGATACGGTCCGGCGGCTCGATCCGCTCCCGGATCCCGCCCGGCCGCTGTTCCGCCCGGCGCCCGCCGAACTCATTCTCTGGCTCCTCTTCGCCGCCGTCACGCTGGTGATGGTATGGTATCACGAACCGTGGCGCGACGAGGCGCAGGGGTTTGTGGTGGTCCGCGACAACACGCTCCCCGGCCTCATCCGCCACATGCGCGTCGAAAGCCAGTTCCTCGTCTGGTATCTCTTCACCTGGCCGTTCGTCCGGCTCTTCGGGATGTCCATTTTCGGCGTGGCGCTGATGCACTGGGCGTTGACGTGTTCCACGGCGTACCTGATCGTGCGGCGCGCGCCGTTCCGGTTCCTCACGCGGGCGGCGCTGATCTTCGGCGTGCTGTTCGCGTTCGAGTTCACCGTGGTCGCGCGGCATTACGCGGCCGGCGTCTTCCTGTTCACGGTCCTGCTGATGAACTGGCGCGAACGCTTCCGGCATCCGATTCTGTACGCGTGCGGGATCGCGCTCTGCGCCTCTGCCAATCTGCCCGTCTGGGCGTGTCTGGGCGGCCTGTGCTGCACGATCGGCTATGAGGTGGCCGTGCGCCGTCTCTGGTCGCGCCGGATCTTCGTCTCCATGCTGATCTGCGTTTTCGGGTTCGCGCTGGCGCTGGCGAGCATTTTCAACGGGCACGGATTCGGGTCGCCCTATGTGGGAAAGCGCGGCGGCGAGCTGGCGGAGAAGGCGGTGTTCGAACGGCTTCAGACCGCGTTCGATGCGATTTCGAACATGGTCTACCTGCCTGTCTGGGTGTGCGTCGTTTGCCTCGTGCTTGGTGCGCTGTATTTCCTTCGGAAATCCGTTCCCGCGTTCATCTGCTTCCTGATGTCCGTGGGCCTGATGGTCTCGCTCCAACTCGTCGGCGGGTTCCACTCTATGCGGCATATCGGATTCATGCTGATCGGGATGGTCGCCGCGTGCTGGGTCGCCGCCGTGGACGATACGCCCGGACTTGATGCCCGGTTCCGACTTCCCGCGCGGGCGTCGGCATGTCTGGACATCGCCGCGGGCTGCGCCGCCGCGCTGGTCCTGTCGCTTCAGGCGTTCGTCACGCCATTTTTCGCGCTGTGCGAGGTGCTGTATCCGTTTTCGCACGGGCACGCCGCCGCGAACTTCATCCGCGACAATATCCCGGAGGACGTCCCGATGTTCTGCTTCACGGCGCGGTCGAACGTCTCGGTCCTGCCGTGGCTGCCGGGGCGGAAGTTCTTCATCTTCGACCGGGGGGAATACGGCACGTTCTCGAAATGGGGGCGCGCGTTCGGGCAGTCCATGAAGGATATGGCGGACGGGGCCGCCGCCCGGCTCGAACCCTCGCAGCCGTACGGGCTCTTCGTGGTTTCGACGAACGAGGATCCGAATATCTTCCCGCCGAACATGATCCTGCTGTACGATTCGCGCAGGAACGAGCGTCCCGTGTGGGGACCGTATGAGGAGGAATTTCTCGTGCTTGCCGTCGTCCGCGACGAAGACGTCGAATTCTACCGTTCGAAGATGCCGCGCAGACCGTCAAGGTTCATGCAGGGGCTCTGAGCTGGTTTAGTCTTCAACAAATGTCTGGAAGGAATGCGGCGCGAGCGTCGTTTCCAGATATTTTTCGCCGAGCTTGAGCGTCAGGCGGCGTTCCGCGTTCGCGCGGTTGCCCGCCACGGCCACGTATTTCCCGGCGGGATTCCTGAAGACCATCACGGGCGTCTCTTCCGTGCGTCCGCCATATGCGCCGAGCAGCTTCGTCCCGGCGGTCACGAAGTGGCTGTAATGCTTCACGGCGTAGTATTCGGGCGTGAGCGTGGCGGTCTTCGCCTGCGAATCCACGCGGATCAGGGCGTTCTGCTTCCAGCCCCAGGCGCTCTCCCCCCGGTCGCACAGGATCACGTTCCAGAACGTGTATTCCTCGCAGCCCTTGCCGAGGTAGTCGTTGATGATGCCGAATGTGTGCTCCGCCGCGCGCCAGTCGAACGTGCCGCTGCCGCATTCGCTCTCCGTCTGCACGACCTTGAGGTGCGGATATTTGTTGCGGACCTGAGGAATGATCTGCGAACCTTCCCACTGGAATCCCAGCCCAATGAAAATGTCCTTGCCCTTCATGGCGTCGTCGGACAGGATGCCGTCGACTTCTTCGAACCGGTTCGTGTTGAACGTGCCGAGGTAGAGCTCCACGCCGGGGCATTTGTCCTTCAGCGCGGGGGCGAGGTATTCGGCGTTGAAGAGCGCGGCGCCGTGCGGAGTCCACGGGCAGCCGGGGTAGGGCGTGTAACTGTAGGCTTCGTTCTGGTACATCACGCGCCTGATCGGGATGCCCTCCTTCGCATATTCGCCGATGTAGCGGCAGAAATAATCCGCGTACGCCTTCAGGTAGCGCGGGTCCTGGATCATGAAGTCCTCCCCGGCGGGCCAGTCGGGGAACCTGTCGCGGCGCATCTGCCGCCGGTCGGATTTCCGGTGCAGCAGGTAGTTGATGCGCGAATCCATCTTGTTGTACTGGCTGCTCTGGACCGGGTAGTCCTGGTTGATCTTCATCCAGGCGGGCGGGGACCACGGGGAACACCAGAACCAGAGGTCCGGATTGTATTTCTGCGCGGCGTGGATGTACGGAATCAGAGCGGATTTGTCGCGCGTCATGTCGAAATACACGAGGTCGAAATCGCCCGCCACCTCGCTGGCGCTGTACCAGCTGCGGGCGTAGTCGTTCGCCCCGAGCGAGAGGCGTCCGTGCGTGTACTTCAGGTCGCCGTCCGGCGAAAAGATGCGTTTCAGCAGCTCGGCCTGCTTTTCCTCCGGCAGGACCTGAAGCGCGTCCCAGCCGAGTTCGTTGAAGCACGTGCCCCAGCCCTTGAACGTCATAATGGATTCATCGCCGGTCACGATAACGAGCGGCTGGCCCTCGGCTTTTTCCGAGGCGGAGATGGCGCTTCCCTTCCAGAAATCGCCGTTCGTGCTGGTGTAACGGGTGAACGTCTGGGCGAAAGACGAGGCGCCGATCAGCGCCAGGGCGGCGACTCCGAGGTGTTTCAGGATATGTGTCATGGGGCGGTTTTCCTTTCCGTGATTCGGGCTTGTTATGAGGTGATTGCTGATTCAATGTAGCATATCTTTTCCAGTTTTTCAAGCGGCGGACATGCTTTCTCCGTGTTTTCGTTTGCAGTTCAAAAGCCGAATTCGGCACGGGGAAACGGCGATTCGAAGCGGAGAAGTTCCCCGGTGAACGGATGCCGGAACTCCAGCACGGCGGCATGGAGCGCCTGTCGTTCAAATCGGAGCCGGGCGAGATCGTCTTCATTCAGATCCTGAGACTTTATCTTCAGGAAAAGGCGTTCGTCCTGACCATAGAGCTTATCCCCGGCGAGCGGGAACCCGAGCGAAAACAACGTGGCGCGCACCTGATGCTGACGGCCCGTTCCGAGGATGGCGCGGACCAGCGTCATATCCGGCGGCACATGCGATTCTTCGATGAGGTCGGTCACGGCGGTTTCGGCGTCCGGATCGAGGCGCGCGGCGTCGGCTTCCGGCGAGTCCGCGAAGACGAACCGCTTTTTCTTGCGGACCGCGCTGGTCCGGTCGTGGACGAGGTATCCCTCCGCATGGACGCGTCCGCGGAACTCCCCGTTCACGAGCGCGAGGTATTCCTTATGAACGGATGTATTGCCGTTGTCCATAGCGGCCGCTGCCCGGCGCGTGCGCGCGGCGATGACCAGCCCGGAGGTCTCGCGGTCGAGCCGGTGCACGAAACGGATCTCGCCGTAGCGTGTGCCGACGAGGTGCCAGAGCGTGTGACGGAAGAACGGGCCGGTCGGGTGCATGCACAGGTTTCCGGGCTTGTCGATGACCAGCAGGTCGCCGTCCTCGAAAACCACATGATAATTGAGCTCGGCGTCCGGTTCGGGCGTTTCCGGCGGATAGTAGCCCACGCGGTCATGGCACTTCAAGGTCGCGCCGGGGAGGGAGGGAAGGTCGTTCACGGTCACAAGTCCGGCTTCGATCGCCCGGATCCAGCCCGCGCGGTCGAATCTGCTGAAATGCGCGGCAAGGTAATCGGGGAGAGCGGCGCCGTCCTCCGCCTCGGGAACGTGGCTGTAGAGCTGACGGCGTGCGAGCTTGTCTGCGAAACTTCTGCCCATGTCTGCCCCCGTGTTTGTTCGGCTCAGGACTGCAACGCCTGCTTCTTCTGTTCGAGCTCGTCCCAGCGCGCGTACAGGCCGTCTATTTTCGTTCGGAGCGTGTTCAGTTCGTTCTGAAGCGCGGCGGATTCCGATCCGTGGTTCGCGAAGAAATCCGGCGCGGAGAAGATAGCTTCGATCTCGGAGACGCGCGCCTCAAGGCGTTCGATCTCCGGTTCCAGCTCCGCGAGCTCGCGTTCCTCCTTGTAGGAAAGCTTTTTCGGCGGGGATTTCGGTTTCGGCGGCGGAACGTCTTTTTTCGGGGCGGGCGCCGTATTTGCCGACACGACCGGGGCGCGGTGTTCGAGGTAGTAGTCGTAGTCGCCCGGCCCGGCGAAGAGATGCCCGTCCGGCTCGAACGCGATGATGTGCGTGCAGACGCGGTTCAGGAAATAGCGGTCGTGGCTCACGACGGCGAGGCAGCCGGAATACCCGACGAGGGCCTCCTCCAGCACGCGCATCGACGGCAGATCGAGGTCGTTGGTCGGTTCGTCGAGGATCAGGAAACTGCCGCCGGATTTGAGGATCTTCGCGAGCGCGATGCGGGCGCGTTCGCCGCCGGAGAGACGGTCGATGCGCGTGTTCACGCGGTCGTCCTCGAAGAGGAACCGCCGGAGATAGCCGCGGATGGAGACGCGTTCGTCGCCGAGGTTGATGAACTCGTGTCCCTCGCCGATCTCCTCCAGTACGGTATGGTTCGGGTTCAGCTCAAGATGCGCCTGTCCGATATAGTTGAATATGACGGTCGGCGCGACCTCGATCTTGCCGCTGTCGGGCGTGAACTGCTGCGTGATGAGTTTCAGCAGCGTGGTCTTGCCCGCGCCGTTCGGCCCCACGATGCCGACGCGCTGTCCCGCCTCGAACTCGAACGAGAAATCGCGGATGAGCGACTTCCCGCCCATGGCGTGGCTCACGTTTTCGATTCGCACGACCTGGTTGCCGAGGCGGCCCGCCTTCGGGATGATGAGCTCCATGCTGCCGATGCGGTCGGGCGCGGACTGTGCGGCGGTCTCCTCGTAGCGTTTGATGCGGCCGAGGTTGCGGCGGAGGCGCGCCTTCGGGGAACGCCTCACCCATTCGATCTCGCGCCGCAGGAAGCTCTGGCGCTTGTATTCCGCCTGGTCCTCGCGGTATTCGCGCGCGGCCTTCGCGGCGAGGAAATCGGCGTAGGATCCCTCGCAGGAATAGAACTTGCCGTGGTCCAGCTCCACGATGCGCGTGGCGATGCGGTCCAGGAAACACCGGTCGTGCGTGACGAAAAGGCAGGTGCCGCGGTAGTCCGCGAGGAAATCCTCCATCCAGGTGATCGCGCCGATGTCGAGGTGGTTGGTCGGTTCGTCGAGCAGGAGCAGGTCGGGTTCGGCGGCGATGGCGCGCGCGAGCATGACCTTGCGGAGTTCGCCGCCGGAGAGCGTGCCGCAGAGGGAGTCGCGCGGCGGCAGGTTCAGTTTCTGCGCCACGACCTCGATCTTATGTCCGGGGTCCCAGGCGTCGTGAAGCGTGAGGATGCGTTCGAGCTTCTCCTGTTCGGCGGAACCCGGCCGCAGGGCATCGAGCTGCCGGTGGATGTCGTTGAAGTATGCCAGCCCCTCGGCGATCGCGTCTCGGACGGAGACATCATGATAGCGCGCGCAGTCTTGTTCCATGCAGGCGATGCGGAGCCCGCGCGCGCAGGTGATCTCGCCGGTCGCGGGCTGTTCCATGCCCGCCACGATGCGCATGAACGTGGATTTGCCGCTGCCGTTCCGTCCGACGAGTGCGACGCGTTCGCCCGCGTGGATGGAGATCCTCGCGTCGTCGAGCAGGACCTGCGTCCCGATGGCGAGGCTGATCCCTTCGCCTGTCCAGAGTACGGTGCCGGCCATGTTCCGCTCAGTTTCCGAAATCCGCCTCGATCGCGTCCCACTCGTCCTCGATGTCCTCGATGCGCTGTTCGAACGCCTCGAGTTCGGGGCCCTCCGGCAGGTCCGCCTGGTTGTTCAGCAGCGCGAGCGTGTCGATGAGGGCGCGGTGGAAATGCTTCACGCGCGTGACGAACCGTCTGGTCCGGTCTTCGTCCGCGCCGGAGAGGATGGCGCGCGTCAGGGCGATGCGTGCGTTATCGAGTTCGATCAGACGGGCGCGGATGGGGGCTTTCGCCTCGTCCTCGCCGGGGTGGTAGATCTCGTTGCAGGCTTCCCAGTTCTCGTCGAGGAAGTTCAGGAACGCCACTTCCTGCGTGTCGTCGGCGAAATCGTGTTCGATGAGGCCGAGGATGGACGCGCGGTAGGAATTGAAGTCCAGGCCGTTCGCGATGGCGTCGAGCGTGAACGCGTAAAGTTCAATATAGCCGATCGGGGCGTTCACGTCGGACAGGATCGCGTCCAGCGAGTCGAGGTGCCCGGATGAGGCGGAGAAATCGCTCGCGGAGAGTCCGGGGACCGGATCGCCGTCCCGCGGCGCGCCGTCGCGGTGTTCCCCGTGCATGACGTCGTGCTCGTGCGCGCCGTGGCCGTGATGATGCCCGCAGGAGCAGGAATCGCCGTGCTCATGGTCGTGTTCATGCTCGTGCTCGTGTTTGTCATGCGCGGAATGAGCGTCCGCGCCGGGCTCGTTGGTCTCGTCGACGGGCACGATCATGGTCTCGCCGTCCTGGTTGCTGAGCGTGACCTCAATCATGTTCCGGTGGAATTCATCGAACGACACGCGCGGGTGCATGAGAAGGTCATTTCCGTCGCAGTACGCGCAGAAGAACCCTGCGGCGAGCTGTTCGGTGATCGTGATGTAGTCGTAGTTGCGGTGCCAGACGTCGATCAGCGCCGCCTCGAACTGCTCGATCCATTCGATCTTGTCGGCGTTGGACGCGTCGAGCTCGGCGGGCCGGTATTCGAGGGAGAATCTGCCGTATTCCGCGTCTTCGACCGTGACGACGAGGAAATCGCCGAACCGGAAATTGGTCTGCATGTAGAACGCGCTCAGGTCGAACGCTGGGACTTCGAGCACGGCGTTCCGGATGTTCTTCGCGGAGCGCATCCGCAGGTAGTTGTCGTGGGACTCCGCCGCGAAGGCGTCGATCATGCCGCCGTGCCCGAGCAGGAGATAGTACGGCGCGAGCTTGGCGAAGTCGCTGCGGACCGCCGTGAACTCGACGGGGTTCTTTGCGCCGGGCGTGTAGAGCTCGAATTCGTCGGAGGAAAGCTCGCACGGGTTGAACGCCTCGAAGCGGTCGCCCGGCAGCAGGATGCCGTCTGCGAGCTCGAAATCGGACGGGGCGATCTTGAAGCGTGCGCCGTTGAAGAACTTCGTGCGGAGGGCGCAGTGCCCATCCTGCTCGAAAACCCTGTGGTCGTCCTTCAGCATGGTGCGGACGCGTTCGAGCAGGTCCTTCTCCTGACCCGCGTCGCACGGGATGCCGTCGGCAATGGTCCGCGCGGCTTCGTCGAGCTCGAAGCAGCCGCGCGTTTTGCCTTCCGCGTAATCGGTCAGCGCCTTGTCGAACTGTTCATGCTGGGCGTTGTTCAGATAAAGCATAGTCGTGTCCCCCTGAAATGAATTGCGCCCCGTCAAAACGCGAACTTGGGCATTTTGGAGAGTTTGTTGAAGAGGAAATCGTTGATGGCGGCCTTCAGCTCTTCCTGCTCCCAGGTCTTCACCGTCTCGATGTCTACGGCGTCCTTCAGCTCGAAATCGCCGCTTCTGAGGCGGTTCAGGCGGTAGAGCGCCGCACCGCAGCCGAGCACGTCGCCGATGTCCGCGCAGAGCGTGCGGATGTAGGTCCCCTTGGAGCAGGCGACCTCGAAATCGACGTACGGGAGGTCAAATTTCTTGAACGTGATGGAGTGGATCGTGATGGGCTTCGGCTCGCGCTGGACCTCGACGCCCTTGCGCGCGAGGTCGTACAGGCGTTCGCCGTTGTGCTTCACGGCGGACACCATCGGTGGCGTCTGCATGATGTCGCCCTGGAACTTCAGGAACGCCTCGCGGACCTGTTCGACCGTGAGGTGCGACGTGTCCGTCGTGCTGAGGACGGTGCCGTCCATGTCCTGCGAATCGGTGCGCGTGCCGAGGAGCGCGGTGCCCTCGTAGACTTTGTCCTCGCCGGAGAATTTCTGGCTGAACTTGGTGAACTTGCCGAACACGACGACGAGCAGGCCGGTGGCGGCGGGGTCGAGCGTGCCGCAATGGCCGACCTTCACTGCGTTGAATCGCGCGCGGAAGAACCCGACGACGTCGTGGCTGGTCCATCCTTTCGGCTTGTTGACGAGGAGGATGCCGTTCTGGGTGAAGGGCGGCAACCTGTGGCGTTTGGGGTCATATTTCATGGTTCATCTCTTTTCTGACATAGCGGAGCAGCACCTCGGCGGCTTCCTCCTGGGTTTTTGCGAAGATCGAGCATCCGGCGGCCATCTCGTGCCCGCCGCCCTTCAGGGCGCGCGCGATGCGTCCGACGGAGATTTCCGCGTCTTTCGAGCGCATGGAGACGCGGAAGATGCCGGGGTTGGACGTGGGCTTGACGAGCGCGGCGACGACCACGCCCTGGATGCCGCGCACCAGTTCGATGAGCTGTTCGGTGTTCCGCAGGTTCACGTCGTACTTGTCGAGCAGTTCGCGCGGGACGGAGATCCAGGCGAATTTGCCGTCATACGCGGTCCGGATGCCGGAGAACAGCTCGCTTTCGAACCGGACCATGCTCAGAGGCTTCGAGAGGTACACTTCGTTGATGATGCGGTCGTGGTCGGCGCCGAGTTCCAGCAGGGCGGCGGCCGCCCGGTGCGATTTCGCGCTTGTATTCGTGAACTTGAAGCAGCCGGTATCGGTCACGATCCCGAGCAGCAGGAACGTGGCGGAGAGCGGGGATATCTTCCAGCCCTGTGAGACCGCGAAATAATAGATCAGCTCGGCGGTCGAGCTGGCTTCCGGGTCCAGGCAGGTCAGCGTGCCGAACATCTCGTCGTCCGGGTGATGGTCGAACGTGACGACCGGGATCGTGATCGAGGCGAACTCCGCCGGGCCGAGCTGCATGCGCTTCACGGTGGACGCGTCCGCGTTCAGCACCAGCGAGAACTTCGTGTTGATCTCCTCCGCGGTGAACTCGGCGGACGGGAACGGCAGGAACGGGCGGTAGCAGTCCGGCATCTGTGCAGCAAGAAAAAACTCTGCGCGGAACCCGTTGTCCCGCAGCAGAGTGCAAAGTCCGCACGCGGAGCCGACCGCATCGCCGTCCGGCCACTCGTGGGTGACCACGAGGATCGGAGCGGGATCGTCGCGGACGGCTTCCAGCGCGGCCGCCATGCCGGCGAAATCAGTCTCCGGCATTTTCGTCCTCCATGTGCCGCAGCAGATCGAGCACGCGGTCCCCGTCGGCGACGGAATGGTCGAGGACGAAGTGCAGGACCGGCGTGTATTTGAGGATGACCTCCTTCGACATGAGCGACTGGATCTCGGCTTTGCGTTCGATCAGGCGGCGGACGATGCGCGCTTCCTCCTCCTCGTTCTTCGCACCGAGGATGCTGACGTACACGCTGGCGGTCTTGAGGTTGGATGCGCAGTCCACGCGGGTGATGGATATGATCTTGCCCTGTTCCTCGTTGTATCCGAGCGTCTCCAGCAGGTCGGCGAGCACGCGTTTGAGCAGCTCGTTGACGCGGACGAGACGGTCGACCGAGGCGACCGGGTGTTTTCGGTTGTTTCGAGGCATGATGCGCCTCCTGAGCTTACAGTGTTTGTTTCTTCAGTTCGATTTCGTAGAGCTGGATCGTGTCGCCCTCGTCGAAATCGGCGAAGTTGTCCAGGCGGATGCCGCACTCCATGCCGGCGCGGACCTCGCGGACGTCGTCCTTGAGGTGGCGAAGGGAGCGGACCTCGCCGTTGAACAGCAGTTCCTTGCCGCGGAAGACCCTTGCCTTGGAGCCGACCTTCGCGGTGCCCTTCTCGACGATGCAGCCGCAGATGTCGGAGCCGTTGGAGAGGTGGAAGATCTTGAGGATGCGGACGGTGGCGAGCTCCTTTTCGCGCTTTTCGGGCTCCAGGCGGCCCGCCATGGCGTCGTCGATGTCCTCCAGCAGCTCGTAGATGATGCTGTACAGGCGGATTTCGACGCGTTCCTTCTTGGCGAGGTCGTTCACGCCGGGGTTGACGCGCACGTGGAAGCCGAGGATGATGGCGTTGGCGCTGCTGGCGAGCATCACGTCGTTTTCCGTGATGGCGCCGACGTCCGAATGGATGACCTCGATGCTGATCTTCGGGTTCGATTTCTTCTTCAGGGACTCCACGATCGCTTCGGTCGAGCCGCGGACGTCCGCCTTCACGACGACCTTCAGGTCGTTGCGCTTGCCTTCCTCCATCTGGGAGAAGAGGGCTTCGAGGCCGGCGGCGACGGGTTTCGCGGAGAGGGCCTCCACGCGGTTCTGCGCTTCGCGGGCTTCGCCGAGGGACTTCGCGACGTTGAGCGATTCGCAGACGGCGAGCTTGGTGCCCGCGGGCGGGACGCCGGAGAGACCGACGACCTTGACCGGAGTGCTGGGACCGGCGAGCGGGACACGGTGTCCGCGGCTGTCGATCAGGGATTTGACCTTGCCGTAGTACTGGCCGCAGATGATGGCGTCGCCGACGCGGAGGGTGCCGTTCTTCACGACGACGTTCGCGGTCGCGCCGAGGCCCTGTTCGAGCTCGGATTCGAGCACGAACGCCTGCGCCGGGTTCTTCGGGTTCGCCTTCAGCTCCAGCATTTCGGCTTCGAGCAGGATGCGTTCCAGCAGGTCGTCGATGCCTGCGCCGGAACGGGCGGAGACTTTGATCGCGGCGGTCTGTCCGCCCCAGTCTTCGGGCATCAGGTCGTGTTCCTGCATGTTGCGCAGGACGCGGTCGAAATTCGCCTCGGGGAGGTCCATCTTGTTGACGGCGACGATGATCGGCACCTTGGCGGCCTTGGCGTGGTTCAGCGCCTCGATCGTCTGCGGCATGAAGCCGTCGTCGGCCGCCACGACCAGCACCACGATGTCGGTCACATTGGCGCCGCGGGCGCGCATCTGCGTGAACGCCTCGTGGCCGGGGGTGTCGACGAACGTGATGTTCTTGCCGTCGAGGTTGACGACGGACGCGCCGATGCTCTGCGTGATGCCGCCCGCTTCGGACGCGGTCACGTGGGTCTTGCGGATGCAGTCCTGCAACGAGGTCTTGCCGTGGTCGACGTGGCCCATGAAGGTCACGATCGGGGGGCGCTCCTTCAGCTCGGATTCGGCGCTGACGTACACGCGGTCTTCCGGCGCGACGGTCTCTTCGACCTCGTTCTTGAGCATGTGGAGGTCCTTGTCGCGATGGTCCACGATGAGCTTGCAGCCGAATTTCTCGGCGAGCTTCTGGGCGACCTCGGACTCCACGGTCTGGTTGATGTTTGCCAGCACGTTCATCATCATGAGGCTCATGATGACTTCGTTCGGCTTGCGCCCGATGGCGTCGGCGAGCGCCTTCACCACGATCGGAGTCTTGATATGCACCTCGCGGCCGGGGACGTTGTTCGCGGCCTGCGGTTCGGTGTTCGGACGGCTGTCGCGGTTACGATTATCTCTGTTGTCGCGGTTGTCACGGTTTCGATTGTCGCGGTTGTCGCGATTCCGGTTGTCGCGGTTGTCGCGGTTGCGATTATCCCGGTTGTCGCGTCCGCCGCCGCGGTTGTCGCGGTTGTCGTGGCCGGGGCCGCGCGTCTCGTGACGGAAATTCTTGCCTCCGCCGGGATGGTTGAAGCGCTCGCGATGCCCCTGCATCGCGTCGTCGTCACCGTCGTCGAGGTCGGACGTGAATTTCGCGGCGTTGCCGCCGAGGACGTGCTGAGGTTTGGGCTGCGCCTGGGGCTGAGGCGGCTGGGGCTTCGGCTGGACCGGAGCCTGTGCCTGGGGCTGGGGCTTCGGCTGGACCGGAGCGGGAGCCTGCGCCTTGGGCTGTTCCTTCGGCTGTTCCTTCGGCTGAGCAGGGGCCTGCGCCTTGGGCTGTTCCTTCGGCGTTTCCTTTTTCGGCTCTTCCGGCTTTTTCGGGGTGGGTTTCGCCGCCTTTTCCGCCTGCGCGGGCTTGCTTTCGGACGCGGCCTTTCCCGCCGGTTTGAGCTTGAATTTCGCGACAAGGCGATCCTCTGCCTCCGAGGGGAGATTGGAAGCCGCGGTCTTGCCTTTGAACCCGAACTCGTCGAGCGCGGCGATCACGTCCTTATTCTGAAGGCCGTACTGCGCGGCCCAGTCTCTGATTCTGATGCTTTTGCCTGCCATAATGGGTACTCCTCAAATCACGCGGTTCCGCCGTTATTCCGGCTGTCCTTCCGAGGCGGCGTCCGCGGGCTTCTCCGCGTCTTCGGCGGGGGCGGCCTTCTTCGCGGCGACGGCCGCGGCGATGCCCGCGCGGTCGGCGTCGGTGAGCTCGGCGATGGCGGCGAGGTCCTCGGCGGAAGCGTTGCCGAGCCCGTCGACGGTCAGGTAGCCGTGTTCGACGAGCGCCTCGGCGGCTTCGGCGGAAACGCCCGCCACGGACGCCAGCTCGGCGGCGGCTTCCTGTTTCTTCCTGGCGAATTCCTCTTCCTCGCTCTCCTCGATGACGATGTTGATGTTCCACTGGATGAGGCGCTGGGTGAGGCGGACGTTCTGCGCTTTGCGGCCGAACGCGAGGCGGGAGTTCTCGTGGTCGACGTGGAGCGTGATGGTCTTCGTGGCGGGGCTGATCTCGATGTCGAGGAGCTTCGCCGGGTGCATGGCGTTCGCGATGAACGTCTTCAGGTCGCTGCTGTAAGGGATCACGTCGATGCGCTCGCTGCCGAGCTCGTTCGTGATGTTGCGGACGCGGAGGCCGCGCATGCCGACGCAGGCGCCGACCGGGTCGACGCGCGGATCGTTGGACTTCACGGCGACCTTCGTGCGGGATCCGGGAGCGCGCGCGATGCCGACGATCTCGACCACGCCGTCGTGGATCTCGGAGACTTCGCGTTCGAAGAGGCGGCGGACGAAGTTGTTGGAGGTGCGCGTGAGAATGAGGCTCGGGCCGGAGCCTTCCATGTCGACCTTCACGAGCAGGGCGCTGACGCGGTCGCCCGCGGAGAACTGTTCGCCGGGGATGCGGTCGCGGCCGGCGATGATGCCCTGGGACTTCTTGATGTCGACGACGATCCCGGCGGCGTCCGCGTGATGGACCGTGCCGGTCACGATCTCGCCGACCTTGTCCTTGAATTCGTCATGCACGAGGTCCTTTTCCGCCTTGCGGAGCAGCTGCCAGATGGTCTGGCGCGCGGTCTGGGCGGCGATGCGGCCGAAGTCGGTCGACTTCACTTCCCATTCCACGATGTCGCCGACCTTCGCGCCGGGGATGCGGCGCACGGCCTCGGACAGGAGGATCTCGTCGTCGGTGGGGAATTCCTCGACGACTTTCAGATGGGCCCATGCCTTCAGTTCTCCGGTGCGGAGATTGACTTCCACGTTCAGATCGGTTGCGGGATGGGCGCTTTTCTTGTATGCGGAAAGGATCGCCTGTTCCAGTGCCTTGACCACCTGCTCTTTGCTGATGCCGCGTTCCTGCTCGATGTATTCGAGCATTGCGAGTAATTCATTGTTCATTGTTTGCCTCCAGGTGCCGGGTTTGTTTGTATTATCGTGATGCCGGGGGCGGCATGCGCCGTCCGCGGTTTTCCTGTTCGTGCCGCGCCGTGTTCCGCGCCGCCGTCCCGGGTGCAAATGCAAAACAACCCCACAGGCCCCTGACCGTCCGATCGCGTGAACCGCATTGGCCGCGGTTCCGCAGTCATCCGCTTCAAAGGGTCTGGCGGTTTCCTGCATGACGGAATGCGCCCTGAGGCGCGGTCCGTCGTCTTTGTACCGGGATCCGCATAGCGAATCACAGCATTAATACAATACATCGAAAAGAAGATAGTTCAAGTATATTCTGCATAAAAAGGGGAAAAAACTTCCTTCGTTCCGGGAAAAACGGAAAAAAACGGCGCTTTTTCCGCTTCCCGCCTTGAAAAACCGGATGCGGCATGGTATATTAATTGTTCAAAAAAATAATCTGAATACACATTTTGTCTGAAAAACATACTGAAAACCGAAAGGTGACACCATGCCCAAAACGTACGTCCGCAAGTCCGCTGTGAAGACGCAGCGCAACAGCGAAAAAGCACGCATCAAAAACAAATCCCACAGAAACGCCCTCGCCACGCTCGAAAAGACCTTCCGCGCGGCCGCCGCTTCCGACGACAAGGCCGCCGTCGCCGAGCTCTACCGCAAGGAATGCTCCGCCCTCGACAAGGCCGTCAAGGTCGGCGTGATTCACGAGAACAAGGCCAACCGCAAGAAATCCCGTCTTGCCGCGCTGGTCGCTGCGAAGGCCGAGTAAGCCTTTTTCACGGTCGGCGGCTTTGCCGTTTCTCTCAGGGCTTCTTCCTGGCTTTTTTTCGTCCGGATATGCTTCTGAGACGGTCGTTCCGCCCGTCCGTCAAGTGTTTGTTTTGATATGATGCCCTCCGGTTCGCCGGAGGGTTTCTTTTTTGGGAAGGCAGGTCCTCCACGGCGGCTGTGCCGTGCTACGCAACGGCACGATAAGACCTATAGGTCCTAAGACTTATAGGGAAAAGCTTTGCCGGAGCGGGGGGATCAGCGGGGCGTTTTGGCGCAGTTTTTTTCGATGGCGCGGACGAGGCGCCCGAGATGCGGGATCCAGCCGGGCGCGACCTCGGAATACGCGGACAGGAGGAGTTCCGCGGTGGCGTCGCAGGAGATGAAATCGTCGAGCGCGGGCCTGTGTTTGGCGGCCTCGATGCAGACGGCGGCGCCGAGGGATGCCAGGTCGCGCAGGATGCTGCGTTCCGAGAGGTGCCCGGACCAGGACTGGAGCCAGCCGGGATTCCAGAGGGAGAGCACCGCGCCGCGGTAGTAGAAGTGCGCGAGGCGGAAGTCTCCGTGGAAGAGTTCGGCGGAATGGAGCGCGGCGATGAGGCGAGAGCTGTCCTCGATGAAGAGCGCGACGCGCGCCCGGGCGTTCGGGCGGCAGAAGATGTCCGTGACCTCGTCCGCGCCGGAGACGGCCTCCATGACCAGGTAGACCGCCTTGATGAGGAGTCCTTTCTTGCGGAACCCGATCGCCATGACGGCGGGCGTGGAGACCCCGGCGTCGGCGGCACGGGCGGCCCATTCGGCGCGGCGGAAGGGATTCGTGCGCGAGAACAGGTTTCGGAACCCGAGCCCGACCGGGTAGACGCGTTTCTTGAGGTAGAGCGCGGGCATCTGCGCGGTCTCGGGGCGGAGTCCGGACCAGAAGCCGGGGCGGGCGTCCGGCGCGATGTACGGGTCGAAGAAATCGTCGATGCGCAGGACGTCGTCGTTGGAGATGGTGAAGCTGTCCGGGGCGGGGAAGATGAATTTGAGCGCGCCGTTGTCGGCGTTGACGAAGAGCGGCGTGTTGCCGCTGGGAGTGAAGATATGCTTGCTCATGCGTGTGGTCCTCCATAGTCGAACCGGAGTTTGCGTTTGCTCAGCCAGCGGACGCGCGTGATGTCCATGACCTCGGAAGCGGCGGGCGCGGGCGTTTTCGCCGCGGCGGAATAGGCGTCGAGCAGGTCGTTCGTGACCCGGTTCAGGTCGAAGAAGCTGTCGGGGAAGGCGGGGTTCCGTTCGGCGAAGATCAGGACGGACGACGCGATGCGTCCGAGCTCGCGGACGATGAGTTCGTGCGGGATCTCGCCGGGGAAGAGCTGCGCGGAGTCCAGGTCCCAGACGCCGCAGGGGGCGTCGTCCGCCGTGCGGTAGAGGTTGACGAGTTTCAGGTCGCCGTGGTAGAACCCGCGGCCATGGAGCGCGGCGGCGACGCGGGCGACCTCGCGGATCAGCGCGGGCATTCCGGCGGGGGCGTCGGGGCGTTCGATCACATAGCTCATCAGGTCGCGGGCGTCCGTCAGCGCCTCGGTGACGAGGTATCCGGCGAGCAGGAAGTGCGCGAAGCGTTTTTCCCCGGCGGCGAGCACGCGCGGGGTCATGATCCCCGCTTCTTCGACGCGCTGCGCGGCGATCGCGGCGCGGAAGGCGCGGGCGGGGATGAAGAAATACTTGAAGGTGTACTCGAAGCCGTGGACGCGGTTCCGCTTGACGAATATCTTTTCCCCGTCCGGGAGCGTCAGGACGGACGCGCTGGACGACCAGGAGTCCTTCGCATGGGCGCCGTCCCGGATCATGCGGTCGGCCTCGGCGAAATGTTCCGCGAGGTAGTCCTGCGCGGGGCCGGGGGACACGGCGAACCGGTACGGTCCTTTCCGCACCTCGCGCACGCCGGGCAGCGCCAGGAAGCGTTCGCGGCAATGGAAATAGTCTATGCCTATTTTTTTCACAGGTCTGCGAATCCGTTTCCGGCGAGCCGCCAGACGACGCGGAGCGCGACGTCCGCGGCGGTCTTGATGCTTTCCGCCGAGATCTTGTCCATGGTGTCGGCTCCGGTATGCCAGTAGCGGTTGTCCGGGCCGTAGTCGAAGTCGATCAGGTCGACGGCGTTTTGCCCCGCCTGAAGGAACGGATAGTGGTCGTCGAGCATGTCGGTCTCGCCGCGCGAGAATTTGCCGGCGTATCCGGCGGCGGCCGCTTCCGCCATCACGGCGTCCGCGAGCGCGGGCGTGGAGTTGCCCGCCAGTTCGATATGCAGGTCCTTGTCGCCGATCATGTCCAGCAGAATCATGGCGCGGCAGCGGAGTTTGGAGTAGTCCTGCTTCATCATGTCCACGTAGGCACGGCTGCCGACCAGGCCGTCGGTCTCGGTATACTGGTAAAGCGCCTCCTCGCCGTCGAAGAAGACAAGGCGGATGGTGCAGGGCGGAAGCTCTTTCTGCGTGTACTCCGTAATGGCGGCGGCCATGGCGAGGAGCGCGCCGACTCCGGACGCGCCGTCGTTGGCTCCGGCGAAATCCGGCACGCTGAACAGGCGCTTGGTGTCGTGGTGCGCGCCGACGATGACGAAGTTCGGTTCCTTGCCGGGGAACGTGATCTCGACGTTGTATTCGCCGTGCGCGGACGGGGGGATGCGGACCTTGCCGGCTTTTTCGAAGCCGGGGATATTCTGCGCCTGCTCCACGATCCAATCCGCGGACTTTTTCGCGCCCTCGGTGCGGAAGACCTTCGGCCCGAGGTCATAGTTCTCCTGGGCGTACCGCAAAGCCCGTTCGCCGTCGATCACGGGCGGGGCGATCTTTTTTGAATTCAGACTGGAGCAGGAGACCGGACCGAGGATGAGGAACCGGAGCACGATGCAGGAGACCAGGATCACGCCGAAGACCGAGGCCATGAATTTGAGCAGACCGAAAAGGTATCGTCTGCCTTCCTCCTTGCTCACCCCCTCGGCGAAGAGATGGAATCCGGTCCGATCTTTCTTTTCGTATTGTTCGGGATCGTACATGGCGGATCAGCTTCCCTTGTCGATGCGGATGCTGCGCCGCTGGTAGGTCGGGATGTCGAGGTCTTCGTCGCTGAAGCGCACGGCGGGGAGCTTTTCGAAGACGCCCTTGTCGTAGCTCTGGAGGCCGAGCTCGACCTCCTCGACGTTGTCCGATGCGGCGGAGAAGGGCAGGGGGAGGTCGTCGGGGACTGCCGGAGCGGCCGCCGGGACGGGCGCGGACGTGCGCCGGGGCGTGGGCGCGGGCTTGGATTCGGGCGCGTACTGGAAGATGACGGCGGTCATCTGGACGGAGCCCGCGGCCTCCTCGCAGACGTTCGCGCCGGAGAGGAGTTCGACGTTCTTTGGCAGGACGCCCGCCGCGAGTTCGAGTGTGCGCTTCAGTTCGCCGAGCTCCAGGTCAGGGCCGCCGGTCAGCGTGACGATCGCGGCGTCGGCGCGTTTCATGGCTTCGTTTCCGCCGAGGAACGGCGAATCGAGCATGCGCGTGAGGGCGAGGGCGCAGCGGTCGAGCCCGTCGGAATTCTCCGCGAAGCCGACGCCGATGCCGCATGCCGCCTTGCGTTTGTGCAGCGCGCGCATGAACGTGGCGAAATCGGTCCCGATGAGGTCGCGGCAGCGCAGGACGGAGGCGATCCCGAGGACGGTCGACGCCATTTCGTGCGCGGAGGTCGCAAATGCGTTTTCTGCGGGTGTGTCGGGCGGGAGCGTGCTGAAAAGCAGGTCGTTCGGCATCGTCAGGACCACGTCGGCGACCGGGAGGATCTCCCGGAGGCAGTCTTCAGCGTTCTTGCGGCGGGAGTGCGCCTCGAACGAGAACGGCGTGGTGAGCAGGAAGACGGTCGGGATGCCTTCCTCGCGGGCGACGCTGGCGAGCGTGCGGACGCCGCCCGTGGCAGTGCCGCCGCCGAGCCCGCCGGTCACGATCATGAGGGAGAACCCGCGGACATGCTGTTTCAGGTTGGCGCGTTCGTGGGAGATGGCGCGTTCGCCGCGGATGATGTCGCCTCCGCATCCGGCGCAGGATTTCGAATTCCAGTCGGCGTAGGCGTTGATGACGGCGTCGGCGCGCGTCCCGGCGAGGACGCCGCCGTCGGTGTCGACCGCGAGCGTGACGAGCCATTTCGCGCGGGGATTGGCGCGCAGGAAGTCGAGGATGCGGATGCCGCAGCCGCCGAGCCCGACGACGAGCGCTTTTCCGTTGCCGATGGGGGGCCGGGAGAGGCCGGCGGGCGTGTTGTCAAGTTGTTCCGTCATATTTTGAGAGCCTTTCCCAGAGTTTTCAATCCCTGAATGAACTGGTCCGTGGCGTGGACCATGGTGCGTCCGAGTCCGTTGCCGGAGGAGGGGGAATCCTCCTCGAGCGCGGCGGCGTGCTTGACGAGCCCCAGGATCGCGGAGTAGCACGGCATGGGGGCGGCGAACGCCGACAGGGAGCCGGTCACGTTCATGACCTCACCACAGCGGACGGGCACGTTCATGACGTTCGCCATGGTGGCGGGCGCGGATTCGATCATGGAGCCGCCGCCGGTCATGACGACGCTGTTCCGTAGATAGGCGATCGTGCCGGTGCGTTCGAGCTCCTTTTTGAGGAGGTTGAAGGTCTCGCGCTGGCGCAGGTCGATGACTTTTTCGAAGGAGTCGAGCGGGATGCGGCGGATCTTTTCCGCGCCGCCGCTGGAAACCTTGTATTCGACGTAGTTCTTTCCCTCGCCGCGGAGCGTCTCCAGTCTGGATTCCCGCAGGAATTTCTGGCAGAAGTCGTACGGCAGCTCCAGCGCGACGGCGAGGTCGTTCGCGACGTTGTTCGCGCCGACCGGGATGGACCCGCTCAGGAGGACGCCCTCTTTGTAGAGCAGCACGTAGGAGCAGACGCCCGCGCCGTAGTCGAAGAGCAGGGTGCCCTGGTCGCGTTCGTCCTGCGTGAGCACGCCGTATGCGTCGGCGAACGGGACGAAGACCGGGTATCCGGACTCGAACCCAAGCTCGCGGAAGATGGTCTGCGCCATGTCGATGCGTTTCTTGTCCGCGAAGACGATGTGGATGACCGCGGTGAGCTTTTCCGCGAGGCAGCCGATCGGATTGAACGTACGTTTCGTGCCGTCGAGCAGGAACGACGAATCGTAGACCTGGATGTTCACGAGGTCGGTCGAGACCGCCAGGTTCTTCGCGCTGTCGATCGCCTGCTGAACGTGGGCGGCGGTGACTTTCTTGTCTTCATTGTAGATCAGCATGGTCCCCTCGCCGAAGCGGGAGCTGACGTGCATGCCGTTGACCAGGAAATAGACCTGCTGTTCGGAGCGGCTGAACTTGCCGAGCCCCTTTTCCGATTCGTCGAGCACGGATTTGAGGATGTTCAGGGCGGCGTTCTGGTCGACGATCGTGCCCTTGACGACGGAATTTCTGCTGGGCTGCGAGGCGAAGGAAAGCACCTCGATGTTCCCGTTCTGGTCCGGCCTGCCGTGAATGACGCAGATCTTGTCCGTGCCGAATTCGATGCCGGTTATGATGGTTTGTCCTGATGAAGCCATTTCGTTCCCTTCTGCTGCGTGCGAGCCTTATGCTTGCGGTATTGTCATAAAACATTACCACACTTTTTAAAAAAATCGAATGGATTTGACAAAAAAACAGACGTTTTTTTGAAGAAAAACGAAAAAAACGGCAGGTGGAATGACTGAACAGGCTCAGACGATGCCGAAAAGCCGGAGAAGAGCGTCGAACCGGTCCGCCGTGTCCGGTCCGAATTTCTCCAGCGAACGCCGGACGGCGGGGACCGGTTTCTCCTTCATGTCGCCGGATTTCGAGAAGAACTTGTCCGCCAGGCAGACGAGTTTCTCCTCCGGCGTCTCGGGCAGCCAGTCGCGCTCGGGGATCGGCAGGCGCTGTTCGCGGACCTCCTGCGCTGTGATGCCGGTCCCCGTATGGCGTTCGCAGATGCGCGCGAACGGCTCCAGGTCAATCCCGTGCGTGCGGCCGTAGTCCCGGAGCATTTCCGCGCCGATGACGCCGTGCGCGATGTAGGGGCGCGTGCCGACGCAGAGGATGGACGGCGCGTGGCATTGCAGGATGCCGACGTCGTGGAGCATGGCGCCCGCGGAAACGAGTTCGGCGTCGAGCTCAAGCTGCGGACGCGACGGATTCGCGAGGATGGCGAGGGCTTTGTCGCGGACCTGTGTGCTGTGGCGCAGGAGAAGCCGCCGGAGCGGGGTGTCCTCCGGGTAGAAATGCGCGATGATGACGTCCGGATCGATCATGGATGTGCCGGGGTGAATGGCGTGAACGGGAAACGAGGCGCGGGACCGGAGCAGATCACTTCTTTTCCGGAGCGGCTTTCGCCTCGTCGGCCCGTTTCCTGAGTTCGTCCTTCAGGATGGACACGACATGGTCGGCGAACTTCGCCGCGGCCTTGGTCATGCCGTCCGCGAACGCCTCCGCGGTAGTCCCGTCGACGGGGATGCCGTAGTTCTCCGTCCCGGTGATCTTGAAGTCATTGTCGCCATGCTCGATGATGAAGAAATGCACCAGCAGGTCGACCTGCTTCTTTTCCTTGTTCAGTTCGCAGTTCAGCACCGAGCCGTCGAGCTCGAACGCCGGTCTCCCGTCGCGCCCGTAATGGCCGGACGGCGCGGCGAACCTGGCGGCGAGGTACTTGGTGAGCATGGCTCCGGGAGGCATCGCCCAGCGGTTGTATTCGTCGACATCGATCCGGTTCGAAGCCTTGCGGAAAACCATTTTGTACCGCCCCGCGCATTCGCTGGAGAAGGCGTCGACGTCGACGGTGAACGGGGTTTCACCGATCGACGAGGGCGAGGTGAGGTCAAACGTCCTGGGTTCCGTGATCTCGGCTTCCGGGATGACGCTGAAACTGCATGCGGCGAGGACCGGGAGCAGCGCTGCCGCGCACCAGAGCTGGAAACGTTTCATGAGGCGGTGTCTCCTCGGGTTTGACAGGGATTACTGCTTGGCGGGGGCGGGCGGGATGACGAGCTTCTGCCCGATCTTCAGGATGCCGCGTTCGCCGAGCGTTTCCTTGTTGGCGTCCTGGATGATCTTCCACATGGAGGCCTTGCCGTACATCTTCTGCGCGATGGCCTGGAGTCCGTCGCCCTTCGCCACGTAGTAGTAGCGCACGCCGTTCTCGCCGGCGATCGTGGTGCCCGGCGTGCCGGTCGTGGAGGACGGGACGTTGCCGGAGCGCGTCGTGGATGCGGCAGCGGCGGCCGTGCCGGTCGAAGCGGCGGCCCCGGATGCGGCCTGAGTCGTTCTGGTGGTGGTCGCGGCCGCGCTGGAGGCGCGCTCGAGGCGTTTGCGGAGCTCTTCGTTCTGCGCCAGGATGACCTTCTCGTTGTCGATGTACTTCTGGATCTTCTCGCGGAGCGCGGCGTTTTCGGCGTTCTTCGCGGCGAGCTTGGCGGGATCGGCCTGCGGCATGTCGTCGGCGAGCTTGATGTCATTGCGGACGCGGTAGGATTCGAACATCTGGCGTTCGCAGTCCTGGATATAGCCGCGGATGGCCGCCTGGTCCTGCTTGGAGAGCGTCTCGCCGCTGAGCTCAAGATACTTCAGCAGGTGGTAGATGGCGGCGGGGTAGTTTTCGAGGTTTTCCTTGTAGAGGATCGCCGCGTCGTAATGCGCCTTCGGGGACTTCGGGCAGATCGTGAGGAATTCCTCCAGGCTGTCGGCCGCTTCGCGGTAGGATTTCGCGGACTTCGCGGTCGTGTATTTCGCGTACAGCGGGTGCGTGGCTTCCTTGCCGACATAGTCGGAGCACGCGGTGAAAACGATGCAGGCGGCGAGCGCCGCGGCGGGGAGGAAACGAACAGCCTTCATATTCGAGGACTCCTTCTTGGGAAAGCGTTGAAAAAACATGTGCCATTAAAATATAGCAAGGGAACGCGAAAAAGAAAACCGAAAACGGAAAAAAAACGGAAAAAAGTCGTTCCGCCTTGTTTTTTCGTCTGTTCGAGAGTAAATTATACGCTCCGTTTTTCGAAATGCGAATCCGGTATCGTAAGTAATTGCTCCTGGAGGTGTCCGTACGATGAACGCCGTTTCAAAAAGACTCCGCCCCGTGCGGCTTGTGCTCGTTTCCCTGTTCTGTGCCGCGCTCTTCGCGCTCGCGTCCTGCTCGTCCTTCCGCGCGGACGGACCCGAAACGCCCGTCGAGACTGAGGTCACCGCGGCGGAGCAGCCGAAGCCGGCGGTCGAGATCAACGCGCCGCTGGTCATCCCGCCGCCGCCCGACTACGCCAATCCCACCAGCTGGGTGCGGATGGGCGAGACGGACTCCGTCCTGCCCGAATTCGAGGTGTTCTACATTTACCCGACGCTTTTTCAGAACAAGCTTCGTCCAGTGATGGACTGCAGGTTCGACCGCATCCGCACGAAAGCCTCGGACTACATCGGCCTCACGTTCGGGCTCCTGACCGACCCCGTGCATCCGCTGAAGCTGTACGCACCGTTCGTGCGGCAGGCGGACTATTCGACCGCGCTGGAGACGGATTTCGCGTCCGACCTGAGCGGCACGCTCCTTCAGCACGGCATCGAGGACACGCGGACCGCGTTTGCGTATTTCATGAAGTTCTTCCACACGCCCGGGATGCCGTATGTCCTGATCGGGCACAGCCAGGGCGCGTCCGACCTGTACGAGCTCCTCCGCGCCACGCCGGAGATCACGCCGGAATCCGGGTTCGCCGCCGCCTATCTCGCGGGGCTTCCGAAGAAGACCGCCGCTGGGATCGAACGGGATTTCGCGGGGCGTGAGATCCGCCTCGGAAGGGGCGCGGACGATACGGGCGTGATCCTGACCTGGAACACGATTGCAGAGGACGCCGGAGAGAACATGCTCACCGTGCCGGGCGGGGCCGTCGTCAATCCGGTGAACTGGAAAACGGACGACACGCCCGCGGACCTGTCGGGATCGCAGGAGACGGCGTATTATTATGTGTCCGAGAAGGAGCCCGCGGGCACGTTCAAAGCCTCTCTGCTTGACGGCACTCATGCCGATTCCGAACGAGGCGCATTGATCGTGAACTTGCCGGGGGACAGCGAGTACGACGCGAGCGCGCAGATAGGCGAGGGGATCTTCCACGCCAACGACATCTTTTTCTTCGCCTCGTTCCTGCGCGACAACATGGTGCGCCGCGCGGCGGCGTGGCGCAAAACCTATGCCAAGCCGGGGGAATAAGCCTTCTTCGAGGTGGCCCGCGCCTCAGACGTAGGGATTGTTCTTCTTCTCGTACCCGATGGACGTGAACGGACCGTGACCGGGGACGACGCGCGTGTCGTCGGGCAGGTTGAACAGCTGTTTGTGAACGGAATCCAGGAGCTGTTTTTCGCTGCCGCCGGGCAGGTCGGTCCTGCCGATGGAGCTGAAGAAGAGCGTGTCGCCGGAAAAGACGGTGTCGAGCTCGGGGAAATAGTATGCCGCGCCGCCGGGCGAGTGTCCGGGGCAGGGGAGGACCAGCATCCGCGGGTCTTCGGGCGGCCAGGTGGTGTCGGGGAGGTCCTCGGCGGCGGGGATGTAGTTTCCGACGGTGTTGCCGGGGCTGTAGTAGATGGGCTTGTCGGCGGGATTGAGGTAGACCTTCGTGATGTGGAGGGCGTTCGCGACGGCTCCCGCGGCGGAAATATGGTCGACGTGGGCGTGCGTGAACAGGATGACCGCCTCGTCATAGTCGAACGCTTTCGCCTCGGATTCGATGAGCTTCCAGTCGCCGCCCGGGTCAATGACGTACAGCGTGCGCGAACCCGGCAGCTGAACGAGGCAGCAGTTGACCTCCAGCAGGCCGACGGTAACGGTTTTGAACGGGAATTCAGGCATGATGAGATGCTCCTTCTGTATGATATCCTGTGAACTTGAGGGAAGAAATGCGTCCGCTCAGTGCAGGCTGGACGGACCTCCGTTCGAGAACCTGGTGCCCTGCCAGCCGCCTCCGCCTCCGTTTCCGCCGCTGCGGCCGGTGCAGTAGTATTCCCGGTTGGTGTAGAGCGGCCGGCGGTCGCCGTTTTCGTCCTTCGTCCAGACCGCGGTCGCGTCCAGCCAGTCGAGCCCGGCGCGGCGGAATTCCGGGTCGCTGAGCACGGCGAGCGCGCTCACATAATACGAAAAGTATCCGGCATGCTCCGGGTAAAGCTGCATGGCGCGGGTCCAGGCGTCTTCGAGGGAAGGGCTTCCCGAGAGGAGCGGGACGAATTCGGTGAGGTAGTACAGCCAGCCGATGTCCGACATGGACATGCCGTCGACCTGCTCCAGCGCGATCGGGATGAGTGCGGTCTCGGTGAAGACGGGCAGGATCATGCGTCCCGCCTCGAACGGGCGGAAGTACTGGCCGTCCTCCGTCCTGATCCTGCCGATCGGCTTCGCCTCGGCGGTCGTTTCGATCCTGTTGATCCTGTTCGTGTCGTTCAGCCGGTAGAGCGCGTTGGAGACGCGCTGCGCCTCGCCGTTCGTCTGCGCCGAGGCGAAGACCTGCCCGACGTCGGGCGCGCGGTAGCCGCCGCGCCGGGGGCGTCCCATGGACCCGGAGACGGTCACGGTGTCCTGTTCCACCTCGAAATAGGAGAGCGCGCCGGACCGGTAGTCCATTCCGGGCTTGAAGCGTCCGCGGAGATACTCTTCCCATTCGCTTTTGTCTTCGTAGGACCCCCATTCCTCGTCGAAAACGGCCCAGGCGAGGTGCGGCAGGAGGTCGTAGCGGCGGTCGGCGTCCTCGTCGTTGTAAGTCTGCTCGAAGAGGGCGGAGTCGATCTCGATCGTGATGTTGGTGAGCGTGTAGTAGGAGTGTTTGTTCCCGTCGTGCTCCTCGCTGGTCTCGACGTTGTCGCTCACGGTGTACTCATAGGGGACCTGGCGGTTGAAGATGTCGTCGAAGAGCTTCTTCCCGCCTTTCGCGTAGCGGTCGAGCGCCCCGGCATCGTCGGCGTTGCCGAAGGTTTCGGTCGAGTCGGAGAAGTCGATGTGCAGGGGGAGGATCTCGGACTGGTTGGAAAAATCCTCGTCGAACTCGCACTCGAAGTCGCCCCACCAGTTCCCGCTGAAGTTCAGGCGGAGGAGGCGGTCGAGGCCGCACCAGTCGCGGGCGTGGATCATGTCGTAGAAATGCTTGTCTCCGAGGTACACCGAGAGGTCGGTTGACGGATTGGTCGTGAGGGAGGGCATGCCGACGAACTTGAACTTGGTGCCGGCTGCGATGCCGTACGCGCGGTTCTCGGTGTGCCCGGTGAAATCGTTGTGGAACGCGGAATAGTCCAGGATGGATTCGAGCATGGAGACGTACGGCCCGCGCCAGGCGTAGTCCTTGACGAAGACGGGCGTGACGTGTTCGTAGATGCCGTTGTTTCCGACGAGGTTCAGGTACTTGATGTAGAAGTCGCTGGCCTCGGAATCGTACGTGATGCCGTTGTTCTTCGCCGCCTGCTGCGCCGCGCCGAACCCGATCAGCGGGCCGGCGAACGAGATGCGCGCCTGAAGCTGGGAGACGAGGTCGTCGAGGGCGTCGAGATAGCGCTTTTCCTTCTCCACGCGCAGGACTTCCTGCACGAGCTTCTCCACGTTCAGGGAGCCGTCTTCGTTGTAGAACTCCCTTTTCTCCGGGAAGAGCGTGAATTCCTCCTGCGTGAGCGGCTGCGGGAGGTCGGAGAAGAACTCCGCCGCGTTCGAGTTCGGATTATCCAGGACGCCCTTCGCGAAGAAGGGGTCGGAGATCAGTGTCCCGGTCGCGCGCACCAGGTTCAGTTCGCCGATCAGGTTCAGGGAGTGCTTCTGCCATTCCGCCGCGGTCAGCGCGGCGGCGTCCGCGCCGTTCTGCGCCTTCACTTTGCCCCGGATCACGGTCTGGACGTCGAACAGCAGCAGGACGGCGATGATGACGAGGATGAGCGCGACGACCGCCAGGATGAGCACCTGGCCATGTTCGCCGCGATCGCACCTTATTGTTTTTATGTCGCGTTTCATGCGCCGTCACTCCAGGAAAGCCGAGGAATGGTTCGTGAGCTCGACCTCGCTCGAAATGTCGATGGAGTCGCGCCCGGTGAGCCAGTCGTGCAGGGGGATTTCCAGCGGGTAGTGGACGAACTCGAAATCGAAGCGCGTGGTCTCGCCGAAACTCTGCACCGACGCGTCCACATAGTGCCTTTTGCTTTTGCCGCAGATGGAACAGCTGCCGGACAGGCGTTCGCCGTAGTGGATACAGTGGTAATTCGTGTGGAACCGTTCTTCGCCGACCCAGTTGGCGTACTCCACGTTGCGGTTGCCCTCCATGAAGCCGCGCAGAAGGGATTTCTCCGATTCCACCCCGGTCCAGTCGGAGTAGATGTTGCGGCCCGGCGTCACCATGGCGCCGGAGACGGGCGCGGCCTTGATCAGAGCCTCGCGGATGGCAAACTCGTCGCGGAATCCGACGGCGGCTGAGCGCGCCCCGCGGAAGGCGGCGTAGTCGGTGACCATGTCGGCGAGCGCGAGCTGGAAAAGCTGGAGGATGCCGAAGAGGATCAGCCCGAGCAGGAGCATGGAGAGGAAGGATTCGAGGATCGCGGACCCGTGCTCGCCTTTTCTTTGTGTATACAGGCAATGCCCCGCGAACCCCGCTGCGGGCTTCGCCGCCTCGGAGCCGGTCTCAACGCCACGGAATCCCTTTGTCCCGCGGTTCAGGAAATGTCGGGGCACAAAATGCACAAATACGCCCTTTCCGGAAACGATTCAGACACGGGCGGCGTACAGGCGACGCTCCCCGTGTCCGGTCATCAGGCGAAAACGGTCCGGTCAGAAATTGATCTCGGAGGGACCGTTCTTGTCCATGTTTCTCATCTGCTGCAGGGAATCGCCGTTTTCGCCGGCGGCATCGGCCGCGGCGGAGTCGTTGCTGATCGCGGAGGTCGTTCCGGCGATCAGCTGCCTGATCTTGTCGCCGAAGATACCGAGCACGGTCAGGGCAGCCACCGCGACGAGCGCGATGATGATGATGTACTCCAGGATGGCCTGTCCGCCGGAGGAACGGCGTTTCATTCCGTAGTGCTTTCTGTTGAATTTCATATCAGGACTCCTTGGTTCGAAGTTGTGTTACTTTGGTCAGGGTTCCCAGGCGATCAGCGTCAGAATGCGCCATCCGTACTCCAGGAAGACCCGCATGAGGAGGAAAAGCGTGAGGGCGACGAGCACGACCGTGAAGAGCATCACGGTATACTCCGCGAGCACCTGTCCGGATTCGCCTTTGCGCGCGCGCCGTCTCATTTTTCTCCTCCGTTACAATACGATAGCATATTTTTTACAGGTTTCAAATCAAAAAAACGACAAAAACGGAAAAAAAGGAAAGAAAATGCGCCGGATGCAAGGCCTTCCGTTTTTCCGGCGGCGGGAGCCGGTCATTTGTCGTTTTTCTTCTTCGAGCTGTTTTTCTTGTTGTTCTTCGCGGCGGATTTCGCGACGTCGTCGAGGAATTCCTCGGCGAGGTTCAGCGTGAAGACGGCGTCATTGCCTTTCGGCTCGTGCTTGAGCGTGGAGAGCGGGTTGGAGCCGCCGCCCTTCTGGATGAGCTTGCCATCCTTGCCGATCTCGAAGGACGCGCTGGTGAGCATGGTGTAGAGGGTCACGAAGCCGTCGACGGTGCGGAAGACCTCGTCGCGGACGGCGGAGGTGGTGCAGCGGAGCGTGACGGCAGCGTCGAGGGAGCCTCGGGAGCCTTCGGTGAGGCGGACGAAAATCGCCTTGAGGTTGTTGCGGATGTCCTCGATGTCCGGGTCCTCCTCGTCGATCTCGATGGAGCCGTCCCCGGCCTTGATCTTCGTCTTTTTCTCCTCGGCGGTGCGCGGACGGGATTCCTCCGCGGCCTTCATCTTGCCCTGGACGTAGGCGGCGTCGACCATGGCGGAGACGAGTGCGCCCTTGGTCTTCATGCCGGTGACCAGCATGGACGTTTCCGGGTTCGCGGTCCAGACGAACGGCTTGGTGTCCGGGAGGTTGATCGCCAGGCGGCACTGCATGATATCGTCGGAGACGAACTCGAAGATGGCGAGGGAGTCGGTCTCGCCGTTGATGGTGTGGATCTTCAGGATGCGCACGCCGGAGACGGTGGACGCCTCGGTCTTGATGTCCTCGCGTCCGGCGAGGCGCTTGTAGATGGCGTTGACGCGGCCGGGGGCGTAGAGGACGACGTCCATGAGGGAATGTTCGAAGTCGCCGGGGTCGATCTCGGTGAGGAAGAATGCGACGTCGCCGGTGAGGTCCTCCTTGACCATCGCCACTTCGTTGAGGTTGTTTTCGAGGTCGACGCCGTCCTTGAAGAGGAGCGTCTGGAGCGCGGGCGAGTTGACCGCCTTGTTCGCGTTGACGTAGAGGGCGAACTTCGCGTTCGAGGGGATGTAGGTCTCGGAGACCGCGAGGAGGGACGGCGCGAATGCCGCAAGCGCGAGGAGGAACGCGGCGGATTTGATGCTGGACAGGAATTTCATGGCTGGCGTCCTTTCTGCCGATAGGCCTTTATTGCTGGGAGAAGTGCATGAAGTTGCGGATGGCGTTCGCCTCGAGGTTCAGCGCGGCGGGCTCGTCGAACGGGCCGTCGACGACCACGGTGTCCACGTCGGAGTAGAGGAACCGCGGCTTGAACGTACGGTAGGAAACGCCGTCGATGAGGAAGGCGAACGTTTTCGACGTGTCGTCGCTTGTATCGAGGCTGAGCTTGCGCCAAGCCTTCCCGCCGTCCTGGGTGAGGTGGAGGCGGAGCTTGTAGAAACCGGGCAGGTCGTTGACCGCGATGGCCTCGATGGAGATGATGTCGGAGGAGTCGAGCAGGGGGGTCCTGTCGATGACGATCTCGTCGCCGAACATGGTCCCGACCTCGAGCTCCTTGTCGGCGCCGCGCTTGTGGCGGATGATCTCGTGGATGGAGACCACGCCGAACTCGCCGGGCTCCCCGACGACCGGCTTGTAGACGTCGGTTTTGTTGTCGACGTTGAGCGGGTCCAGGATGCTGGAGGCGCTGCCGCCGCACGAGGCGAGCAGGGAGAGCGCCCCAAGGCAGAACGTCGTGCAAAGGAAACGGAATGTGTGTTTCGATGTTGTCATAGGCCGTTATTTGAGCCGGAAAAAGTTTCTGGCGGAGTTGTCTTCAAGTTTCTTTGCGGTGGCGGGGTCGAACGGGCCGTCCACGATGATGGAGTCGGTGACGTCGTCGTAGAGCAGGCGCGGGACGAACGTGCGGTAGACGATGCCGTCGATGATGAACGCGACGTGCGTGGCCCTGTTCGGGAGGCTGAGCCCGATCCAGTGGCGCCGTCCGCGGTCGGTCAGCTTCAGCTCGAGGCTGTAGTAGGGCGGCTGCTTTTCGATCGGGATCGCCTTGATCTTCTTGACGTCGGCGGAGTCCAGCAGGATCGCCTTGTTCAGGCAGATGTCGTCGCCGAACATCGTGGGCGCCATGATCTCCTTGTCGGTGCCGCGGCGCAGGGTGATGATCTCCTGGATCTCGATGATGCCTTCCAGCGGGCGGTCGGACATGTCGAGATTCTCCGGGTCGAACGCATGGTCGATGTCCTCGGCGGAGCAGCCCTTCGCCCCCGCGCCGCAGCAGAAGACGGCGGTGAAGAGAAGCATGACGGCGGGCAGCGCCCGGCGGATGTGTTTCCAATATCCCATATCGGGCTTATTTCCTCATTTTGAAGTAGTTGTATTTCGAATGGTTCTGAAGCGCCAGCGCGGTCGCCTGGTCGAACGGGCCGTCCACGATGACCGAGAGCGCGTCGTCGGCGATCTGGCGTGGGACGAACCCGCGGTACACGGTGCCGTCGATGACGAACGCCAGCTGGGTTCCTTTGTGCTGGACGCTGAGGTTGATCCACAGCTTGTGGCCGCGGTCGGTCAGGTCGAAGCGGAGGTTGTAGAACCCCTGGTCTCCGGGGATCGCCACGGGCTGGATGTACTTGATCTCGGACGAGTCGAGCAGCTGGATGGAGTTGATCGTCACGTCGTCTCCGAAGTACGACGCCACGGTCCGTTCGATGCTGTCGCCGCGTTTGGGGCGGATGACTTCGTGGATGGAGACCACGTTTTTCGGCGGCAGCTGCATTTCCTCCCAGTTATCCGGGTCCATGTACAAGTTGACCTCTTCGCTGTCGCAGCTGTGGTAGCCGCAGCAGAAGACGACGGAGCAGAGCAGCGCAGCCGGCGCAAGAAGTTTGCGGATGGTTTTCATGAATATTCCCGAGGTTGGACGTGTGATTCGTAACTAATAAGATAGACTCCAAACGGGAAAATGCAACCTTTCTTTCTAAAAAAGAAGGGGAAAAAACGCCAAATGCCGGTTTCGGGGTTGAAAAATCCGCGGGACGGGGTATTATAATTGCTGTTTTCGTGTCGCCGGGGCATCCGCGCCGCCGGTTTGGTTTCGCCGCAGTTTTACGGAGGTGCATGGTATGGAAGAACAGACGTCCCGCCTGGAGACGATCGGACGGATACGGACCCGTTTGAAACAGGTCATCCGCGGAAAAGACGAAGTGATCGATTTGCTGCTGAACGCGGTACTGGCGAACGGCCATGTGCTGCTGGACGACGTGCCGGGGGTGGGCAAGACCACGCTCGCCAAGGCGCTCGCCCTGACGGTGAAGGCGGATTTCAAGCGCATCCAGTTCACGTCCGACATGATGCCGTCGGACATCCTCGGGTCCTCGGTCTTCAACCAGCAGTCCGGCGAGTTCAAGTTCTACCCCGGCCCGGTCTTCGCGAACATCCTCCTCGGCGACGAGATCAACCGCGCGTCGCCGCGCACGCAGTCGGCTCTGCTGGAGGCAATGAACGAGCACCAGGTGTCGATCGAGGGCGTCCGCTACGACCTGCCGAAGCCGTTCCTCGTGATCGCCACGGAGAACCCGGTGGAGTATTTCGGCACGTTCCCGCTGCCGGAAGCCCAGCTGGACCGCTTCGCCATGAAGTTTTCGCTCGGCTACCCCGACCCCGCCGAGGAGCTCGCCATGCTGAACGACCGCTGGCAGGATGACCCGCTGGACCGCCTCGAGCCCGTCATCACCTGCGCCGAGTTGATGGAGATCCAGAAAGACGTGCGCGCCGTGACCATGGAGCAGTCCGTGCAGGAATACGCCCGCGCGCTCGTCGCCGCCACGCGCGACCCGGAGAACGGTTTCTCGCTCGGCGCCAGCCCGCGCGCCTTGCTCGACCTTGCACGCTGCGCACAGGCCCGCGCCCTGCTGAACGGACGGACGTTCGTGACGCCGGACGACGTGTCGTCGCTGGCCGGGCCGGTCCTGACGCACCGCCTGATCCTGAACCAGAAGAGCCGCCACGCGGGCGTTTCCGCTTCGGACCTGGTCGCCGCCGTCGTGAAGAAGACGCGCGTCCCCGTCTGAGCCTGAGCAAGAACCCCATTCGGGAAAGGAATCCCTGATATGAGCCGGAATCCGCTGCGTTTCATCGGAGACCTCTGGCGGAGGTTTCTGGACGGTCCCCAGTGGATGCGCGAGTCGCACGGGCTCGGCTATGTATTCAAGTATTACCGTTCGCCCTCGCTCAAGCTCCTCTTCTGGGCGATGGCGTGGTACGAACGCCTCTTCAGCCGCCCGATGCGCCTGCTCTTCATCGTGGTCCCGATGTTCGCGTTCTTCTCCATGTTCACGCTGAACAGCCCGGCGATCACCATGTTCCTTTTCCTGCTGACGCTGCTGGCGGTCGACCTCCTGGTCGGGCTGGTCTTCCGCCCCCGGCTCTCGGTCGAACGCGAGTTTCCGCCGCGTGTCAAGTGCGGCACGGCGTTCGACGTGAACTATCGCGTGCGCAACCTCCGGCGTTTGCCCGCCGCAGACCTGCTGCTCGATCCGAACATCGAGCTGCCGGAACTCCGCCGCGTGCAGGGTTTCAAATACGTCGCCGTCCGGGGGCGCGCGGAGGAACGCTTCTCGACGGAGCTGAAGCCGTTCAGGCGCGGCGTCTTCAGCATTCCGCAGGGGCTTGCGGAGTCCGGTTTCCCGTTCAATCTCTTCAAGCATTCCGTCCTCTTCGGACGCAAGGAGTCGCTGATCGTGCATCCCGCCAGCCGGGAACTGAAGAATCTCTTCCCGCGCGACGGCGGCGTGCTGCCGCGCCTGAGCGCTCGGTCCGTGCCGCGACCGGGCGACAGCATGGATTTCTACGGATGCCGCACGTACCGCCCCGGCGATTCCCCGCGCAAGATCCACTGGCGCGCCACGGCGCGCTACCGCACCCCGATCATCAAGGAGTACCAGCAGGAACACGTCTCCCACGCGGCGGTTCTGCTTGACACGTACGTCCCGCGCGCCCGCCTTGCCGCAAGGACGCTCCGCGCGCTGTTCAGCCTGTCGGAATCCCTGCTGAAGGTCCGCACGAACCTGACGTTCGAGGCCGCGGTCTCGCTGGCGGCGTCGGTCGCCGGGACCCTGACCTCGGCGTCGTACCACATCGATTTCCTCGCCGTCGGCGGCCGGACCGCCCGGTTCCCGTCGAACGGCGAACCGGACCGGGACTGCGACCCGCTGCTGGACGAGCTCGCCACGGCTGCGACGTCGGCGCGCGACGCGTTCGCGGGGAAGGGGGCGGTGGCGCTTGCGGAGGACGCGCTGGAATCCGGCACGGTGTTCGTGATCCTGATGCGCTGGGACGCCGCCGCAAAGGCGTTTCTCGGCAGTCTGACCGGGCGCGGCTCGCAGATCGTGCCCGTGCTCGTGGCGGACCGCGTGCCCGACGCGGAGCTGCCGGACGACCTCCGCGTGGTCACGCCGGAATCCGTCCTGAGGGGAGGCGACCTGCCGTTATGAAGACGCTCAAGACGCTGTTCGAATACGAACCGCCTGCCCGCCGCCAGCTCGGCCTCGTGACGCGGAGCCTGCTGATCCTGCCGCCGGCGTTCCTGCTGTCCCTGAAATACGACCTGCCGCACATCCTGATCCTGACCGCGCTGATGGTCGTCTTCCCGATCTTCCAGGACCGCAGTTTCCGGCTGCGGGACCGCCCGGTCATCTACTCGCTGCTCGCGGCGGGCATTCTGGCGGTCGTTCCCGGCCTGTTCGTGAAGATACCGGACAACCGCCTGACGTTTTCCGACTACCTGATGCGGTCGCACCAGTTCCTGCCGTTCCTGCTGTATGCCTCGGCGATCTCCTGCTGGTTCATGCGGACGCGCGAGGTGTCGGCGCTGTGCCTGCTGATCGTCCTCCTTTCCACGCTGGCGTGCGGCGACGTCTACAACACCGCCAAGCTCGAAAACATCAACTTCGCCGGGACCACGGCGCTCCTGCGGAATTACCGCCTGACGTACCGGGTCTGCACCGTCCTGCAGTGCGTCGGCGTGCTGATGGCGCTGCTCGCGGACGTCCGCTACGACTCGACGGCCCGCCTGAGATCGATCGAATCCGGCTGGCGGGTCCTGGCGGTCGTCCTGCTCCTGCCCGCCGGGATCTGCGCGTTCAATGTCTTTTCCTCGATGGAGGAGACGTTCCGCGACTGGCGTTCGCACCTTCAGCAGATATTCCAGCCGCCTCCGCCGGGGCAGGGCAACGCGTTCCCCGGCGAGGTCGCGATCCGGTCGCCGCAGTTCGAGGCTGACACGCCCGTCCGGGTGGTCATGCGGGCGCTCGCGACGTCCGCGCCGGGCTATCTGCGCGGCAACGTGTACCGCGGGTTCAACGGGAGCTACGGGGGCGTCTGGGTGGCGGACGACAAGAACACGACGGACATCGTGGAAATCACGCGCGAGGAGGACCGCAACCTCACCGTGCTGACGTTCCTTATTCAGGACTCCGGCGATACCGATACCGAACGCCTCGAATTCCGCTTTGCGTCCGATTTCCGCAACGCCGTGACGCCTCTGCCCGCGAACGCGACCTCGGTCACGCTCGACGCCAAGTCCGCCGCCATCACGCGCGACGGCGGCCTGATCGCCGAAAACTGGGTGCCGTCCACCGGCGTGATCGCGACGGTCGACCGGTCGGATCCCGCCGCGGCGTACCAGGAGCCGCTTGCCGAAGACATGGCGCCGGGGCAGGACGTGCGGCAGGACTACCTGCGCCTGCCGCCCCTGCTGTCGGACCAGCTCGCCGTGCTCACGGACGAGATATTCGACGGGCGGAATCCCGGAGACCTGACGCCGAAGGAGAAAGTCTCCGCCGTCGTGCAGTTCTTCTCGGACAACTTCACGTATTCCCTGCGGAAGGACGACTACGTCCCCTCGCGCGGCGAATACTACAGCCCGCTGATGCGGTTCCTGTTCTACAACAGGAAGGGCCACTGCGAGCTCTTCGCGACCTCGGCGGCGCTGCTCCTTCGCCTGTACGGCGTCCCGACCCGGTACGTCGCCGGCGTCGTCTGCAACCGTTACAACCAGGCGGGCTACTACTATGCCACGAACTTCGACCTGCACGCGTGGATCGAGGCGTGGCTGGACGACGAGCAGAAATGGATGCTCGTGGAGGCGACGCCGCCCGGCACGGAGATCGACGACATCCTGGCGGATTTCGAGGCGGACTCGTGGGGGCGCTCCTTCCGCGACCTCATCGCGTTCAAGTACGAAAACATGGTCTACTGGTTCCGGCGCGGCTACCTGGCGCAGGCGATCATCCATGCGTGGGACGCCGTGTACGGATGGACCGTTTTCCAGTTCCGGAACCACCCCGTCCGCTCCGTTTTCGGGCTGATCGTCCCGCTGTCGCTCGCGGCCGCCGGCGTGATGTACCTTCGGGACAGGCGCCGCAGGCGCTATGCGCTGACGCAACAGCTCCGCCGCCTCGCGCGCACGATGCGTGCGCTCCAGCTCGCGGTCTGGCGGAAAACGGACGTCCGGCGCGAACCGTGGCAGACCTACGGCGCGTGGGCGAAGGAGCTCGACGACCCCGCCCTGACCGAATGCGTCGCGCTCTACGAACGCATCCGCTACTCGGGGCGCGTCCCGGCGGACGATGAGGTCGAAGCCTTCGAACGTGCCGTCCGCGCGGTCAGGCGGCGTCTCCCTCGCAAAAAAGACGCGCGGGGAGAATAAAGGGATTCCCGCGGCATAAAAACGGGACACCCGGATGGACCGGATGTCCCGATGAATGCCGTTGCGTCCGAACGGAGCTTATTCCTCGGCGGGCGCTTCCTTCGCGGGGGCGAAGTCGTTGATCTTTACGGATTTTTCCATCTCGTCGTCGATCATCTTGTTGAGGTCGGTGCGCGCCTTGTCCTCGGCGAGGTGCCTGGAGATGGTCTCCTTGACCTTGTCGAGCGGAGTGACTTCTTCCGGCGTCTTTTCGATCAGCTTGATGATGTGGTAGCCGAACTGGGTCTTGACGGGCTTCGTGATCTGCCCGGCCTTTTCGATGCCGAACGCCGCGGAGGCGAACGTCTGGTCCATGGCTCCGCCGCCTTCGAGCAGCATGCCGTCCTTGTCGAACGCGGGGAGCTTGCCCTCGCTCTCCTTGCCGGAGGGGCAGTCGCTCTTTTCCTGCGCGAGCTTGCCGAACTGCGCGGGATCCTTCAGGAGCTCGTCGTAGATGGCGTCGATCTTTTCCTTGGCTTCCTTGTCGGCTTCCTCGTCGTCCTTCGTCAGGTCGGGCTGGATGAGGATGTGCGCGACGGTCACGCCCTCGGGCTTCGTGAAGCCGTCGGCGTTGTCGTCGTAGAACTTCTTGATCTCCTCGTCGGTGATCGCTTTTTTCGCCTTGTCGAGGAATTCGACGTGGACGAACTTGGAGAGGGCGGCGGCCATCTGGACTTCCTTGTCCTCGGAGGTCTTCTTCATGTGCTCTTCGAGCGAGAGGCCGTTCGCCTTCAGCGCCTCTTCGATCTCCTCCTGCTCTTCCTTCGGGAGCTCGTCGAATTCTTCCTTCATCTCCTTGGCGACGAATTCGGCGGAGGGCTTGAACCCGGCCTTCTCGGCCTGCTTGAGCATGATCTTGTCCTTGACCATGTTTTCGATCTGCCTGGTCATGGCCTGGCGGAGGCGTTCCTCGCCGATGCTCTTGTAGATTTCGAGCGGGACTTCCTGCGAGACGAGGTCGTCGATGATCTCCTTCTTCGCGATGGGTTCGCCGTAGACCGTGGCGACGGGATCGGGGAGGAAGGCGAGGATTTCGGTGATCTCCGCCGCGGTGGCGGGCGTCATGTTCAGGTCCTGCATTTCCGCGGCCTGGGCTTGGGCCTGGGACTGTTCGCCGGGCTGCGCCGCCGGCTCTTCGGTCTTCTTGTCGCCGCACGCGCTGAGCGCCGCGGCCGCGATGCCTGCCGCGAAGCAGATCGCAGCGGCTTTTCCGGTGAATTTCATGATGTTCATGTTCACTCCTGTTGCTGAGTTATCGTTTGTTATTGTATGTATTGTTTGTTGTGCCGGGGTTCTGCTTCCGGAACCCGCCGGACGGGGCGTCCCGCGGTCCCTTCCGCAAAAACGGATATATACCATTAGCACCGATTCCCGCGTTTTCAAACCGGAAACATGACTTTTTTCGGGAAAGTTTCGGTTCCGGGGCGTCCGGCGGGACGGCGGATGCGGCGCGTCAGTCTTCCGGTTTCCAGTATTTGACGGTCTTGCGGATGTTCGCGATCTCCTTGTCGAGTTCGTTCGCCTTGGACGGGGCTTTCGCCTTCACGAGGGCGTCCATGATCTTCGCCTTTTCCTCTTCGTACGTGCCGGGATACTGCGAGCGGTTGGCCTCGTAGTGGTCCTTCAGCGCTTCCTCGTCGATGTCCTTCTTCGCGGCGGCCTCCGCGTGCTGGTTCACGAAGAGCTGCATGGCGGTCTGCTTCTGGATGGCTTCGATCCCGGCGAGCTTCGCGATCTGGTCATCCAGCGACGCGCCCTGCGCCTTCAGCGCCTCCTCCAGGTCCTTTCTCTGATCGGCGGGGAGCTCGTCGAGTTCCTTCATCACGGATTCCTTCACGAGCTGGGGAGAGGGCTTGAACCCGGCCTTCTGCGCGAGGTAGAGCAGGATCGCGTTGTCGAGGTTCGCCTGGATCATCTCGCCGATGGATTCCTTCGTGATGCGCGCGCAGTCGCTGGAGGTCGGTTCCTGGTCGAAGATTTCCTGCAGGAGCTCTTCCTTCGTCAGCTTCAGGTCTTCGTATTCCACGAGCATGTCCGGCAGGTAGCTGAACTGCTTCTTGAGCTCCTCCATCGTGACGGGCTTTCCCTTGCCGTCAAGGATGTCCTGGACCTTGTCGATGTAATCGGCGGAATAGCCGGAGAGCCTGCCGAGCACCGTTTCGCCGTCGGCGGCGAGCACGACCGTGCAGGGATAGCCGTCGACCTTGAACTTCTCGGCGAGTTCGGCGTTCTGTTTCTTGAGTTCGGCGGGGAGCTCCTTCTCCTGCGGGAAGTCGAGTTCGACCAGCACGAGCTTTTTTGCGAAATCCGCGAATTCATCCTCGTCGAGCACGTCCTCGTGGAGCCGTTTGCACCAGATGCACCAGTCGGACCCGGTGAAGAACATCAGGATCGGCTTTTTATCGGCTGCGGCCTGTTTCTTCGCCGCCGCGAAGTCGGTCATCCACGCGAGCTTTTCCCCAGCTTCATCAGGGGTTTCTTCTCCGGATTTTTTTTTTGCGCTGGCGGCGCTCTTCTTCACGGCTTTCTTCAGCTTGCTCACGAGCTCTTTGTTGTAGCCGACCGAACGGGTGATCTCCTTTTCGCCGTCGGAGGCGACCAGAACCATGGTCGGATAGCCGTCGACGTCGAACTTGTCGCCGAGCTTCTTGTTCTGTTTCTTGAGCGCGTCGGACTGCGGCTTGGAGTTCGGGAAGTCGAGCTCGAGCAGGATCACGTTTTCCTTCGCGAAATCCTTGAATTCGTCCTTGTCGAGGACGTCCTCATGGAGCTTCATGCACCAGCCGCACCAGTCGGACCCGGTGAAGAACATCAGGATCGGCTTCTTTTCTTCGGCGGCCTGCTTCTTCGCGGCCTCGAGGTCGGTCAGCCAGGCGGATTTCTCCTCCTTTTCGGCCTTCTTCTCCGCCTCTTTGGCGGGCTTTGCGTCGGCGGCGTTCAGGGCCATTCCGGCGCAGACCGATCCGCAGAGCGCGGCGGCGAGTATCAGTTCGAAATGCTTCATGGATCAAGTCCTCCATTGCGGTTGTTTGCAAAAACAAAATGAATCTTAATATTATAGCATTAGACAACGGAAAATGCAAATATGTTCCAAAGACGCCTCCCCAAAAAAGTTATTTCTTTGTCTTTCCGGCGGTCGTACGGACCGGAAAAGAAAAAACGGGAAAACCGCCGCGGGGGTCTTGCATTCGGTCGTTTCATGCGCTATAGTATCGCGTGTTTTTGTTCATAATCAATCAGTCCGGGCGTATGCGAATACGCCTGAATTATCGTGTGAGGATGCCGCATGAAAAGAAGCTGTCTCGTTCTGTCCGCCGTCGCGCTTGTCTACGCCGGGTTCGTCTGTGAAGCCGCCGAGATAGAGCGCTCTCCATTCCCGTATCCTGATCCGGGGACGGATCTGTTCTACATGGAAACAGGGAAAGAGGTCGCGTGCCTCCCCGCCGGATTTGTCACGCTCACGGGCGGCCCGCTCGCCGAACGCCAGAAGATCAACAACCACTACATCGCGTACACGATCAAGCCGGACCGCCTGCTGGAACCGTTCCGCATCCAGGCCGGCCTGCCGAAGAAGGCCGACCGCTACGACGGTTGGGAGGACGGCGAACTCTCCGGGCACGCCATGGGGCATTACCTCTCCGCGCTCGCTTATGTGTACGAGCTTACGAAGGACCCGCAGGCGCTGAAGCAGATCAAGTACGTCGTGGACGAGATCGCGAAGATGCAGGATGCGGACCCGGACGGTTACGCGTTCCCCGTCCCGAAAAAGACGTTCACCCAGCTCCGCGAGAACAAAGTCGATGCGCAGCCGTTCAAACTGAACGGCATCTGGTCGCCGTTCTATTCCCTGCACAAGCTTATGGCGGGCTTGCGCGACATTTGTCTCTCGGACGCGGTCCGGAAAGCCGATTTCCAGCTGTACCTGAAAGCGCGCGCATCGTATGTCAAGCTCGGTGACTTCGTGATCTCGTGTGTCTCTCCTCTCACGCCGGAAAACAACCAGCGCATGCTCTCCTGCGAGTTCGGCGGCATGGACGAGGTGCTTGCCGACCTTACGCCCATCACGAACAACATGAAGTACCTCGAATGCGCGCAGAAGCATTTCTACCATGAGGCGCTCATGGATCCGCTGAGCCGGAAGCAGGACATCCTGACCGGACGCCACGGCAACACCATGATCCCGGAAATGACCGGCATGGGCCGCATCTACGAGCTCACGGGCGACAAGAAATACCGGGACATCGCCGAGTTCTTCTTCGACCGCGTGGCGAACCACCGCAGCTACGCCACGGGCGGACACGGCGACGGCGAGTATTTCTTCCCGGTCGGCGAAGACGCGAAGCACCTTTCCAGCCACACGACCGAATCCTGCAACTGCTACAACATGCTGAAGCTCGCCCGCCTCGTCTTCGAGTGGGAGCCGAAAGCCTCCGTCATGGACTTCGCCGAACGCGCCACGTTGAACCATGTGGCGTCCGTGATCCGCACCGACCGCGAGGGCGCGTACTGCTACTTCCAGCCGCTCGCGTCCGTCGCCGTGAAGAACTTCTCCTCCAGCGAACACGTCTGGACGTGCTGCGTCGGCACCGGACTTGAAAACCCGGGACGCTACGGCGAGCTGGTCGCCGCGGGAAAGAAAGGCGAGCTGTATCTCAATCAGTTCTGGGACGCGGAGATCGGTCTCGACGGAGTCCAGTGGGCGACTTTGATCGGCGCTTATCCTCCGGGCGAAGGCATTTACAAAAAATATGACATGACTCCCCGGAAATGGCTGTCTGTCTCCGGCGGTTTCCCGTATTCCAAAGATGTGACGGTCAAGGTCCTGCAGGATCCCCGCGGAGCCGGTTTCACACTGAAGATCCGCAAGCCGTACTGGAGCCCGAATATGACGCTGAAGGTGAACGGCGAGCCCGTTTCCGCCGAGGCGGGCAAGGACGGCTACATCGCGATCAACCGCAAGTGGAAGAACGAGGACACCGTGAGCATTGGGTTCGATTTCAGCCTGCGCGCCGTGCCCATGACCGACAAGCCCGGCGATCCGATTTGCCTCATGTACGGACCCTTCGTGCTCGCGGGTGTCGTGCCGCCCGATCCGGCGAATCCCGGAGCACGCGCGTGGCGCAACGATGGCCAGAGCTACGAGACGCCGCCCGTGATGGTGGCGGAGAACGTGCAGGAACTGCTGTCGAAGCTCACGCCCGCCGACGGCTTCGCGCACTTCAAATCCAACGGCCTGATCTTCCCGAAGGACCTCGAATTCCGTCCGCTCATGGACATCATGGACGAGCATTACGCGGTGTATTTCAACCGGTTCAGCAGGGCGCAGTGGGACGCCGAGGGATCCGACGTCATCAGCCGCGTCCGCCTCGAAATGGGCAACAGCCGCCGCCTCGTCGACGAGATCACGCCCGGCTACCAGCAGTCCGAACTCGACCACAAGGTCGTGCCCGGGAACACGCAGGCCCGCGCCGGAATGGACGGCCGCCGGTTCCGTTTCGCGCCCGCCGGGACCTCGTTTGAATACACCGTCTCGAACCTGCCGAAAGAGGAACCGCTTGAGCTGACCGTGACGATGTCCGGCCGCAACACTGCGCTCAAAATTACGTTTGGCGGCAGGGAAATCTTCTCCGAGGACGTGAACACCGAGCGCGGACAGAGCGTCGAGAAGACGATCCCGATCCCCGCCGATGCCATCGCCGCCGACGGCACGGCGAAACTCGTGTTCTCCGGCGCGAACGGGAAATCCTCGCCTCAAATCACAAAAATCCGGCTGATGAAGTTAAAATGAGCTGAAATCAAAATTCATCCCAAAAACCTTTGTTGGGTCGCGAAACATCGGTCCGGCTTTTTTGTCTCTGAAGCTTTTCTTGTGCGCGAGTGTTAGCCGCACACTGCTACAGAGGAGCCACTGCGTCCCGGAAAAATAAGGCGACTCCGTATTTTTTTTACGGTATGGCTTGACATTATTGTTTTTGCTGTTATATTACTGTAAACGATATTAACAATCTCTGTGGCAAGGTGCATTATGCTGAAAAAAATCGTGGTAAAGAATTACAAATGCTTTGATGAGCTGACATTCGATTTGTCTTCTGCTGACTATTCCTTTAACCCAAATCTAGTTAAAGACGGCATTGTCAACAAGGCATTAGTATTTGGAAAAAATGGGACGGGAAAAACATCTTTGGGATTTGCCATTTTCGATTTAGTTCAACATCTGACTGACAAACAATATTTTCCTTTTAGATTTATAAAATATTATACCAATTTAAATTCAAGAAAAAAACATGTTTATTTTCAATATACCTTTTCTTTTGACATGAAAGAAGTCGTGTATGAGTATGAGAAGATTGATGTGCAGAGTCTCGTGTTTGAAAAGCTGATTGTTGATGGAAACACGCTTCTTGATTACCATTATGGAAAACCTAAAAAACAGTTCGTTGACAAAGAACTATGCGGCAATCTGGATACTAGGCTTCCTGATAATAGATTATCCGTCTTGAAATACATCTATCGGAACACTCCGAGTGATTCCTCTTCCATTTTGACTCGGTTGATGAAGTTTTGCGATGGAATGCTTTGGTTTCGAAGCCTTTCAGATGGAGCTGGATACAGCGGACTGATTAACGGAATCATGACATTGGATCAAATGCTTTTTGAAAGCAATCAGCTTTCTCGTTTTCAAGATTTTCTTGCGAAGTGCGGTCTTCAGTACGATTTAGGTTTTGAAGAAGATGGAGGAGGAGGGCATGCCCTTTATGCCTACTTCAATCACCGAAAAAACAAAGCTCTTTTTGCAACTATCGCATCATCAGGAACGAAAGCGCTTTGGTTGTTCTTTGATTGGATGGTTAAAGGAAAAAACATGTTTTCTCTCCTTTTCATTGATGAGTTTGATGCTTTTTACCATTATGAAGTTGCTGCTACGGTAGTCGATGAGTTGAATGCTTCCCGCGAATTTCAATCAATCCTGACTACACATAATACTTATTTGATGCAAAATCAATTCACTCGTCCAGATTGCTGTTTTATCCTGACGGACAAGCAGATAAAAAGTCTCAAGAAATCAACTGAACGCGAACTCCGCGAAGCACATAACCTTGAAAAAATGTATATTGGCGGGGCATTTGCGGAGTGAATAAGCAGGAGAACATATTGTTTGTGGTCGAGGGCAAACGGCTGGAACCCGATATAATAAGGCGGATAGAGAAAGTATATGGTCTCCGCTGCGAAATATCGTCTGTTTGTACCAATATCCACAGCCTGTACAGACAATTAAAACAGGATGAAGGGTTCAGCGATTTGATAATGGTTCTGCGGGAGCGCCTCAGTTCACGGTTGACTAAACTGGAGGACCTCGAATTCAACAGAGACAGGCAACATGAAATCGAAAGAATAAAAAAAGAACTTCTGATTATTGATCGTCCATTTTCTTCCGTTTATCTCGTGTTCGACAGCGAACTGCATCACTGTTCAAAAAAAGCCGCTAATTCCATGGCGGTCGTAAAAAATAATATTGCCGAACTGAAGGATATGCTGGAGTTCTTCAATAACGAGACGGAGCATGGCAAGCTATATGTGAACTATCCGATGATGGAGTCTTACAGGGATTGCGACGATTATTTCGATAAAGACTATAAAGACAGGTTTGTTTCTCTTGACATTCTCTTTGGGAAAACGCGGTTAAAGGGGTACAAATCGGCGATCGGGTCCAGAAAACTTGCCAACATCCGTATTGGCGAAATATCCGAGGAGCAGTTCAATCGCCTGACGTGCATGAATATTTTCAAACTCAATTGGATGAAGAACCGAATCTGGGGAAAACCGCCTTACGACGAATTCCTTAAACAGGTACGGCAGGATGCTATCCTCGATTTGGTATATCAGTATTGCCACGATCTGGGAGCAGTGGCGGTGCTGAATACCTTGCTTTTCTTCATCGTTGAATACAGAGGTCAGGATTTCTATAATAACGCTATTTGCCCTGAATGAGGGTGTCCTATTGTATTAATAGCAGCATTTCTTTTATACAGACACTATTCATTTGAACAAATGCGGATAATCCCGTTTTATCTGTGCTTCACATCCAGTACCAAGAAAAACATTTCGTCCAATAGTTGTTACGCTTGATGGAATCGTGACACTCTTCAGAGAGGAACAGTTGGAAAAAGCTTCATCCCAGATAAAAATCACTCCCATCGAAATCGTTACGTTAGATAAAGAAAAACAGTTAAAAAACGCCTTGTTGCCGATGCCTGTCACACTCGACGGAATCATGACATCCTTCAGCGAGGAACAATTGGAAAAAGCTTCTTCTTCAATTTTTATAACACTGTCCGGCATCGTGATGCTGCTCAAAGAAGAACAACCAGAAAAAGCTTTTTTCTCAATTTTCTTAATACCATTTGGAATCGTGATACCGGTCAGAGACGTGCAGTTGTAAAATGCTTCCTTCCCGATGCTGGTGACGCTATCTGGAATCGTGACGCTCTTCAGAGATTTGCAATTTTTGAAAGCGGAATCATCTATAGCAGTGACTCCATATGGAATATCATAACCGGCAACATCTTTCGGGGCTCCCATCAAGGTTTTCCCTTTGTCAACATAATAAAAACCACGTCCTTGGTCTTCTTCAATACTTTTAGCAAAGGCACTATGCTTGTTATGCAGAACCCCCAAGGTTCCAATACCACACAGAACCAAGAGAATAATGACTGCAAGAGATCCAATCCATATGGCTTTTTTATTATTGGGTTTCCCTCCGTTGACAGTCGCAGTCCTCTGGGAAGAGTCTTTCTGCATAGAGGAAATACCCGCCATGCTGTTATTTGAAGATAAAACAGAACCATTTGGTTTTTTGACTTCAAACTGTTTGTTGCAAACGGAACATTCGACGTTTTGCCCAATGAACGATTCTTCAACAGAATAATGCTGCTTGCACCAGGGGCATTCGATTTTGATTTCCATAATTTGACCTCATTTTTGATGGCATATATGGGGGCGTATATTGTCGGAAGCAAGATGTTATCCGTTTCAAATGTTAAGTTACACCACTCCCACACAAAAATCAAACCTGAAAACAAAAATATTCATATATTTTCTTGGCCTTACATTTTCAAAAACGCCGGAACGTCGAAAAAACTGGAAAAATGCACCTTTTTCTAAAAAATAGCTTTCATAAATGGGAAAGGCGTGCTATATTATAAGATAAGATTTTCAATCCCCCACACGAATCAACCGCAAGGAATCCAAAATGCCGGAAGACAAAACCAGTAAGAACGGCCAGGCAAAGGTCGATTTTATTTGCGCCGAAGAAGGCTGCGACGGCGTGGTGCAGTTCAGCCTCCAGGACTGCTCCGAAAGCAATATCCAGGTGCTGTGCCCGAAGTGCCACAAGCCCTATGTGTTCGATCATGAACTCCGCACGAAGTTCGGCAAGCTCCAGAAGCTGATCGAGGTCGTCCGCGAGGCCGAGCCCATCCTCGGCGACTGCTGCGTCTCCGTCGACGTCCCCGGCGGCAGCGTGAAGGTCCCCTACGCCCTGCTGCTCACCCGCCTGAA
>JBGUKB010000129.1:0-4627 GCA_045114235.1 Victivallales bacterium
CAGGTCTGGTCGCAGGCGGCGATCTTGATCGGGAGGTTGAAGACGTCGGCGCACATCTGCATGATGAACGGGGACTTGCGGCTGATGCCGCCGGTCATGATGACGTTGCGGATCGGAATGCTCTGCGCCTTGAAGTGGTCGATGATGGCGCGTGCGCCGTAGACCGTGCTTTCGGCGAGGGCGCGGTAGACCATCGGGGCGGTCGTGCCGAGGTTGAGGCCGCAGATCGCGCCGGTGAGCTTCTGATTGGCGTTCGGGGTGCGGCGGCCGTTGAACCAGTCGAGCGCGAGGACGCCGGTGGTGCCGACCGGGATGGTGGCGGCTTCCTTCTCAAGCACGGCGATCTTGATGTCGCCGGCGTAGGAGAGGAGACGCTTGAACCACGCGTAGACGTCGCCGAACGCGGACTGTCCGGCTTCGAGGCCGATCATGCCGGGGATCACGGAGCCGTCCACCTGGCCGCAGATGCCGGGGATGCAGGAATTGACCTGGGGCGCCACGAGGATGTCGCAGGTGCTGGTGCCGCAGACCTTCACCAGGTCGTAGGCGTGGATCTGGGCGCCGACCGCGCCGAAATGGCAGTCGAACGCGCCTGCGGCGACCACGACGTTCGTGGTGAGGCCGAGGCGGTCAGCCCACTTCTGGGAGAGCTTGCCCGCGGGCTTGTCGCCGGTCACGGTATCCTTGAACAGGCGGTCGCGGAGTCCGGCGAGCATGGGATCGAGCCCGGCAAAGAATTCCTCCGGCGGAAGTCCGCCCCAGCTCTCGTGCCACATGGCCTTGTGGCCGGCGGCGCAGCGGCTGCGCGCCATCTTCAGCGGGTCGATGTTGCCGGTGAGCTCGGCGGGGATCCAGTCGCAGTGTTCCACCCAGCTGAACGCCGCCTTGCGGACGGATTCGCTCATGCGGAGGGTGTGCAGGATCTTCGCGAAGAACCATTCGCTGGAATAGATGCCGCCCTCGTACATGGTGTAGTCGGTGCCGCCGTGCGATTTGGCGTAGGCGTTGATCTCGTCCGCCTCGAAAATGGCGGTATGGTCTTTCCAGAGGATGAACATGGCGTTCGGGTCGTCGGCGAACTCCGGCAGCATGGACAGCGGGATGCCTTCCTTGTTGACCGCGCACGGGGTGGAGCCGGTAGTGTCGACGCCGATGCCGATCACGCGTTCCTTCTCGATTCCCTGCATGACGCCCTTGACGACGACTTCCAGGCTTTCCAGGTAGTCCAGCGGGTGCTGGCGGAACTGGTTGTTCGGAGCGTCGCAATATTTGCCTTCGCTCCAGCGGGGGTAGTTCTGGACGCAGGAGGCGAGGATCTCGCCGTTTTCCACGTCGACCAGCACGGCTCTTACGCTGTCGGAACCGAAATCGAGTCCGATCGTCAGTTGACTGCTCATGGTTTTCTCCTTGTGGGATGTTTTGATAATATGGTTAACGTTATGTTGGGTTGTCAAGTTCAGGTCTGGGCACGGGACGGATGCGTTTCTCCGGCGCGGCGTTCCACGGCGTCGAGCTCGCCGGACACAACGGATGCTCCGGAGACTTTTGCCTTTTCCTGTCTCCTGCGGGAACATGCGGCGAGACCGCCGCCTGAAGCGATGCGCGCAGTCCGCGCGTTCAGCGGCAGTTTCGAGTTCAATTCTGTGCCTGGATGTCCGATCATGGGGCGATGGTTTCTTTTTCAATAAAACAAATACACCGAACTATATCACGATATCCGCATAAAATCAACCTGAAATCATGTTTTTTTTGGTCTTTTTTCTATGAATGTGGTTCCGATGCATGACAATCCCGCCGGATTTGGCTAAAATATGGGCGTGTCAAAACAGGATCGGATAAGCAACGTTCCTTGTTTTTTCTGTCGAGGACTTGACATCGCAAAAAAAGGTGATATAGTAGTGGCAACTAGTTTGAAAAGAACTGCTTGACGCATTCTGCCCTGGAAGGAATCGGCGTTCATGAAAATCAAGGTCCCTCTTTATATTATTTCCGCGATCCTCGCCATCATCGGGTTTCCGATGGTGCTGGTCCTGATCTATCTTGAGCTGATCGATTCCGGCCTTTCCCTGAGTTTTTTCTGGGCGGCATCCCTGGTCTGCTGTGTTCTCAGTATCCTCGCCTTCTCGCTTGCGCGTGTCCTGGCGGCCTGGGAAGAGGAAGACGACCTGGAAGAATAGTCCGTTCCGGGACGCGCCGTTCCCGCTCATCGTGGTTTACGTTTGGATTCCGCCTGTGTCCGTACAGGATATCTCTGTATTTCCGCATCCGGTTGAATATCCCCTCCGAAAAAAAAAGATCCGCACCGGAATGCGGATCCTGAAGATCGAAATGGTGGTGGGGGGAGGATTCGGACCTCCGAAGGCATGGCCGGTAGATTTACAGTCTACTGCATTTGACCGCTCTGCAACCCCACCAGAAGGAAAACTGCACGTGGAGCGGGTAGAGGGAATCGAACCCTCACAATTAGCTTGGAAGGCTAATGTTCTACCGTTGAACTATACCCGCAGGCAATTCTCTGTGAGATTTATTACTATACATCTTTTGCCGGAGAAATCAAGTCCGGAACGGAAAAAAAGCGGAAAAAAGCCCGGATTTGACGACAAAACGCTCTTCCTCCTCAAAAGCCGAAAGCCTTGCACTTGTTTTTGTGATTGACGAATGCACGAAAAAAACAGACACGATATGCTGAGCAAAAAAAGAGAAGCGATGTCCGTCAGAACAGGTCGGGGTGAGCGGAGCGATCCTGTCCCCGGCGAGCGGAAGCAGCCGCGAGGAAGGACTTCTGCGCGCCGGTGGTGACGGTGTCGCCGGGCTTGAGATGGCCGAGCAGAAGCGGGGACTTCGGATCGTGGTATCTGAAGTTCTCGAACGCCTTGCGCGGGTTCTGGTTTGCGTAACAGTACTTGCAGCCGTTGAGGCAGGTGTCGTACGCGCCGATGTCGTGCGTTTCGATGCAGTGGCAGCCTGCGCGGATGCCCTTGTGCTTGAGCTTGCGGAAGGTGACGCCGTTGGCACGCCCGAGGATGTCGAGCGTCATGCAGCCGGAGGAGGCGATGCCGAAGCGCGTGTAATCGCCGTCCGTGCCGCAGGTCTGGATCGGGAATCCGAACCGCGCGGCGGTCGTGCCGAGGGATTCCGCAAGCTCGTTCCGGTAGGCGTCGTTCAGCGGGACCAGCTCCGGCATGTTCGCCTCGACCTTCTTATACATCTCCACGAAACTGAAGACGCATCGGTCGATGTGCGGCGCGAGGTGTTCCGCCATGCGCGCGAACGTCTCCTTGTGGCGTTCGATGGTGTACGTCTGTGTGAGCAGGACGGGGTCGTAGCGCCACGCGACGCGTTCCCGCCCGACGATCGCGGCGAGTTCGGCGAGCGTCTCCATGCTTTCGTCGATGCCCGGCACGCCCGGCTCCACGTCGCGGCCGTACGCCGTGCTCGTGTAGAAGCAGTACGTGCGGAACCGGTCCGTGATCTCGCGGATGCGCGGCAGGATCGGGCGGTAGTTCTTCGAGCAGAACACCACGCAGTCGACGACCTCGGGATCCAGCTCCCAGCGCGTGACCTTGTCCGGGAAAAGCGGATTCCGGGACAGCGCGTAGCCCTCCGCGAACCGGTTCAGCAACCAGTCCGAGAAATACTGGACCGTATCGGTCCGCCCGCCCGTGTTGATAATCAAGCTATCCCCCTCCAGCTGCGGAGCTCAGATCACTGGTTGTCTTCGAGCTTCTTGTACTCGGCGTACTTCATCGCGGCGAGTTTTCTGCCGGTCTCGAAGAGCGTGGCGGCGTTCTCGGGGAAGGTACGTTCGAGCGCGGCGAAGCGGACTTCGCCCTTGAGGAAGTCGCGGTAATCCTTGGTCGGGGCCGGCGAATCGAGCGTGAACGGCTTCTCCTTCGACGGGTTGTAGCGGTAAAGGAACCAGTACCCGGCATCGACGGCGTCCTTCATCTCCTGCTGGACGTTGCACATGCCGCACTTCAGACCGTGGGTCATGCAGGGTGCGTAGGCGATCACGACGGACGGTCCGGGGAACGCCTCGGCCTCCTGGAGCGCCTTCATGAGCTGGTTCGGGTCCGCGCCCATCGCGATGGACGCGACGTAGACGTTGCCGTAGGTCATGAAGATGCGTCCGAGGTCCTTCTTCGGGCTGCGCTTGCCGGAGCTGGCGAACTGCGCCACGGCGCCGATCTGCGTGGCCTTGGAGGACTGCCCGCCGGTGTTCGAGTAGACCTCGGTGTCCACGATCAAGGCGTTGATGTTCTCGCCGCTCGCGATCACGTGGTCGAGACCGCCGAACCCGATGTCGTACGCCCAGCCGTCGCCGCCGTACATCCAGAACGTCTTTTTGGCGAGCTGGTCGCGGTGCAGGAGGATGCCTTCGACGAGCTCGGAAACCTCCTTGTCGGACGCGAGTTCAGCGCGGGCGGATTCGAGCGCGTCGCAGAGGGCGTCGGTCGCGGTGCGCGAGGCGTCGAAATCATCGAACGCATCGAGCCATGCCTGAAGCGCGGTTTTGACGGATTCGGGCACGAACTTTTCAAGCAGAGCCTTCACGCGGATGACCTGCATCTCGCGCTGTTTCTTCGAGGAAAGCAGCATGCCGAGCGCGAACTCGGCGTTGTTCTCG
>JBGUKB010000130.1:0-4685 GCA_045114235.1 Victivallales bacterium
CTGCATCATACCGACGACGATTTTTTTGTGTGTTGGGCATAAAAAATGCACCTCATAGGTTGTGTCCAACTTTTGGGGTGCACTTCACGATGGTTCCGGGGGCTGATAATCTACATGGATTCGATGCAAGCCGAAGGAAATCCCGAAAATAATTCTTTTCCGGCTTGCTTTTTCGCTTGTGCGGGTGTATGTTCATCATACACAAAGATGTTCATCAATCTTTTTCCCTCTTAACCTCAATAATGGAGTTCACATGAATCGTTATGTGCAATCGACCGTGATGACCTGCTCAATTCTTGCAGGGATCATCTTCCTCGCAACTTCACTCTCTGCACAGGCTCCCGCTGGCGGCGCACCTGCCGGTGGCGCACCCGCTGGCGGCGCTCCCGCGATGGGCGGCTTCGGCGGCATGGGCGGTATGCCCGGTGGTATGGGCGGCTTCGGTGGCGGTGCTCCCGCTGGTGGTATGGGCGGCTTCGGCGGCGGCATGGGTGGTCAGCGTCCTGCCGGCGGTGCTCCCGGCGCTAGTGGTGCTCCTGCTGGCGGCATGGGCGGTTTCGGCGGCTTCGGTGGCGGCCAGGGCGGTATGCCCCCGATGGGCGGCATGGGCGGCGGCCAGGGCGGTATGCCCCCGATGGGCGGCATGGGTGGCGGCCAGGGCGGAATGCCCCGTATGGGCGGCTTTGGCGGCGGCCAGGGCGGAATGCCCAGAATGGGCGGCATGGGCGGCGGCCAGGCGCGTGAAGTGAAGCCCGAAAAGAGAGAAAAGATGGAGTCCATCGCCTCTGCCCGGACCGAGTTCCCGGACAATAAGTTCAAGGATATGCCGCAGGAGTATACCAGACCCAACGAGAAAGCCGGCAAGATCGTGTCCTTCAAGTATAAGACGCGTGATAATAAGACCGCCGGCAGCGCAGAGTTTGAAAAGACCTGTCTTGTCTATCTCCCCTATGGGTATGATGAAAAAGACGCCAAAACGCAATACAACATCCTGTATCTGATGCATGGCGCAGGCGGAAATGAATCGACTTTCTTCCGTGGAGAGGGGCAGAATACTCCGCTTAAAAATACGTTCGACAACATGATTGCCAAGGGAGATATCAAGCCTCTCATCGTTGTTACGCCGACCCTCGGCAACGTAGACGCCCTTGATTTTCACGCTGAACTCGTCAAGGACCTGATTCCCGCAGTGGAAAAGCAGTATCACACCTACGCAAAGGATGTCACCGCGGAAGGAATCCATGCTTCAAAATGGCATCGCGCTTTCGGCGGGTTCTCCCTGGGCGGCGTCACGACGTGGGCGGTCTTCGATCACTGCATCGATCAGATCGGCTGCTACATCCCGATCAGCGGCGACAGCTGGATCGCAGGACAGTTCCAAGGTGTAGGAGCGGCCAAATACCTTGCGGAAACCTTCACCCAGACCGGCTATAAGCCCACGGATTTCCGGATCTACTCCGGCTGCGGCAGCACCAGTGATATGGCAAACCGCAACCTGACTCCCCAGATCGATGCGATGAAGAACTATCCCGATATCTTCAAGTATTGCGATAACTTCAAAGACGGCAACCTTTATCTGGCTATCTCTGAAAAGAGCGGGCATGACAATACCACCATCATGAACACTCTTTACAACGGCCTCCCGAAAATGTTCGAGTGACCGCAGTTCATCGAGCGCGGAACGGAAAGAGTCCGCGCTCGGGAATAAGAGAACGAATTCGCGTCATCGGAGCACTGGTTCCGATGACGCTTTTCTCTGTCACGAGGGAAGGCTTCCCTTCCTTTCTCCTTTTATGGGGAATCCATCCGGGAAATCAAATCAGGGATGTGCTGAAATAGCGTTCCATCCTGTCGGGAAGCACGGTGGCGACAACCTTTTCCGCGCCAACTTTCTCAAGCATTTTCTGCGCGGCAAAGATGTTGGCGCCGGAAGACGTGCCGACCAGAAGCCCCTGCACGCGTGCCAGATTCCGTGCAGTGTCGATGGCATCCTCGTCGGACACCTCCACGATGTCCGTGATGCAGTCCACATCCAGCACCTTCGGGATAAATCCGTCGCCGATCCCCTGAATCTGATGAAGCCCCGGCTCCTGTCCCAGAAGTACGGAAACATTCTTGGGCTCAGCGGCACAGATCCTGCATTCGGGGTTCTGCTCCAGAAGGTATTTTGCAATTCCCTGGAGGGTTCCGCCGCTCCCGATGCCGGACACGAACACGTCGATCTTCCTGCCGATCTGACGGCAGAGTTCGACCGCCGTACTCCGGTAATGCGTCTCCGGGTTGGCGGGATTTTCAAACTGCTGCGGCATGAAATATCCGTCCGACGAGGCCGCAAGGCGTTCCGCCTCCCAAACCGCTCCGGCGATGCTTTCCTCCGCCGGCGTGAGAACAAGCTCCGCCCCCAGCGCACGGATGATCTTCTTTCGTTCCTCACTCATATTTTCCGGCATAACGATGATCACCCTGTAGCCCATCCGGGGACCGCAGAACGCCAGCCCGATCCCGGTGTTGCCGCTAGTAGGTTCGATAATCGTCATTCCTTTTTTCAGCAAGCCTTTTTCCTCGGCGTCGCGCAGCATCCCCAGGGCGATACGATCCTTGATGCTGCCGCCCGGATTCAGGAACTCGGCCTTGGCAAAAATGTTATATCCCGTTGATTCCTTCAGGGAGATCAGCGGGGTATCGCCAATCAGGTCAATAACGTTTTCTACATAACTGCTGACGTGTTTTTCCGATTTCATTTGTTACATCCCTCTGAATTCCAGAATGCCGACCTTTCCATGTTCCAGAAAAAAACATGGATTTCAATATATTTCGAAAAAGACTTTTTGATCAATGCGTTGCGAAATTGCGACTTGAAAAAGTCCGTGAACAGGTTTAATATACACGTCCAACCCCCAAAAATCAAATGCTCGCATGACACATGTCATAGAGAAAACAAGCTCAAATACAGGGGTGTATGCCTACGCGACGCGAAAAAAGTCCTCCACATTTGGAGGACTCGGTTTTGAGTGAATCATGCGCTTACGCTTTATTCAGCGGCAAAGTGTGTCATAGCGGAACTTATTTCTGCTCCCGGAAATCCGGGAAACGATCACCGGTGAACATCTGGGGAAGCACCTTGGACAATCCGGCTGCGACCCGGAACGCTGCCAGATCGTCGAACGTGTTGCCCACGATCTGCACCCCGATCGGCACCCGTTTGGAGCTGAGCATGACCGGCATATCCACCACCGGATAGCGGTTGAGCAGATTCCAGATCGGCGTCAGTATGATATCATTGCTGCGCACCTCTTTGCCGTTGACCCATGCCACATCGTTCTCGGTGGCCTGGAAAGCCGGGGAAACGAACGGTGTCGCCAGCGTCGGCATGATCAAGGCGATGCATCCTTCGCCGAAAACATTTTTCTGAACATCCGCATGGCTCTCCTCACCCAGCATGGTGGCCTTGAGCAGCGCCCTGGGATTATAGGCGCTGATGTCGGCGAATAATGGTTTGACGTTGCGGCAGAGCAACTCCTGGTGATCGGCGGCAATGTCGATGAGTTCGTACATTTCGGTGGACAACAGGCCATGGATGAACGTCGCCAGTTTGCCGCCCTGAACGGACCAGTCGGATTGAATGCTTATCACCTCCGCTCCGGTCTTTTTCAGGGCTTCCGCCACTCTGTCCAGCGCCTCGTTGACTTCCTTGTCGCAGCCGCCGTCCAACCATTCCGGGAAATAGCATACGGCGACTTTGGAGCCTTTCAGCGGCTTGTATTCCGTCGGATAGTCCAGCTTTGGACGGAGCGTCGCGTGGTTCCTCGGATGGGGGCCGGCAATGATGTCCTGCATCAGGACCAGATCGTCGAACGTGCGGGTCAGGGGACCAAGCGTTTCATAAGCGATCTCCGAGGTGGGGACGCGCCCGAACGGAGGTTTGAATCCGTAGACGCCGTTCATGGACGCCGGGAGTCGGATGGAACCGCCCATGTCGGAGCCCGTGGCGATCGTGCAGAACCCGGCAGCCAAAGCCGCGCCGCTGCCGCCGGAGGAGCCTCCCACGCCAAAGGCGAGATTCCACGGATTTCTGGTGACGCCGTACAGACGGCTCCAGGTCATGCAGCTCACATAAAGCTCGGGAACGGTCGTGGAGAAAACGAGGATCGCTCCCTCGTTTTTCAGACGTTCGATCAGGGGGCAGTCCTCTTCGCAGGGCGGAATGTCTTTCAGAACCAGCGAACCCATATCGACCCGCCATCCGGTCACGCTGTTTTCGTTCTTGACTCCGACGGTCACGCCTTCCAGACGGCGGGCGGTGCCGTTGCGGTAGCGTTCTGTCGCCGCTTTTGCGGCCTGACGCGCTTCGGCGAAACGATCGAAGCAGATGGCATTGATCTTACCAGCATTGAAGGTGTTCAATTCCTTTTCCAGGTCGCGACGTTCGGTATTGTAGGAGCCGTTGTATTTTTGCACTTGCGCGATCTGGGCTTCCAGCACATCCGACGGCGTGATGATCCCCGCCTTGAACAGTGCAACCTGAGCCGTTGCCGGCAGGTAGGCCAATTCTTTCTGGGTGAATTTCGGCTGAGCGGCGGAAACGATCACCCCGGACAGCATGATCAACGCCATCCAGATTGTTTTCTTCATTTTTTTCTATTCTCCTGAAGTTAAGATTTTACTCGAATGAAATTTTTCCGGAC
>JBGUKB010000131.1:0-3793 GCA_045114235.1 Victivallales bacterium
TTCGGCGGCATGGGCGGCTTCGGCGGCGGTGCCGCAGGCGGTCCCGGTGCAGGCGGCATGGGCGGTTTCGGCGGCATGCAGGGCGGTATGCCCGGCATGGGCGATATGGGCGGCATGATGGGCGGCAGAATGGGCGGCAGAAACGGCCAGCTCCAGCAGACCATCGACCGTCTCAAAGCCGAGACTCCGCGCGAACAGGCGCTGAAGCAGATCGAAGAGAAGGACAAAGACGCCTACGCCAAGATCCGCAAGTCCATCGACGACGCCAACGCCAAGCTCGCGGAACTCGCGAAGAAGGCCGAGGTCGAACTCCCCGAAACGGACGAACAGCAGAAGGCCAGGACGCTCGAATTCCTCGCCAAGGAAAAAGACGAGATCGACAAGCTCCTCGAAACCGACAAGACCGATTCCGCCACGGCGATGCGCTCCTTCAACGAGCTCGCCCAGAAGAACAACATTTCGCTGAATCCGGCTGCCGGACGCGGCATGCAGGGCGGCTTCGGCGGCGCCATGGGCGCCCAGCAGCCCGCGGCCCGCGCCACGCAGAGCGCGACGCGCACCGGCACCAACGTGATCCGTCAGATCCAGGAAAAGTTCCCGGAGGAATACAAGGAAGCCCAGAAGTTCCGCCAGACCGATATCGACGAGTATCGCACGAGAATGCGCGCGCTTCAGGCCAAGCTCAACGAGGCGAAGTGATCCGGGGATCCGCCCCGTATCAAGCGCCGGTCATCAAACAAGTCAATCACGACCAATCAACATAAACAGTAAGGACAGACAACGATGCGTATCTCAAGCAGGCTTGTGTATCAGATCGTATCATTCTCGCCTGCGGCGATGCGGGTTTGCAAATTTCGCAAACACGGTCAGAAATATCGCATCGTAAGCTGGAACACTGTTCCTTGCGAACAGGGCATCGATTCCGGCGCCCTCCGCAAGGCACTTGAAGACAACGGCGGCCAGATCTCGGGCTGCATGATCCTCACGGGATCCATGGAGTCCGGGACCTTCTTCACCTGCCCCGGTGCGCCGCTCAACGTGCGCGCTCAGAAGAACGCCCTCGAATTCGAGCTCCCGCTCCACATGCTGCAGGTCCCCCAGGACTGCGTCGTCCAGTTCGCCCGCTTCCCCGGAGCGGCCGAGGGCGAAAGCGACCGCCTGAACGTCTATGCGTTCGATTCCGTGGCCATCAACCACATGGCTTCTTTCCTCACGATGGCAAAAGTCAAGGCCGACGAGTTCATCTATCCGCTCCTCGGCATCAGACACGACGATCCGCCCGTCTGCCTCCCCGAAGTCGAATCCGGGTTCTGCTGGCAGCACGGCGAATGGATCCCCTACCGCGGCAGCGCGGAGGAATGCAACAAGCAGTGGGCGAAGCTCCTCGAAAACGATTTCGAGTTCCCCGTCGGAAAAGAATTCTCCGTTTCGGACTACCTCGCATGCCTGCTCGTCATGCGCCTCATCATGTCCAAGGGGTTCGCCGCGAACGAACCCTCCGTCCGCATCATGCCTCCCAAGCTTCGCCCCAGCAGATGCCGTTCCCAGGTCATCATCATGGTCTTCCTGCTTCTCGTCCTCGGCCTCGGCTGGAGCTACCGCGCCGGCATCCGCGCGTTCCACCAGTATCAGCAGTACAGCGCGCTGGTCACGGAACGCAATGCCATCCGCGACAAGACCAAAAAGATCAAGGCCGAGCTCAAAAAAGGCGAAAAGATCAAGAAGGAACTGGAGAAGAATTCGGCGATCACCGCAGGCGACCCCGTCCTCCTCAACAAGCTTTATGACCTGTCGCTCGCCCTGCCCGACGATTCGCTGGTGACGTCCTTCCGCTTCAACGACGGAAACTGCGACCTCACCATTCAGACGCAGAACCGCAACGTGGACCTCTCGCAACGCATGCACTTCTCCTACTGGGAGATCCGGAGGATCCAGCAGAGGATCGTCTCCGACACCATCGTAACGTACCAAGTGGCCCTTACCAAACCGGAGGTGCAGCAGTGAAACAGACTCCGAAACAATTTTTCGCCACCCCGGCAGGCAAGCTCACGCTCGCGGTCATCGCGATGGTGCTTTGCTGGACGGTCCTCATCGTCTACCTCAGCAACACCTCCGCGGGCGGCACCTGGTTCCCCACGGAAGCGGACATGAACCGCGTCCGCCAGGAGATCAAGAAGGAAACCAGCACGCTGAACACCGAAACGGCAAACCTGGATGCGTTCGAGGAACTTCAGGACAGTTATGAGGACTCCCTCACGACGTACTGGAACGCCGACCGCGACGGACAGCCCGAAACCGAGCTCCGCAACCTCATCAACGATGCGGCGAAGAATGCGGAAGCCAACATCCAGACGCTCGGTTCCGTCAGGACCTCCACCATCAACAACGAACTTTCCTACGCCGACCTCGATTTCACCGTCGTCGACGAATACAGCAAGATCATCCGGTTCTTCGCCGAGGTCGAAAAATGCACGCCGCGCCTTGCCTGGCGCCGCGTCGAGATCCGCGTCGAACCCACGCGTGCCCGCGCTGTGACCGGCCCCGGCGCCCGCAACAATGCGGCAACGGCGGCGACCACGACGCCCACCCAGATGTTCCGCACGACCGGACAGGTCCGCGTCATCAAATATTCGCCCGCAGGCAATACCAAAACTGCGACCGCGGCCAAGACGGCCACGACGACGGCCTCTGCCAGGACGACAACGACCGCGACTGCGGCACAGCCCGCGGCGCAGACGGCCGCGACGGCGGCACAACCCGCAACCACCAGTCAGCCGGCTGCCTCCTCCGCTGCAACCCCCGCGCAAGAGAAACCCGCGGCTGCTGAAACCACCAATAAGGAGAATTGAAAATGAGAGCGATCCTGATCTTTGCCAATATCCTCCTTGCTTGCATTCTTGCGCAGGGGGCGATCCAGTGGCTGAACGAGCCTTCGGTTGACGCCGAGGTCGCGACGTCCGTTTCGAAGGAACGGCGTTCCTCCGCACCTCAGCCCAAAAACATCCAGCAGCAGATGAATCCGCAGCGCCAGTACGCCAGCGTGTCGCCGGAAAACCAGATCGCGACCACGGTCGCGCTGAACATTTTCGATCCCGAACGCGCCCCGCAGGCCGTGACCAACAACCGCAGGGCGGCCACGCCGGTCAACCGCGCGGACATGACCCTCGTCGGCACCTTCACGATCGGCGACATCGCCGGCGCGATCATCCTGCAGCGCAGCCAGCAGATGATGCAGATGCGGCAGCAGATGGGCCGCAACAACCAGAACGGCAACACGAACAACGCGGAAGATCTCGCGGCGGCGCAGGAACAGCAGATGCAGCAGGCGCTTGAAAATCGCAACGAACTGACGACCCTGCTCCAGACCCTCCAGCAGACCGAAGGCGTCACGGACCAGCAGACCGAACTGATCCGCCAGCGCCTCGAACGCTCCAACCAGCAGGTCGAGCTCTTGCAGAACCAGAACCAGCAGAGAAACATCGGGCGTGACGGCCTTTCCGCCGACGGTGCCACGGCGACTGCCAACGCTTCCAATTCCAACAAACAATATATCCGCGTCGGCGAAGCTCTCTCGAACGGCTACACGCTCGCAGCCGTGTCCCGGACGTCCGCCACGCTCACCCGTAACCAGGAAACGATCGAACTGACGATGCAGGATGCGTCCGCAAACGCCGGACGCGGCGGCTTCGCCATGGGCGGCGCTGCAAACCGCATGGGCGGCATGGCAGGCGGCATGGGCGGTCTCGGCGGCGGCATGGGCGGCATGGACTTCGGCGGCGGCGCAGGCGGCTTC
>JBGUKB010000132.1:0-21048 GCA_045114235.1 Victivallales bacterium
CCGCGCATCCTCGCGGTCGGCACGGACAAGGAAGGCGCCTCCATCGTCCTGCGCCGCGGCCTCGGCATGGCGGAATACTGATCCGGGCACCCTCAAGATCGAACATCCCGCCGGAGACGCCACCCCCGCTTCCGGCGGGCTTTTCTTTCACCCCAAGGAGGACAACGCCTCGTCTGAGGCAAATTCCTGCTCAAATAAAAGAACACTGTTCCCATGCCGGAAAAAACAATCCGCAACAGTATTTTTGAAAAGATATGCCGTATCGAAAGCCGGAAGAAAGCTTATGCGGACGCATTGGCTTTTTTCATCGTTTTTGCCGCATCCGTTTTGACGACTTTCGCCGTCGGCAGGCTCGTCCCCAGCAGCGAGGAGGCCCGTTTGTCCGTTACGGTCGAAGACGCCGCGGGAGATGCGATCCTCGAAGAAAAGGATATAGAGGACATTTCGATCTTCTATGCGACGGAGAACGATCCCGAGTTTTCCGACCGGCTCAAAATATCAAAAGACGATATATTGTCCTACTGTCCGGCGGTCCTCAATTGGAAGTATACCACGCATCTGCCGAACAGCATCGTCGGGATCCGCGTGGACATCGCCCTCGCAGAGACGGCCGATCTGAAAGACGGCGTTTTCCCCGAAGTGAAACTGAAGATCAACAAAACAAAATTCTACGGCTCTGCCCGAAGAAAAAAACATCTTATTCTCCGCAAGACGGAAGGGAACCATTACCAGTTTGAAATAGGGAAAAAAGGGGTCGCCGGAAGCAGGACTTCCTACAGCTGGCGGGTCCTTTTCTCGCTGTTCTTCATCATCATGACCGCGTTTCTGGCGCTCCGGTCTTTCTGTGCCGGCGTTTTTTCGCACCGGGACAAAGCCCGACGGGAAGGAAAAAGCCTTTCGGCGGGTTCCGTTCAGACGATCTGCCTCAAATGCCTTATGATCGTTTCCTTTTTCCTGCTTTCCCTTTTTCCCGTTTTCAAGTTCAATCCCGACAAGATCGACACGTGGGAAAACCGAACGCTCGAACCTTTCCCCGAGCATTTCCACTTCAACGACGCTTCCGCCTGTTTTGCACAGATCGAGAAGTTTTTCAACGACAGGTTCTTCGGAAGGAACTTCCTGATCGGGCTCGCGGACAAAATCAGGACGACGTTCGAAAGAAGCGATACGGTCTGGGTCTTCAAAGGCGATGACGACTGGCTTTTCTATTATCAAAGCCTTCCCGAGACCAAGCATTCGACGTTCAAACACGAATACTTCCCGGGAGCGGAAGAATATATCGGCAAAATCGCGGACTACGCGGCGTCCAGGGGCAAACGGTTTATTTACGTGATATGCCCGGACAAATACAGGATCTACGGAGACAAGCTGAAAAGCTATGCTACGAACTATTATCTCAGGGACGACGTCATAGACGATTTCGTCAAACGCCTGAGAAGCAAATACGATTTCCCGGTCATCTACCAGCGGCACGAACTGCTGCAGAAGAAGGCGGAGCTGGGCCATGACCTTTATTTCCGGTACGACACGCACTGGACGGAGGAAGGAGCCTATTACGGGCTCTATCTTCCCCTCCTCAAGGAGCTGTCCGTCGCGCCGGTCCCGATCGACCGTTGGGAACAGAAAGAAAGCCGGAGCGGAGATCTTTTCTCGTTCCTTTTCAAGGAAAGTGGCAAAGACCAGCCCCTGCCCCCGCACCGGTATTACGAACCGGCATTCGGCAAAACGGCATCCGTCCGCACGGTCAAAGACATCCATATCCCGAACGAGGATTATGATATCGTCCTATCGGACAATCCGGACGGGGCGCCTCATAACGTCGTGTTTCTGCGCGACAGTTTCATGAATGCGGCCATCGACATCTTTGCAAATACATTCCGTCAGTCGGTCTTCATCCGGAGATACAGGTTCTTCAAATCGGATCTGGATTACATCGACCGGAGCGACGTCATCGTCCTGGAGCAGGTCGAACGGTACGTTTATCAGGCGCTCCTGCAGGAATTCGATCTGGAGAATTGACCATGCTGTTTTCCTCGATCTTCTTCATCTCGGTCTTTCTCCCCGCCGTTCTCCTCCTGTATTACCTCTGCCCTGCCGGCAGGAGGAATTGCGTCCTCCTGCTCTCCTCGTATTTCTTCTATGCCTGGGGCGACGCGGAATTCCTCTGGGTCATGTTCCTGTCGATCCTCATCAACTACGCCGGAGCGCTCGCGCTGTCCGGTTTCGAACGGCGGACTCCGCGAAAGGTCCTTCTGATCCTGTTCGTCGTCCTGGACCTGCTGCCTCTGCTCTACTTCAAATACTTCAATTTCACTTTGAGAAACCTGAGCGCGTGCTTCGGGTTCGATTACAGGATCCGCGAGATCATCCTGCCGCTCGGCATTTCCTTCTATACGTTCCAGGGGCTTTCCTATCTCGTGGACGTTTACAGGAAGGACGCCGCCGCGCAGAAAGACCTGCTGAAACTCGCCCTCTACATCACGTTCTTCCCCCAGCTGATCGCCGGACCGATCCTGAAATACCACGAAGTCGAACAGCAAATCGAGAATCGTCAGGAAACGGTCGACCGCTTCATCTACGGGATCCGGCGCTTCACCCTGGGGCTGGGGAAGAAAGTCATCATCGCAAATACCCTGGGCTACGTCGCCGACCAGGTATTCGCCGCACCCGCCGACATGGTCGGCACCTCCGCGGCATGGGGAGGCGCCGTCGCGTATTCCCTTCAGCTTTTCTACGACTTCTCCGGGTATTCGGACATGGCGATCGGGCTGGGGGCGATGTTCGGGTTCCGTTTCCCGGAGAACTTCAACTATCCCTATGTTTCCCTGTCCATCTCCGAATTCTGGAGACGCTGGCACATTTCCCTCTCGACGTGGTTCAAGGAATACCTCTACATCCCGCTCGGAGGCAACCGGGTCTCCAAACTCCGGAACCTCGTCAATCTGCTGATCGTGTTCACTGCGACCGGATTCTGGCACGGAGCGGCATGGACCTTCATCGTCTGGGGGCTTTTCCACGGCTTCTTCATCCTGTTCGAAAAGGTCACCGGGTTCGACAAGCCCGGCGGCTCGCTCCCCGCCCGCCTGTTCCACAGGGCGTATCTCCTGTTCGTCGTCGTGATCGCCTGGGTGATCTTCCGCTCGGAAACGCTGCACGGTTCGTTCCTGTTCCTGCGCAACATGTTTTTCCTGCTGGAAAACGATCCGCTGCATTCGCTCTCGTTCTACTTCACGAAATGGGTGATGATCAACATGGCAATCGCGGTCGTTCTGGCGACGGGAATATTCCGGGACCTCAACGACAAAACGCTGCGCTTCGAACCGGGTTCCACCATGCAGAAACTCCGCTTCGTGCTGTTCAACGCGTTCTGCCTGTTCGTCCTGTTCCTCTCGCTCGTCCTGCTGGCGGGCAAAAGCTACAATCCCTTCATTTATTTCAGATTCTAGGGGTTCCGCAAAAACGGAAGAAGGAAGAAAAGGGGGGGACCGTTACCGGGACGCGCCGAGGGCGAGCTGCGCTTCGGCGGGGGTGAGCTTGCGCCACTGCCCCATCGGGAGGCCGCCGAGACGGAGCCCGCCGACGGCGATGCGCTTCAGCCTGCGCGTACGGTTGTCCAGCGATTCCAGCATGCGGCGGATCTCGCGGTTTTTGCCCTCGCCGAGGATGAAGATGTAGCGGCCGGGGGCTTCGGCGCGGATGGAGAGCGCGCGGAGCGTCTCGCCGTCGTTCTGGACGCCCGTGGTGGTCAGGAGCCGGATATCGGCGGGGGTGAGCGGACGGTCGGTGGTCACCTGGTAGGTCTTGCGCGTGCCGTGGCGCGGATGCGTGAGTTTTTCGATCCACGCGCCGTCGTTGGAGAAGAGGATGAGGCCCTCGCTGTTCTTGTCGAGACGGCCCGCGGAAACGAGGCGGACGCCGGGGATACGGATCAGGTCCAGCGCCTTCTTCGGGGCATGCGGATCGTCGGAGGTACACACATAGCCGCGCGGTTTGTGGAGCATGACGTAGACGTACGACTGGACGGGTTCGATGCGTTTCCCGTCCAGCGACACGCGGTCGTCCGGTCCGATGCGGACGGAGGGATCGGTGCAGACTTCGCCGTTGACGGAGACATGCCCGGTCTTGATGAGTTCGGCGGAATGCCGCCGGGAAGCGGCCCCGGAGGCCGCCAGGAACTTCGTAAGGTTGGGGTCGGGCTCCGGCATCAAATCAGGCGTCGGCGTCGTTTTTCGCGGCTTCTACGGCGGCCAGATGCTTTTTGGCGAGCTGGATGATCTCCATGAGCTTCTGGCTCTGAACGTCCGGCGGGAGGCTGTCGAACGCGTCCAGCAGGATCTTCTGGTCGGCGGTCATCTCGATCTCGTACTTGACCTTGTCGCCGTCTTTCGGCAGGTAGGCGGTGAGGAGCGGCTGAAGCTTCTCCCAGGTGTCCTTCTGCATGACCTCGGTCTCGCGGCGCATGTACTTGGAAATGGTGTTCGCGCTGACGTTGGCGCAGTTCGCGAAATCGGTGACGGAGTCATAGCCGTCCGCGATGCAGGCGTGCAGGGCTTTGACGATGTCTTCTGTGATCTTCATGGTATGGTTGCCCCCAAGCGTATTCAGGGATTGTTCTGCTTGTTCCAGGCGGACATGGCGTTGCGGAATTCGCGCATCGTTCCGTATTTCGCCCTGAGTTCCTCCCGCAGCTTCTCGTCGGAATTCTCAAGCGCGTGCTTGAAATAGCTGGCGATGACGTAGGAGGCGATCTCCTTCGCGGCATCGTCATCCGCCGCGATCTCCTTCGCCCCGGCGAAATCGCCGTAAAGCAGCAGGTAGAAATACAGCGCGTCCGAGTGCCCGGCCTCGCCCGCGCCCTTCTTCAGAAGCACGAGCCGCTGTTTGAGCGGCAGGTCGTCGAACTCGAACTGGAACGGCTTGTTGTCGACCATGACGGCCTTCACGATGCCGTTGTTGATGGATTTCACGCGGCAGATGCCGGACGGGCCGTAGCCGATCTGGGTCTCGGCGAGGATGGTGTTGCCGTTGTAGGTGTTCTCGCGGATCGCCTTCGCCCCGGCGATATTGTCGAGCACGGCCCTTGCCCAGTCGCGGTACGGACGCGCGACCTCTGCGACGGCCTCGTCGGAATCCTGCGCGTGGCGTTCGAGGGTCTGGAACCAGTCGGCATAATCCTTTTCCGCGCGGTCCAGATGCTCGTGGCGGGTCTGTTCGATCATGCGTCCGGCGAAATACTCCTTCTCGCGGGCGAGGCGTTCGGAAAGCTCCAGCGCGGTGCGGGCGCTCTGCTCCTTGCGGAGCTGGTCGGCCTGCTGGGCGTATTCCTCGGCCTTCTGCCTGTCCTCGGCTGCCTGCCGGGCGCGGTTGCGCGCCTCTTCGGCGGCCTCGGCTTCATCCTTCAGCTGGGCGATCTGCTTGCGGAGCTTGCGGGACTCCAGGTCGCGCGTGGACGCCATCATGCCTTCGTCGACCTCCTGGAAGACTGCGCGGAACGTCATCAGCGCCTGTTCCTCCTTCGGTTTCGTCGGCTGGTAATTCTTCGCGATGAAGGCCTCGCATTTCTCCAGCAGTCCGCGCCTGTCCGTGGGATTCGCGCGCGAGAACGCCACGATCTCGTCGACGGCGAGCGTCATCGGCGTGTCGCGCTGGAGTTCGCGTTCCGCGGCCTCGGCGGCCTCCTTGCGGGCGCGTTCCTCGCGTGCCTTGGCGTTGTTGAAATAGAAGAGGATGCCCGCCGCCACGAGCGAAACGAACAGCACGAGGCAGGCGATCAGGACCACGACGCGCGTCCTGCGGGCTTCGTCCTGCTGGCGTTTCTTCAGGTTGTAGATGTTGCGTGCACGGTCGTTCTGACGGTCCACGGCCCCGTCGAGGACGGTCCCGCCTCCGGCCGGGCGCGCGACGCGCGTGGCGGTCTTGGAGCCGCCGACCAGGACTTCGGAATCGGTGGAGGGCCCGGCGAGCTTGCCGCGGCGCGCGTTGCGGAGGTCGTCGATGAGCTCGGAGGCGTCCTGATAGCGCATGGACGGGTTCTTCGCCATCATCTTCATGATGATCCGGGAAACGCTTTCCGGGATGTCCTTGTTCACGGAGCGCGGCGGGATCAGCGGCTCGGTGAGGTGCTTCTTCGCGATCTCGGCGGCGGTGGCGCCGTCGAACGCGAGGCGCCCGGTCACGAACTGGTAGAACGTGGCGCCGAGGCTGTAGATGTCGCTGCGGGTGTCCATCGGGGCGCCGGTGAGCGCCTCGGGGCTGATGTACTGCGGCGTGCCCATGACCTCGTCGTCGTCCGCGTCGCTCATGTCGCCGGTCACGCGTGCGAGACCGAGGTCGGCCAGCTTGGCGCGTCCGGTGGAGGTGAGCATGATGTTGTCGGGCTTGATGTCGCAGTGGATGAGTTTCTGTTCGACCCAGGCGTAATTCAGCGCCTCGGCGATCTGCTGGATCACATTCAGAGCCTGGTCGACCGGGATTACGCCCTCGCGTTCCAGCACGTCCTTCATCGTCTCGCCGTCGATGTTCTCCATGGCGAAATACAGCAGGCCGTCGTCCTCGCCCACGGCGTACGCCTGGACGATGTGCGGATGGTTCAGCTTGGCGGCGGCGCGCGCTTCCTTGATGAAGAGCGCCACGAACTCGGCGTTGTTCGCGTAGGATTCCGCGAGGATCTTCAGCGCGGCGGGACGATCGAGCGTGATCTGGTGGGACAGGTACACCGTGCCCATGCCGCCCTGCCCGATGGCGCGCCGTATGATGAAGTCGGCGATCACGGAGCCGCGGGAAAGGCGCGTCGGGGGCACCTGCACCACGCTGCCGCAATGGCCGCACTGGACCATGATGCCGGCGTCGATGTCGTCGACGGCTACGATCCTGCCGCAGGATGAACATTGGAAACGCATAACTCTGTTGTTTCTCCGAATGATGGGGGATTACTGCACCGGATCGAGGAATTTGGTCTTGCAGGTCAGCCAGTTGATGTTCAGCGGGAGCTTCGGCGTACTGGCCTTGTTCGCGTCGTACCGGTTGGACTCCACGAACCGCACCACCATGTTCTTATTCTCCGTTCCGGCGAGCTGGCCGTTCGGCTTGAAGATGATGGCGGGGGCGCTGCTGCCGCCGCCGGGAATGCCGCTGTTGCTCAGGTTGCCGACCTTCGGCGCGGCGGTCGAGCCGACGCTGCCCTCCGTGCCGCCGGACGTCATGCCGAGGTCGTCGTTCGTGTCGGGGACCATGGTGTTTTCGGGCAGGAGAACGAACGCCGTGCCGGGCGCCCAGCGGCGCCAGTTGTAGGTGTTGTTTTCCGTGTCGGGGTCATGATAGACCTCCGCCATGCGGAAGCTCTTGTAGCCGGTCCCGTCTTTCACGAACACGAGCGCGGTATAGACTTTGGCGGACACGGCGTGCGCGCGCGCCTCCATGACCGCGCCGTTCAGCTGGTTCGCGGCGAGCGTGGTCTTGCGTCCGGCGAAAAGCGAACTGTATGCGGGGATCGCGACCGCGGCGAGAACGATCATCACGCCCATGACTGCGATCAGTTCGATCAGGGTGAACGGCCTGGCTGTTTTGTGTCTCATATCGTGCCTCCCGGCGGGGTGGGGTTACTTCTTTTTGGAACCGGACGCTTTCTTCAGCTCTTCATCGAGGGCCTTTTTCGCGGCTTCCTCCTGCTCGATGATCTGTTTCTTGCGCAGGGCGATGTACTCCGCCTTGCGCTTTGCCTTGTTGGCTTCGGTGATCTTCGCGAGCGCGGCGGCGTCGAGGCGTTCCGGACCCTTCTTGACGAACTTGTTCAGTTCGTCGAGCTTGTCCGCGTAGGCTTTCGTGGCCTGCGTGTACATCGTGGCGTTCTTCAGGCGGATGGCCTTGTCCATCATCTCCGCGGGTTCGTTCAACTCCAGCGCCTTGTTGTAAAGTTTCTTGAACCACGCGTCGCTGGCTCCGGTCACTTCCTGGATCTCCGGGTCCTTCACGTAGTTGTAGAGGTTGACCATCGCGGACTTCAGCTGGCGGGTCCCGATGCGTTTGTAGCCGTCCGGATTCTTTGCAAACACCTCGTAGGAATTCGGCATGTCGGAGTCGCCGAACGCGGCGATGTACTCCTTCAGGAGGTCGGACGCGTCCTTCTTGGTGTAGGAGGGCTCCAGGACCTTGTCCGGGACATAGATGTCGCTGTCCTTGATGGAGGCTGCGGTCCGGGCGGCGGGCTTCTGCTGGGAGAACGCGCAGATCGGCGCGATCACTGCCGCGGCGAGCGCGGCGAGCAGGATCTGTGTTTTGAAAAAGTGATTATTCCGCATATTCTTTCCTCGTTACTTTCCAGGCGCCTTTGTTGTTGTTCGCCGACTCGTCCCACTCCAGACGGACGATGATCTTCGTCTCGCCCGTGATCTGGTCGTAGAAGTTGTCGTATGTCTTGAGCGCGACGGAGCGCTTTGCGTAGCTCGAACGGAGCGTGGCGGCGGTCACGGCAGTCGGGGCCGTCCTGTAGCTGTTCGCGTTGCCGGACTTGTACGACAGGAATCCGGAATCGCGCATCACTTCGAGATCGTTGGTGGCCAGGCTGCGTTCCAGGGAAGCGCCGCCGACGTCCTTGATGGTCTGAGCCAGGACGAGGACCGTCGCGCGCTTCAGCGGCTGCTTGTTCCACTTCAGCAGGTTGACCACGCGGCAGAAGATCTCCTCCGCCTCGGCGTCGTTCACGTTCCGCTTCACGATCTTGTCCAGCTGGTCGCCGGAGTCGTACGAAGTCGGGAAGACCGCGGTGCGGCGGGGCAGATTGCCCTGCGAGATCGCGTAGGTCACGGCCTCGGAGAGGTCCTTCGCGTAGGCGTCGGCGTCCAGGTCGCCGTTCTTGTCGGAGTCGACGGAATCGCCGCTGATGGAAGGATCATATTTGCCACCTGTATAACTGTTCATCGCCGCGTAGGTCTTGTAGACCGGGAAGTTGGTGAAGAGGGACTTGAACACGAACGGGGCGCTGCTGCCGCCGAACGACGCGACGCAGTTCAGGTTGATCATGCCGGGGACCGCGTCGTTGGCGCGGTCAGTGCTGGTCGCGAGCGCGACCTGGTCCAGCAGGTGCCCGTCGCCGGCCTGGTAGGCGCCCATGGAGGTCCCTCTGGACGGCGCGCACTTCAGGTTGATCGTCTGCCATGCGGTGCCGCGGTGGATCGCACCGAGCTCCCACAGGGACAGCATCTGGCCGTGGCGGATGTACGCCGTGGAAATGGAGTCGTTGCCCGCGTAGACGGGATCGGTCCGCTTCTCGTTGTCGTGGTAGCTGCCGAGGCTGATCGTGTTGTTCCTGTCGCCGAGGGTCGCGTTGACTTCGGCTTCCTTTTCCGAGAAGAGCGGCGTGCTCCAGTCGCCCGGCTGGCGACCGTATCCGAGGTTCTGGCGCGGATCGTTGGCCTGCGCGTCGAAATAGAAATGCCTGCTGAAATCGCCCGCTCCGGCGACCTGCGCGCCGTCCCCGGTCAGGAACGTGCGTCCGGCCTGGAGCTGCGTCGGCATGAGCGAGAGGTCGGCATTGCGGCCTGATCTATCCTGCAGCACGACACGGTCGAGGCTGAGCTTCACGTTGCGGACCTTGACGAACTGGTAGAAATCGGCGTCGTGCCCCATGGGCCGGTCATAGGGACCGAGTTCCCGCGTGGTCGTGCTGCCGACCGCGTTGTTGTCGAGCATGAACGAGTAAACTCTGTACCCGGCTTCGCTGCCGGACGTGGAGACTTCCCACTGCGTGCCCGCGTCGAACCGGATGGACTCCGGCACCCAGAACCCGTTGCCGTCGCCGTTTTCATTCCAGTATTCGTAGCTGATCTCGCCGATCAGGATCGGGTGGTCACTAGGGGCAAGCGTGCCGTCGCTTCCGCCCGTGGTCGGATACATGTTCACGGTCTCGACATTGATCGTGATCTGATGGGAATAGGAGCAGTCGGTGTACTTTATGTACCATTTCACGACCGGGGGATCGCCCTCCACTTCACGTCTCGGCACGCGTACGCCGAGGCTGCCGCCGACCGAAACGTCCGCGTGCGCCTCGTTGATGTACGGGGTGCGCTTGTTGCCGGTGTAGGTGGGCTCGCCGCCGATCCAGTTGTCGTTGTCGGTCACGGGCGCGCGGTTGATGGAGGCGTTGTAGTTGATGAGGTTCGCGACAGTCTGGTTGACGTTGACTCCGGACGCGGCGTTGCCGAACCACGGGATCGCGTTCTTGATCGCGCCGACGTCGATGGAATCCCAGTCGTTGCGGATGAGGGGGAACCGGAAGGATTCGCCGCTGGCGAGGTCATGCCTTGTGAGGTCGCCGATCACCTCTCCGTCGGCGCGGTATTTGTTGTACTCGGTCTCCCCGGAGACGTCGAAATACTGGTCGACCATCATCTTGAGCTGCTTTTCCGAGCTAGACCCGCCGCTGCCGACCATGTCGTTGACGAAGACGTCGATGTCGGTCCAGCCGTCCGGCCCGGTGTACTTGTCGCGGATGGTGTTCGGGGTGATGATGCCGGAGTAGTTCCAGTTGTTGCGGAAGCTCTTGAAGACGAACTGAGGTTCGCAGGTCCAGCGGCCGAGGCGCTTCTGGAAGATCGTGTTGTCGAAGCCGTTGTAGTTGCGGCGCCCGATGGCGTTCGGGTTCAGCTGGTCGTTCTGGCCGATGGCGACGTAGGCGAACCTGCCGTAGATGCGCTCGGTGGTCGTGTTGGGATCGCCATAGCCGTTCTTGGTATAGACGTACTCCCAGGAGGGGCAGCGGGAATCTTCGCGGTCGTAGTAGGTGGTCCGGTTGAAACGGAGCGGGCCGTCGTTGAACGAGAAGAGGCCGGATTTCTCCATTTTCCAGATCCAGTCGGACGCGTAGTCGTTCGCGTTGCCGTTCGGCGGGTTCGTCTTGTAGTTCGAGCAGACGTAGGAGGCGTTTTCGGACTGCATCAGGGCGAGGATGGCGCGGTTCACGACGCCGTCCGCGAGGATCCTGGCGGCGGAGGTGTCGACGTACGCGCTCGCGACCTTGCGTCCGGTCGAGGCGTTCGAGGAGAAGATCATGGCGGTGATGAGCGCCATGGAGAGGATGCAGAGCGTGAAAAGAAGGGCGATGCCGTGCTCGCGGCGGGCGCGGGCGGACCGCTTCAGCATCCGTGCCATCAGGTTTTTGTTATGCTTTATCATGATGCACTTGCTCCTTCCCGGTCAGAGTTTCGGTTTCGGCTGTCCGCGGTCGATGACGACCATGCGGCGGAACTCGCGCTTGTTCGCGTTCTTGAGGATGGCTTCCTTCCCGGCGGGGTTCGCCTTCATGCGGCGGAGCGTCTTCGTGTCGACCATCTCCATGCGGATCACGACGAGCGCGGGGAGTATCTTCTTGCCCTCGCCGTAGTACGCCTTGACGTCGAAATCGGTCACGCCCTCGACAAGCTCGGTCTCGTTGCTTCCGCAGTCGTTCTTGGAAACATCGAAGGTGTCGCCGGTCCCGTCGTAGGAATAGACAAGGGTCTGCTTGGAATTGTTCCACGCATATTTGACGCCCACAATGGCGGTCTTGGCGTCCTTGTTCAGCTTCTCCGGGCGGACCGTGGATACCTTGAACGAGGTGCTCTGGACGTCCACCGGCGTGAGGTCGTCATCCGTCTGCGAGTAATACACGCAGGTCAGGTCGTTCGCCATCATGTCCATGGCGATGCGGGCGCGCTCGAACATCTCGGTGCGCTCGACGCCGGAGCTCAGGACGGTCTCGGTGGAGGAATAGAACTGCATGAGCCCGAGCAGGAAGACGGAGAGGACGCTCATCGCGATCAGGACTTCAACGAGGGTAAAAGGCTTTTTCATCGCAAATCCTCCTCAGTTCACGGGCTTGTAGTAGGCCGGGTCCAGATATTCGCGCACGAAGAGGCGGGACTGGCGCGGGTACGCCGCGGTGGAGCCCGAACCTTTTTTGAACGGCTTCGCGATCGGCCAAGTGATCTCGACGAACACGCGGACGTACGGCTGCCCGGTCTTTCCCGAATCCGACGGATATTTGATGTTGGTGATCGGAAGCGTCGACGTCTTTCCCGTCTTGGAGTCCAGCGAAGTCAGGCGGAGCGAACTGTTCTGTTCTTTCCAGCAGACGACCTCGGCGGCAAAATCGGCGGGTTTGTTCGGGGGGCCGAACAGGAAAACGAAATGGCCGTCCTGAAGGCCCGTGGCAGGCTCGATCCTGTAGGAATTCGCGTCCAGACTCTGTCCGGCATATTCTTTCGCCTTGGCGTCGGAAAACGCGGTCGGCTTCGACGTTTTGAGCCCCTGGATCCAGTCGAAATGCTCCCAGGAAGCCCGGTCGAGCTGGGCGATCACGGTATTTGCGGCGTCGGCGGCGAGCGTGTCGCCTACGGAGTCCGAAGTGGACTTGACGGCAACCGGCAGGAGCGCCATGATGGCGGCCACACCGATCGCCGCGACGGCCATCGCCACCGCGATTTCAATCAGACTGAAAAATTTTTTTCTGCCCATGGAGACCTGCTTTCCTGCTTGCCGGATCGCTCCGGCTGTTGTTTTTCAGGCCGCTTCCGCCCGCCCGGCGCACCCGCGCGAACACGAAGGAAAAACATTTCCGTCCGCATCCGGGAAACGCCGCGACCGCCGGACCGGCTGGAAACGTCCGGCGGCGGAACCGGGACAGACGCCCGGAACCCGGCAAAGAGCCTGAAAAGGATCCGTCGGAAGGACTGCGTTCGAACCGGAAACCCGGTCCGGGGCGGTCATTCCGCAGAGAGGATTTCGAAGATTTTCTTGCGGTCGTCGCCGGCTGCGAGGATGCTGGGGATGACGTTGTCTTCCTTGAGGCGGGAGGAGATGCTGCCGAGGAGCTTCAGGTAAGCTTCCGGGTCGCGTTCGTCCGCGGCGAAGAAGACGGCGAGCGAAACGGGCTGTTCGTCAAGGGTCTTGTAATCGGCGACCGGGTTGCGGCAGACAGCCACAATCACAAGCGGGGACGGGAAGCCGTTGATGCGGATATGAGGGAGAGCAAGTCCTTTTCCGACGCCGGTGGTCATCATGCGTTCGCGCTTCCAGATCGCCTCGCGGATCTGGTCCTCGTCCATGGTGCAGCGGGTGCAGGCGTGGGCGATAATGGCGTCAAGCACTTTCTTTTTCGTCTCGCCGTCCACGATCAGGATGGAGTCCTGCTGGAGGTACTTTACGAATTCCGGTTTCATAGTGTTTACCTTTCTATAAAAGATGGGTGTGTATTCCGATTAACGGGATAAAATATCCTCGATTCCGCAAAAATGCAAGCCTTTATCGCGAAAAACACGCATTTTTTTTGCGTTTTCATGCGTTTTTTACGCATTTCATGGCTTTTTTGCGGCCCTGAAGACATTTTCCGGGGGGCGCCGGATCCGATGGAAAATGGCGAAAAACGGCGGCGAAAACGGCGGCGAAAACGTCAGGAATTCATCGCCAGCGCGGCTTTCACGATGCCGGCGACTTCGGAGGAGACCGCGTCGGAATCCAGGAAGCCCTGCGGAAGCTTTCCGGCATCGCAGGCGGCGAGGAATTTCGGGTCCAGCGGGATCTGCGCGAGGAGCGCGAGCCCTTCCTGGTTCGCGAGCTTTTCGCCGCCGCCGGAGGAGAAGAGCGCGTGCTTCGCGGAGCAGTCCGGGCAGACGTACGCGCTCATGTTCTCCACGATGCCGAGGATGCGGACGTCCAGGCGGTTGCAGAAGCTGACGCACTTGCGGCAGTCGGCGAGGGAGACCTCCTGCGGCGTGGTGACCACGATGGCGGCCTTGTCGCCCTGGATCATCTGGCAGGCGGAAAGGGATTCGTCGCCGGTCCCCGGCGGGAAGTCGAGGATGAGGTAATCGAGGTCGTCGCCCCAGTCCACTTCCTCGAAAAGCTGGCCGAGCAGCCCGATCTTCGCCGGGCCGCGCAGGATCACCGCGTCGTCCGGATTTTCGAGCAGGAATCCGATGGAAACGAGCTTCACGCCCGCGACGGAGAGCGGGACGAGCCCGGCTTCAGTTCCGTCGAGGCGGCGGTCCGCCGCGCCGAACAGCGTCGGCTGGCTCGGGCCGTGGAAATCGACGTCCAGCAGCGCGACCTTCATGCCTTCACGCGCCAGGGCGACCGCGAGGCAGGCGGCGACGGTGCTTTTTCCCACGCCGCCCTTGCCGGACAGCACCATGATCTTGTGTTTGATCTTGTCGAGACGGGAGGGTTTGCGTTCGCCGCAGGAGCCCGCGGAGCCGCAGGTGGAGCAGGAACCGGAACAGTTTTCGGACATGAGTTCAATCCTTCATGGTTTGAGCGTGTGTATATGCAGCGGGATAACGCCGATGGAAACGGGAGAAGACGAGGCGCCGGAAGGTCAGCCGCGGAGCTTGCGCTGAAGCTGGTTCAGCACGCTTTTGAGCTCCTCGTCCTTGAGCGAATTCTCCTCGATCTGCTTCACGGCGTGGATCACGGTGCCGTGGGAGCGTCCGCCGAACGCGCGCCCGATCTCCTGGTGGGGCTTCGTGGTGAGCTTGCGTGACAGGTACATAGCGATCATGCGCGGCTCGGCGATGTTCTTCGGCTTCTTCGGGCCGGTGAGGTCGTAGACCTGGATGCCGAAGAACTCGGCGACCGCCTTCTGGATCTCCTCGATGGAGATCGAGCGGGACTCGGCTTCCTTTTCGAGCTGGTCGGAGAGGATGCCCTTCGCAGTCTCCAGGTCGATCTCCTTCTTCATCGCAGCGGCGTACATGGAAAGGCTCATCAGCGCGCCCTTCAGCGGGCGGATGTTCGAGGAAATGCGCTCCGCGATGAAGGACAGCACGTCGTCGCCGAGCTTCAGGCGCAGGCACTGCTGCTCCTGCTTCAGGATGGCGAGGCGCGTCTCGAACGACGACTGCGTGATCTGCGTGGTCACGCCGGAGACGAAGCGGGAGACGAGGCGCGCTTCCAGGCCGGGGATCTCGGAGGGCTGCCGGTCGGAGGTGAGGATGATCTGCCGGCCGAGGCCGTACAGAGTATTGAACGTATTGAAGAACTCTTCCTGCAGGCTAGTCTTGTTGCCCAGCGTGTGGACGTCGTCGACGAGCAGGTAGTCCACGTTGCGGAAGGTGTCGCGGAATTCGTACATGGTCTTGGTGCGGAGCGAATCCAGGAACGCGTTGAGGAAGTTTTCGCAGGAAGTGTAGCAGACGCGCGCCTTCGGATTGTGTGCCCGGACCTCGTGCGCCACGGCGAGCAGCAGGTGCGTCTTGCCCATGCCGGAGCCGCCGTAGATGTACAGGGGGTTGATCGTGCCGGGTTTCTGCGCGGCGGACAGCGCCGCGGTGTATGCGTAGCGGTTTTCCTCGCCGACCACGAAGTTGTCGAACGAGTGCTTGCGGATCATGTCGGCGAGCTCGGGGGAGAGCATTTCCTCCCCGGCGTCCGCGGATTCCCCGGAATTCCGTTCGAACTGGGGTTCGTCGCCCAGCCCGGCGTCCGCGGAATCGTAGCCGTAGCCGTATTCGAACGTGACCTTCAGGCCTTCATATCCGGCGGAGGCGACGGCCTCGTTGAGGAGGTCTCCGCAGTTGTTCATCACCCAGTTGGCGAAAAAGCTGTCCGATGTGCCGAGCACGAGCTGTTTCTCGTCGACCGAGATCGGGACCATTTTCTTGAACCATTGCTTGTATGCGTCTTCTGATTTTGTTCTGATATAGCCTGTGACAGACTTCCATACTTCGGAGGCGCTGCTTTCTCCGTGCGACATTTTCTTCCTCTAACTGTTCTCGTCGTGTCGTTTTATGTTAATTTTTCAGGACTTGTTGACAATGCTCCTGACAGCCCTTGCGGGAGCCGTCCGGAGACTGTCCGGACCGAACGCCGCAGCGTCCCGCAAATCACGGGCGCAAAAGGGTTTCCGCGGGAAAATCGCGGCTCCTGTTTACGCCTCGTTTCGAGCTTAAACGCTGTATCGTTCCGATGTTCCGGAAACCCATGCACGGCTTTTTGAAAAGTCAAGCGGATTTCCGAAAATTTCCGCACTTTTTTTGAAGGCCGGAAAACCCTGCGTCAATCAACGACATACAGCACTCTTGACAAGTTGTTGACAAGTTATTGACAATCGCTGTCGTCAACCGGCATCCAAACCGCGGTGCGGACATTCTTCCCGGACCGGATGCCGGACAGCCGGACCGCACGCAAGACCGCCGATGCCGCATCGCAGGGATGCGCGCGCCGGATCAATGCGAGGGGAAAGGCCGGACGGAAGCCGGAATCGCGAAGAACGCTATCTTTAATTTGCACCATTTTTCCGATTTAGCAAGTCGAAAACGAAGGATTTTTCGGACTTTTGCCGTATCCTGTTGATTTCATGTTGAAAAAAATTATTTCGGGTGCATATTATGATATCACTTTTTTTCACGGAGCGTATTATTATGGAGAAAAAACGTCGCATTCTGTTCCTGCTGGACCACTGCCTGACCCCCTACGAGCGGATCGAAAGCTGCGGCATCCTCTGCGAGAAGGACACCATCATCGCCATCGGCGGCGAGACGGCGTTCTCGCTGGACGAGCCCGGACTTCAGGTCGTGAAGCTGAAGGACGCCTACGGCCTGCCCGGCTTCATCGACACGCACATCCACGGCCTCGGGGCAAACGTGATGCCCGACTTCGGCGCCGGACAGGACCCGCTGCACGAAATGAGCAGGATCCTCGCCCGGCACGGCGTCACCACGTTCTTCCCCACGATCGTTTCGCTCCCCCGCGAGACCATGATCGAACAGGTCGACGCCATGTGCAGCTCGATCCAGAGCGGATACCAGTACGCGGAACCCCAGGCGCTCCACCTCGAAGGCCCGTTCATCAACCCCCAGAAACGGGGCGACCAGACCGCGTCGAACATCTCGCCCGTCGACCTCGGGTTCGCGCGCGAGCTTTTCGAGGCTGGACGCGGCAGGATCAAGGTCATGACGTTCGCGCCGGAAATGCCGAACGCGGTCAAGCTGGTCGAGCTCATGCTCGAACACGGCGTGATCCCGTCCATGGGCCACAGCCTCGCAACCGAATCCGAGACGCTGGAGGCGATCGAGGCGGGCGCGCACCGCTGCACCTACATCTTCAACGCCATGCCGTCCATCTACCACAGGTCGTCCTCGCTCACCGCGATCGCCCTCACCGACGACCGCGTGACCATCGAGATCATCGTCGACGGCCTCCACCTCCACCCGACCATCGTGAACATGATCGTGCGCTGCAAGCCCGCCGACAAGATCGTCGTCATCAGCAACGCGGTCGTGCTGGAGCAGAACCACGAAACGGATGAACAGCCGGAGATCATCCGGACGGGCGACGGCGTGATCTCGGGCTCCACCATGACCCTCGACAACTCCTGGCTCCACCTCCTCAGCTACGGCAACATGGACGTCTCCCTCGCCGCCGCCTGCATCTCCACCAACCCGGCGAAGGACCTCGGCCTCATCACCCGCGGCGAGCTCCGCCCCGGCAAGCGCGCCGACATCACCATCCTCGACACGAAGACCAACCGCGTCCGCATGACCGTCTCGCGCGGCAATATCATCTACGACTCCGAAAATCCCGACCTCTGACCACTCATTTATGAACAAACCAGACATCTCCCCCTATCTTCTCCTCGACACCGGCTCCTGCCGCAAACTCGAACAGGTCGGCCCGTACCGGATCATACGCCCCGCGCTCAACGCCTTCTGGCGCCCCACCCTGTCCGAAAAGGAATGGAACGCTGCGGACGCCGTATTCGAACGCCAGAGCACGGGCGGCGGCGTGTGGACGTGGAAACGCGGCCTGAAACAGCCCGATGAAGGGAAATGGATCGTCCGCTGGGGCGAGGTCAACTTCCTGGTCAAGCCGACCCATTTCGGCCACCTCGGGTTCTTTGCCGAGCAGATCGGGAACTGGGCGTGGCTCCGCGAATCCTCCGCGCTCCTGCCCGCGAACTCCGACACGCTCAACCTCTTCGCATACTCCGGCGGCGCCACGTTCGCCATGGCGCAGGGCGGCGCGAACGCCTGCCACCTGGACGCCTCGCGCGGCATCATCGACTGGGCGAACAAGAACCAGGCGCTCAACCATGATCTGAAAGGAAACATCCGCTGGATCTGCGACGATGCCATGAAGTTCGTCTCTCGCGAACAGCGCCGCGGGCACAAATACCGCGGGATCGTGCTCGATCCGCCGTCGTTCGGACGCGGCGCGCAGGGCCAGGTATGGAAGATCGAATCCGACATCGCCGACCTGCTGGCGTCCGTCCGCGCCATCCTCGACACCTCGGGGCGTTTCTTTATCCTCCTCACCTGCCATTCCCCCGGATTCTCCGCGTTCTCCCTCGGCCGCATGCTCGAACAGGCGTTCCCGGACTTCGCCGCGCAGGTCGAATCCGGCGAAATGCTCATCCCGGAGACCTCCGCGCCGAACCGCGCGCTCCCCGCCGGGCTCTACGCACGCCTCCGCAACTGATTTTTATTCTCCGTCCGCCATGCTCATCCGTCCTCCAGAATCCCTCCCGCGCCAGTCGGCTCCGCGCCGCATCGCCGTCCGCGTGAAGCAGAAGGCCGTGCCCGCGGTCCGTTCGGGTCATCCGTGGCTCTTCGAGGATTCCGTGAAGAAAGCGCCGCCCGACGCCGCGCCCGGAGACGTGGCGGTCCTGTACGATCCCGACGGAAAGAAAATCCTTGGCGCCGGGCTGTACGACCCTCATTCCCAGCTCCGCGTCCGAATCCTGCAGAAAGACCCCTCGCAGCTCCCGGTCGGCCCCGCGCTCTTTGCGAAGCTCGCCTCGGATGCCGCCTCACTCCGTACAGACGCGATCCCTGCCGAAACCACGGCGTTCCGCCTCGCCAACGGCGAAAGCGACGGTTTCCCCGGACTCGTCGCCGACCGTTACACAGATACGCTCGTCGTGAAGCTCTATTCCGAGGCGTTCGTGCCGTGGGCGGGCGACATCGCCGACGCTTTTTTTGCGGCGAATCCCGCCCTCGTCCACTGCGTGATCCGCCTCTCACGCGCGCTGGAGGACAGCCCGTTCGTCCGCCGTTTTTTCCCGGAACCCGCGGGCGTCTTCACGGCAAAGCCGGACGCGTTCGCAAATCCCGTTCGTTTTCAGGAGAACGGCATTATCTTCGAGGCGGACGTGATCCGGGGGCAGAAAACCGGATTCTTCCTCGACCAGCGCGACAACCGCGCCCGCGTCGGCACGATGTCCGCCGGTCGCGACGTGCTGAACGTCTTTTCGTTCTCCGGCGGGTTCTCGCTGTATGCTGCGCAGGGCGGCGCTTCGAGCGTGTGCAGCCTCGACGCCGACAAACACGCCATTGCCGCGTGCGCGCGCCATTTCGAGCTGAACTCTGCGCATCCGAACGTCCGCCGCTGCAGGCATGAAGGCATCGTGGGCGACGCGTTCGAGGTCATGCACGACCTCGCAAAGGCAAAACGCAGGTTCGGGCTCGTGATCGTGGATCCGCCGTCCTTCGCGAAATCCGCCGCCGAACGCGACCGCGCGCTGCATTCCTACGCCCGGCTGGCCGCGCTCGCCGATTCCCTGCTCAAACCCGGCGGCACGCTCGTCTTCGCGTCGTGTTCCAGCCGCGTTTCCGCCGACGACCTTTTCCCGGTCGTCCTCGCCCACACGCACGTCCGCGAGCTCGCCCGCACAGCGCACGCCGCCGACCATCCCGCGCTGTTCCCGGAGTCGCACTACCTGAAATGCCTCTACGCGGAGAAACTGCCATGAGCGAACACTTCCCCGCTGAACTCCTCGCGCAGCTGCCCGGCCTGCTCGTGCCGTGGTTCCTCCGCGCGAAACGCGACCTGGAATGGCGCAACGACCCGACGCCCTACCGCGTGTGGATCTCCGAGATCATGCTCCAGCAGACGCGCGTCGAGGCGGTCAAGCCGTATTACGACAGATTTCTCGCCGAACTCCCGGACGTCGCCGCGCTCGCCGCCGTCGACGAAACGCGCCTCCTCAAACTCTGGGAGGGGCTCGGCTACTACCGGCGCGCCCGAAACCTTCAGGCCGCCGCGAAGAAGATCATGCAGGACCACAGCGGCGTCTTCCCGTCCGACTACGACGGCGTGCGCGGGCTGCCCGGCGTCGGCGACTATACCGCCGGGGCGATCCTCTCCATCGCGTTCGGGAAACCGTTCCCCGCGGTCGACGGCAACGTCCTGCGCGTCGTGTCCCGTGTGGCCGCCAGCCGCGAGGACACCGATTTGCCGAAGGTACGCAAGGAGCTGACCGGCTCGCTCGCCGCCGTGTATCCGGCGGGACAGTGCAGCGAGTTCACGCAGAGCCTGATGGAGCTCGGCGCGACGGTCTGCCTGCCGAACGGCGCACCGCTCTGCATGACCTGCCCGCTCGCGGGCATCTGCCTTGCCTCGCAAAACGGCCTCACGGACGAAATCCCGGTCCGCAAAGCCAAGGCCGCGCGGCCCGTGAAGGAATTCGCGGTGGTCGTCCTGCGGGACGCGGCCGGACGCTTCGCGGTGCGCCGGAGGCCGGAAACGGGCCTTCTGGCGGGGCTTTACGAGTTTCCCAATCTGGAGGGGCGCCCCGACGAAACCGCGCTCAAAACGGCGTTCCATGCCGTCAGAATCAGGAAATCCGGCAAGGCGAAGCATGTCTTCACCCACGTGGAATGGGACATGACGCTGTACCTCGCCGAAACCGGCGATCCGCCCGGCGGCTTCGAGTGGGTCGGCCGCGATTCCCTGCGTTCGGAAACCGCCATCCCGAGCGCGTTCAAGGCCGCGCTCAAACTCGCCCTCGACCCCGATTCTTTCCCCGGAGGCAAACCATGAAATTCCTGCTCGCGATCTACAAATACAACCCGTTCGGCGGCCTCCAGCGCGACACGCTCCGCCTGATCCGGGAGCTCACCGGACGCGGACACGAGGTCGTCGTCTTCACGACCGCCTGGGACGGACCGGAACCGCCCGCCGGAACGAAGATCGAACCTGTTTCCACCTCGAAACTGCGTTCCAACCACGCCAACATGGTGAAGTTCGCCGAGGCGTTTTGCCGCCGCCTCGAACGGCGCGACTTCGATGTTTCCGTGG
>JBGUKB010000133.1:0-2114 GCA_045114235.1 Victivallales bacterium
CGTGATCGGCGGCATCAAGCGCAAGCAGATCGTCCGCAGTGTGTCCGGCCTCCCGATCCTGAAGGACATCCCGATCCTCGGCTGGGCCTTCTCCACGGAATCCGAATCCGCCCGCGAGACCGAGCTGATCCTCTCCGTGCATGCCGAATACTCCCAGCCGTCCGACAAAGTGCCGGAATCGCTCCACGACGAGCTGAACGCGACGGAGAACGATCTGATCCAGGGCATCGAACACCCGATCACCAACCTCGGGTTCGAACAGTACGGCCTGGATTCGAAGACGATCGAATAAAAATTGTCCCGGCTGAGAACAAAAGAGTCCCCGGAGCCTGAGTGGCTTCGGGGACTTCGTTTTGCTTCGGATTTGTGCCGGGCGAGGTTCAAATGTTCGCGCCGCGGCGGAATGCCTGGACGTTGGCTTCGCCGACCGGGCCGGCGAAGTTTTCGCGGATCAGGGCTTCCCAGAGGTCCGCGGGGAACTTGAGGTAGCGGTTCAGCACGCCCAGCATCGCGATGTTCGCCATGCGGGACTTCGCGTCGTCGGCGGACAGGTCGGACGGGCGCACGATGACCGTGGCGTCGTTCAGGTACGGGCGGGCGACTTCGATCTGGTCCTCGGAGACTGCCACGAGGTAGTCGGTCATGCCGACGGGGACCATCGGGCTGAGGACTTTCTTGCCGAAACGGACGTCGCTGGAGACGGAGCCGCCGCGCTGGCTCATGCCGTGGAGTTCGCTTTTCTTGACGTCGAATCCGAGGCGGAACGCCGCTTCGGTGAGCATATCGGATGCGCGGATGATACCCTGCCCGCCGATGCCGACGAACAGGACGTTGGTAATGTCACGACTCATTTTTTCACCTCGGTGGAATTGGCCATTTTCGCCATCTTTTTCATTTGCATCAGGCACGGACGGCGCACGATGATGACCGTGGCGTCGTTGGACGCCAGGCGTTCCTGCAGGAGCGCGCGGTAGCCGTCGTTGTCGCCGACGGGGTCCACGACGTCGACGTGGCCGACGCCGAGCGCACGGCAGACGTCTTCGAGCTTGATCGGGACCGCCGGGGTCTTGTCCAGGTGGTAGCCGGTGGCGGCGTGTTCCTGAAGCCCGGTCATGGCGGTCGTGCCGTTGTCGAGCAGCAGGACCACGTGCCCGGTCGCGGGCTTATTGTAGACCATGTCGACGACGCCGGTCAGGCCGCTGTGCAGGAACGTGCTGTCGCCGATCACGCTGACCACGCGGCGCGCTTCGGGCGTGTCGCCGAGCGCACGGCGGAGTCCGAGGCCCATGCCGATGCTCGCGCCCATGCACTCGGAGGCGTCCATGGCGTTGAACGGCGGGAGCACGCCGAGCGTGTAGCAGCCAATGTCGCCGAGCACGGTCAGCTTCAGTTCGCTGAGGAGCTCGAACGTCTTGCGGTGCGGGCAGCCGGGGCAGAGTGCCGGGGGACGGCCCGGAGCGCCCGCGGGCGGCGGCGTGGTGTCGTGCGCGAGGAGTTGTTTCACGCGGCCCACGGAGAGTTCGCCGCATTCGAACACGTCCTCCTTGCCTTCGACCGGGATCCCGGCGGCGCGGAGGTTTTCCTCCAGGAACCGGCTGCCTTCCTCGACGACCACGAAGCGCTTTACGCTTCCCGCGAACTTGCGGATGGCGTCCATCGGGAGCGGCCAGGTCATCTTCAGCTGGAGCACGGAGGCTTCCGGGGCGGCCTCCAGCACATGCTGGACGCTCACGCCGGAGCTGAGGACGCCGAGCTCGGAGGAACCGGCGTTGAGGACCGCGTGCAGGTCGGATGCTTCATTGTACGCCGCGAGGTCCTTCATCACCTGGATGAGGCGGACGTGGGCGCGGCGGGCGTATGCCGGGATCATGACTTTCGTCGTGGCGTCGGCCTTGTACGGAGCCGGACGGAACGCCTCGGGAGCTTTCCAGAGCTCGACGGGGCCCATGGAGTGGCAGACGCGGGTGGTCATGCGGAGTAGGACAGGCACCTTGAACTTTTCGGAGAGCTCGAACGCGCGGATGGTCAGGTCGTAGGCTTCCTGGCTGGAGGACGGCTCCAGCATCGGCATCTGCGCGAACTTCGCGTAATTGCGGTTGTCCTGCTCGTTCTGG
>JBGUKB010000134.1:0-19788 GCA_045114235.1 Victivallales bacterium
TCGGCGTCGCGGGCGGAATCGTACGGAGGCCCGGTGAAGAGCAGCATCTCGCGCGGATTGCGGAAATACAGCGCCGCGCAGGTCATGTCGTCCTTGTTGATGTTGTGCGGCTCCTTGCTGATCGCCTCGCCGATCACGTGTTCGGCGACCTCGTAGGAGGACACGTCCGGGCAGTTGTTCAGGTAATCCACCAGGTACTCCGACACGCCGCTTTCGCGCCAGCCGAGCGGAAGCTCGTCCGAACCGATCGCCGCCTGGGTCACGCCGTCGGAGAAGAAGACGATGCGGTCCCACATGTCGACCTTGAAATGGTACACCTTCATGCTGCGGTTGTCGTATTTGGACGGGTTCAGCTCGTCGTAGGGCACGGGCACCACCTTGTCGTTGCGGATCAGCACGAACGCCGGATTGCCCATCTCGATGATGCGGACGTTGCCGTCCGGCCAGGCGTTCAGGATGGTGAACGTGGCGTAGCTGATCTTGCGGACCTGGCAGATCGGCAAGGCGTCCATCATGATCTCGGCGGCATGCAGGATGCCGCGGGGGCCGGTGAGCTCGTTGGCGAACTTCAGCGCCATGGTCGCGGTCATGGAGGCGAGGATGTTCGCCTTCACGCCGCTGCCCAGGCCGTCCGACAGCACGGCCACCACGCGCGAATCCTCCATGTTCTTGATGAACTTGAAGGCGTCGCCGCAGATGTCCTCGCCGTGCTTGCGGCACTGGCTGAATCCGAGGTCTACGAAAAAGGGTTCGCTCATGGTCCCGTTACCTGAAAATCATTTGTATTTCTTCCGGAATTCGTCGTCGGCCGGCGAATCCGCGTAGTTTTCCGCGATCGACCGCAGCAGGATCTCCGTGTCCGCCATGTGCTCGCCGAGCTTGCACGCGATGTCCTGCACCGTCGCCAGGTTCTTGCGGATGACTTCGCGCGCCTGGGCGGCGATCTCCTCGCGGCGGAACTCCGTGCGCGTCACGTCGAACATCATCGCGCCGACGACCTGCCCCGGATCAATATTGAAGATATAGAGGCTGATGAGCCGTCCGTTCACGTGGATCGTGTCGCGCGAAAGCTCTTCCTTCGAGGTCAGGACCTCGCGGAAGAGGTCGGAGAAGCTGATAAACGTATCGAGCGCGGCGCCCGCCATGCCGGGGAGCACGTTCCAAACGTCGAGCGCGGATTCGCCGCAGAGTTCCGCGAACCTGTGGTTGGACTCGATGAGCGTGAGGCTCTGGTCGACGATCACGACGGCGGCGGGGATGCACCGCAGGATGGCATTGGATTTCTTCTGCGCGAGCTTGCGCATGTAGGACACGCACATGTTCGGCTCGGCCTTGCCCGCGATCAGCGCCTTGGCAAAGTTGAGGCAGGTATTGTAGCCGCAGCCGCCGCAGTTCAGCTCGTCTTCCTTGTTCTTCTTGCCCACGCGGAGCAGCGCCTGACGGATCTCGTGCAGCGAGACGTCCTTCCCAGCCGCGGGCGCTTCCTTGTAGTCCAGGTCCAGCGTCACATCCGGCTTGCGGTCGTCGACCGTTTCCGGCACGTCCGCCATGCGGAGGATGCGGAGGCGTTCCATCAGGCCCGGCGCGCCGTGTTCCGTGCCCGGCCCGTGGACGCAGCCGCCCTGGCAGGCGAGCGTTTCGAGGAAGACCGGTTCGCGGATGTCGCGCGGATGAAGCCCCTCGAGCGTGAGGCGGAGGCTGTCAAGCCCGGTCACCGCGACGTATTTCACGTGGCCGCAGCCCGGATGCAGCTTGATCGTGTCGTTCATGCCGCCCTCGATCGGGTACAGCGTGCCTTCGCGCGCGGCCTGCGGCACGAAGACGTCCGCGTCGGTCGTCTCCACGCGCCACGGGTCGATCTGCATGCTGCGGAACCACTGGCGCAGGCGGGAGAACAGCATCGCCAGCGAGATCAGGTCGCCGTGCCGGTCGGATTCGTTCTTCTTCGCGATGCACGGCCCGATGAACACGACTTTCGCGTTCTCGCCGAATTCCTTCTTCAATATTTTCGCGTGGGTCAGCGCGGGCGACAGCACTTTCGTGATGCAGGGCGCGAACTCCGGCATGTATTTGCAGATGAAATCGTCCACCACGGGGCATGCGGACGAAATCTTCAGTCCGCTCTTGAAATCCTTCAGCTCCAGCGCCAGCGCGTCCGAAACAGCCTGCGCACCGATCGCGGTCTCGCCGACACCCGCGAACCCGAGCTTCTTCAGCGAGGCGATCATGTTCTTCGCGGGGAGCCCCTTGAACTCGCTCACCCAGGACGGCGCCAGCGAAACGTAGACGGGATCCGGGCCGAGGATGAGCTGGCGGGCGCGCGTCATATCGTCGCGTATCTTCTTCGCGTGAACGGGGCAGACTTCCACGCAGCCGCCGCACGCGATGCAGAGTTCGGGCATGACGGACGCATGGCAGTCCTCGACCTTGATCGCCTTCACGGGGCAGCGGCGGACGCATTTGAAGCAGTCCTGGCACTCGGCGTCGGCGGTAAATACCGGATATCCCTGGTTCATGTCCCCGTTCTCCTGGTTATTTCGCGATGAACTCGCGGTTCAGAATGTCGATCAGCGCTTCTTTGCTGACGTGGCTGTAAGTCGTGTCGTCGATGATGATGTTCGGGCCTTCGGAGCAGATGCCCGCGCAGCAGCGGCCGGAGAGCAGCACTTCCGCCTGCAGATTGTTCGACTTCAGGAAATCCTCAATCACGCGAAGGTTCTCCTCGTTGCCGCGGGCGAAGCAGCTGCTTCCCATACAGATGACGATCTTGCGTTTCATAAATGGCTCCAATGATGCAGTGGAATCAATGCAGACGGTTTGAAACAAGTCGAAAACGGACGCCGGCATGGTGTCGGCGGCGCATTCGATATTTTTTTATCGAATATATAATTTACTCCCGTTTTCACGATTTTTCAAGTCAGTTTTCCGAAAAATGATTAAAAACTAACGATTTTTCCTGCCATTCCCTGATGCCGCGTTCAACACCTTTCGGGAACCGAATCGATCAGCCATTTGCGGCGCTTCCGCAAACGGTCAGGAACGGAACGGCAGGTCCGGCTGGTCCGGGTCCTTTTTCGAGGCGGATTTGGAACGCGACGGCGACGGCGGCTCCAGATGGACCACCACGTCGACGATGTTCAGGTCGGAGTCCACGAGCAGGTCGCGGACCTGGTGCGACAGGTCGTGTCCCTCGCGGACGGTCATGTCGGGATCAACGGTGATATGGATGTCCGCCCAGATCGCGCTTCCGGCGTTCCTCGTACGAAGGGCGTGCGCGCCGATGACGCCGGGGAGCGAAGTCGCCATGCGGTAGATCTTCGCCTGGTCCTCCGGGGAAACGCCCGCCTCGGAAAGCTCCAGCAGCGTGGGCCGGACGATCGTCCAGGCGGAATACAGGATGAAACCGGAAACGACAATGGCGCCGACGGGGTCGACGAAACGCAATTTCGGGAAAAAGTATGCGAGGGCGATGGACACCGCGGCAGGAATCGAACTGATCGCGTCGCTCCGGTGATGCCAGGCGTTCGCCTCCATCGCGGTGGAACGGACCTCGCGGGCCTTCCGCCGGGTCCAGCGGAACAAAACTTCCTTCGAGATGATGGAGAACGCCGCGATGGCGAACGCGAATCCGGCGGGCCGGTGTTCCGAGCCGTGGCGGAGGGTGCCGATCGCGTCCGAAGCCAGCCCGACCGCCACGGCGGCGAGCGCGATCCCGATGAACGCGGAAACGAGCGTCTCGATGCGGCCGTGTCCGTACGGATGGGAACGGTCCGGCGGCGCGGACCAGAATTTCACGCCGAAGATCACCGCCAGGTCGGTGACGAGGTCGGACATGCTGTGCACGGCGTCGGCGAAGAGGGCCTGGCTGTAAAAGACCAGTCCGCCCGCGGCCTTGGAGAAGACCAGAACCAGGTTCAATATCATTCCGACGACCGTGACGAACTGCACGGTGCGGATCGTCTGTACGTTGTTTTTCATGCTGTCGATTTGCCAATTACGAAAAACGCTCACGGAGACGCCGGGGAAACGGCATCTTTTTTGAGCGGGAAAACGGTTTCGTGTTGAAGTGTGCGGATTCGACTACTATACCACGGGAACGGGAAAAAATCAAGACGGCATAAAAAAATATCTATTTCTTTTGTTCAGGCGCTTGCATTCTCGTATTTATGTAGTAAGTTATGGATATGAAACAGTCGGGATGCGCATGATTCGGCAGTGTCCCGATGCACAAAACGGCTTTCATTTTTATGCGAGGTAACACGATATGACAGTCCGTCCCGTCCGCACTACCGAAAGAGGCCGGAAATTGTTTTCCGGTCCGCGCGCCGCCATTTTCGGCATCGTTTTTCTGCTCGCCCTTCTCCTGTTCGCGGCCGCAGCCCCGCTGTCCGCGCAGGACAAACGGCAGTTCAACATCCTGCTCATTTTCTCGGAGCATACGGCCAGCGAAATCCGCACGGACCTGACCGGGGCGTATTTCAACGAACTGGCGAACCTCGGCATCATGTTCGAAAGCGACCTGGTCGAACTGGATTCGCTGCACGACCAGAACATGACCAGCTGGGACGAGAAGCTGAGTCCGAAGAAGGAGGCGATCGAGGCGGGGAAATACAAGCTGATCGTGACGTTCGGCGAGCCCGCGTCCAAAACGCTGAGGAACATCATCTCCAGCATCCCGGAATCGACCGCCGTCATTCTTTCCAACATGAAGACGTTCCCGGAGGAATGGCGTCAGCTCCACCCGAACACGACCGCCGTCGTCCGCGAAATGGACCCGCGCACGAACATCAAGTTCGGCCTCAAGCTCTTCCCGGACCGCCCCCACGTCGTGCTGCTTGTTTCCCCGTTCGGCTGGACCGACAGGCAGGACATCACGCTCCGCAATGAATTCGCCGGCATCTGCGACTTCACCACGGTCTACATCCGCGGCGATTCGGACGCCGAGCGCGACACCGCGTTCCGGAAACTCGCCACCGCGCCGTCCGATTCCTTCATCGTTTCCTGCGACTGGGACATCTATCTGCCGAACATCGGCAGCCGCTCCACCATGTGGTACCAGCTCATGCAGGTACGCGACGACCTCCCGATCATCGGACGGCGGCGCGTCCTGCTGGACTTCGCCGTCGGCGGCTACATGTCCTCCATCGAGGACGTCGGCAAGGAGACCGCCGCGCTGACGAAACGCCTCGCGAACGCCAGGGGCTCCTGGAACGCATCCAACATCGACCCGGTCACCATCACCGAGACCTGCGCCATCAACTACAAGCGTATCAACTACTGGGAATACGATCCGACTGCCATCCCCGCCGACGCCGAATGGATCAACAGGCCGCAGTCCTGGACGGAACGGAACCAGGAGCTCCTCGTCACACTCGCGATCCTCTTCACCGTCCTCTGCGCCTTCGTCCTCGGCGGCCTCATCTATTTCCTGAAATACCGCCGGATGACCAGCCGCTTCCTCGCGATCCACGGGCACATGCCGCTCCTCGTCGCCGCCTACTCCACCTCCGGCGAAGTCCTCTACTCGCACGTCCCGTTCAACGACCCGGACGCGTCGCAGAACCTCGACGACCTCCGCACCGCGCTGACCAACACCATCCGGATCGAGATGGCGGAGACGGCAATCTCCGGCAAGACCATGACCGTGAACCGCAAGCACGGGGACAAAAACTACACGGTCACGCTGACCAAGCTCGACAAGAAGATATTCAACCATGAGGCCGTGCTGGTCGTCGCGCAGGACACCACGGAGATGGCGGAACTCCGCGAACAGTCGTTCAACCTCGCCACCAGGCTCCAGCTCACGCTCCGCGCCATCGGCGACGGCGTCATCGTCACCGACCGCATGGGATTCGTCACGATGGTCAACCACGCCGCGGAGAAGATGACCGGCTTCGCCCAGGCGGACGCCGAGGGAAAGACCGTTCAGGAGATCTTCAACATCGCGTCCCCGGACGGCTCCGCCACGCTCTCTCCCGTCGAGACCGCCATCCGCGAAAACCGCATCGTCATCAACACCGACAACCTCACGATCGTCTCCAAAGACGGCGTCAAACGCCGCATTTCCACCTCGACGTCCCCCATCCGCGGCGCGAAAAACGCGCTTCTCGGCGCGATCATCGTCTTCCGCGACGTCACGGAGGAATACGAACGCCGCGAGGAACTCGACCGCAAGACGCACGCGCTCCAGACCGCGACCTCCCTCGCCAACCTCGGATACTTCTACTATACGCCGGACACCGACACGTTCGACGCGCCGTCGCCGTCCGACGCCGTCTGGCCCTTCGAAAACGGCAAGCGCGTCCAGGCCGAAGACTGGATCTTCGCGGACGACCTGCAGGACTACCTCACGAAGAGGCGCGCGCTCTTCCACGGCAAATCCGACACCCTCGAATGCACGTTCCGCAGCGACTTCTTCGGCGAACGCCGCCACTTCCGCATCACGGCCGTCAAGGACAAGTCCGCCAGGAGAAAGCACGTCCTCTTCTTCTTCATGCTCCAGGACATCACGAAGGTACGCAACCTGGAAACCGAAGCTGCAAATGCCGCCCTCTTCCTCAAGACGCTTTTCGACCTCATGCCATGCACCGCAACCGTCCGCGACTACGACAACGACTCCCGTCTCCTCATGGCGAACCGGGAATACTGTTCCAAGATGAACACGAGCAAGGAAAAGATCATCGGAACGGCCTACCCCGACCTTTTCGAACCGGACGTCGCCAGAGTGTTCAAGGAAATGGACGATGCTGCCGCAAAACGCGTCGGGGAGGTCTCCACGCACGTCATCAAGGTCCCCGCGCACGACGGCTATATCATGGCGCAGATATCCCACATCGCCTTCAGGAACGCCGCCGGCAAACTGCTCATCTTCGGATGCAGCCTCGACGTCACGGAGCTGAACAACGCCATCAAGGCGGCGGAATCCGCGGCAAAGGCGAAGAGCCTCTTCCTCGCGACCATGAGCCACGAGATCCGCACGCCGCTCAACGCCATCCTCGGGTTCAGCCAGCTGCTCCAGGACGAAACCCTCCCGCGCTCGGAGGCCAGCGAATACCTCCGCAGCATCCACTACGCGGGCAACGCCCTGCTCTCGCTCATCAACGACATCCTCGACCTCTCCAAGCTCGACGCCGACCAGATGGTCATCCAGCCGGAGCCGACCAACCTGCGCGAACTCATGTTCGAGCTCGAAGCCGTCTTCACCGCCAAGGCGAAATCCCAGGGGATCGAACTCATCACGACCGTCCCGGACGATCTCCCGATCCTCGATCTGGACGAACGCCGTCTCCGCCAGGTCCTCCTGAACATCATCGGAAACGCCGTCAAGTTCACGAGAGAGGGCTCCGTCAACGTCTCTCTCGCATTTTTCAAGCTCAACGACAAGCGCGGCGCCATCACCATCCGCGTCGCCGACACCGGCTGCGGCATCTCGAAGGAATCCCTCAACAAGATCTTCGAGCCGTTCGTGCAGGACAAGACGTCCTACCGCGGCATCCGCACGGAAAACGGGACCGGGCTCGGCCTCTCCATCGCGAAACGCCTGGTCGACTGCATGAAGGGCTCCCTCACCGTCGAAAGCACGCCCGGCAAGGGCAGCGTGTTCTCCATCCTACTCCCCGAAATCGAGATCTGCGCGGACTCCGAGCTCAAGCAGGACGAACAGACGTCCAAAGGCAAGCTCGACACCTCGAAGAAGATCCTCGTCGTCGACGACGTCCCGCTCAACGTGAAGGTCCTCTGCGCCATGCTCCGCAAGATGGGGTTCGATCCGCTCTCCGCGCCGTCCGGCGCAAAGGCGCTCGAGCTGATGAAGACCACGAAGCCCGACATCGGCCTGTTCGACCTCTGGATGCCGGAGATGAACGGCATGGAGCTCGCGAGCGCGATCCGCGCAAACCCGGACTGGGCCGGCATCAGAATCTATGCCGTCACCGCCGACACGGAGAACTCCTCGAACTTCGACATGAGCATGTTCGACGGCATCGTCATGAAGCCCGTCACGCAGGAATCGCTTATGAAGGTTTTGAGCTGAACCGGAAGACCGAAAACGGACGTTTGACTTGACTTTCTCCGTTTTTGTGATATAGTATGGCAGAAATAAACGCATAAAAACCATACAGAAAGGAGTGATGCCATGAAATTCTTTTTCGCCCTTTGCTGCTTCCTCACGACAGCCCTGCTCGCCCCTGCCCTTTCCGCAGGCGAATGGTTCACCGATTTCAACAAGGCAAAAGCCGAATCCCTGAAAACGAAACGCCCGATCTACATCCTGTTCACGAACTCGGATGCGGCCGTTGACCGCAGCCTCGAACGGACGATCTTCAGCCAGAGGAAATTCCAGGACTACGCGGACAAGAAGCTCGTGCTCATGAAGGTCGACTTCCCGACCGCGGTCCATCTTCAGCCGAAGAGCCTCTCCCAGCAGAACAGGGAGCTCCGCACGACGTACGGCATCTCCGTCCTGCCGACCGCGCTCCTGCTGGACGCAAACGGAAAGATCTACACGGATTTCCTCAAGGCGGACGGCAGCGCGGAGAAGCACCGCCGGAAAATCAACGAGATCATGGACTTCGATCCGCCGAAACGCTATGCCGAATATCTCGACGGATTCGTGAAGAAGTACACGCCGCCGAAGCCCGAGGAAAAGAAAAACGAGGCGAAAGCGGACGAGAAGAAATCCGAAACGAAGAAACCCGCGAAGTCAACGGCGAAACAGCCGGACAAAAAGCCCGCGGAAAAACAGCAGAACGCCAATTCCGCGGAAACCAATATCCCCGACGAAAACGGCGTTCTCCGCATCCCGCTCAATCCCGAGGGCGATTTCCAGGAGTGGCTGAAGACCTATCAGGCCGAGGAAGCCAAGGAGGAAGCCAGGGAAGCCGAAGAGGCGAAGGAACTCATCGAGGAGCTCAAGGAAGCCATCGAAGATGCGGCCGAAGACGCGAAGGATACGGCTGAAAAAGCGAAAAACGCGGTTGAAGATGTAAAAAAGAAATAAACTTCTCCATCCGAACAGCAGATACCAAAAAATCCCGTACCGCGATGAACGGCACGGGATTCTCTTTTGAGAAAAGTGTTTGTGCCGGAGCGAAGCCCGGCACCGCATCGGCGGAGGACTTGTCCTCCGTTCATTTCTTCAGCGGGATCAGCTCCACGAAATAGACGTCGTTCTGTTTCATGTCCAGGCCGAGCTGGAACTCCTCGCCCTTCATGACGGTGACCTGCGCGCGGTACATCGGGTGAAGCCGGGAAACACGTTCCAGGCGCGCGATCTCCTCGCGGCTGATGTCCGTCTTCGCGCCGTCCTCCTCCAGCCACGCGGAATACGCGTCGCCGGCATGGTAGCCGATGCGGGTCACACGCAGGTCGTATTCGCCCGCCTTGAGTCCGGTGATGCCGAACAGCGCATGGCCCTTGTCCTTCGCCGGATGCGGATCGAAGAACGTGTCCTGGTTGCTGATCCTGCCGCCCTGCGTGGGGTGGCTGAGGTCCCAGAAGAGCGCCTGCACGCCGCCCTTCGCGTCCTTGCAGACGTAGGACGACGCGTCGCTGGAAACGAGCTCCGTCGGGCCGAGCGCCGCCAGGCACTGGTACGCGCGGTAGGCGGCCTTCGGGATGCTCTGGAACGTCATGAGGCCGAATCCGCCGTGGAACGGGCGCGGCGCGGGGCCGCATTCCTCGAAGATGTCCGTGAACGTCCACAGGCTCATGCACGCCATCTTTTCTGTGTTGCGGAGCTGTTCCAGGATGAACGGCGCGGCGAAATACGAATCGTGCACCGGGTCGACCGGCGACGGCGACGCGTGCCACTCGGTGATGTAAACCGGGACGTCGCAGCGGAGGTTCTTGCGGATGTCCTCCAGCTTCTTGTTGAAGCAGTCGGCGACGTGCCGGAGGTTCTTCATGAGGTAGATGTAGTTGCCGCCGAACCGGTCGATCTTCGGCAGTGCCGGGTTCTCCGGGTCGAATCCGTACTGGTGGAACGAGATGAAATCCAGCGGCAGGCGGTTCCCGCGGCAGTATTTCACGAGCGGCGCGATGAAGTCGAGCCCCGCGCCGGAGGGACCGCCGACCGGATACGCCTTGTTCACGGACTTGACCGCCCGCGCGGTGTGTTTGTAAAGCTCGAGATAGGCGTCGAGCATGGTGGTCTTCTTTCCGGGGTCCCAGAAGACGTCCAGGTCCGGCTCGTTCCACACCTCGAACCGCCACGTCTTCACCTCGTCCTCGCCGTAGCGTTCGGTCCAGTGCTGAACGGTCGCGCGGACGAGGTCGGCCCAGCGTTCGTGCTTCTTCGGCGGGGTCACGTTGGCCTTCCACCAGAAGATCGTGGTCTTGCCGGAGGCGAGCTTTTCGGGCATGAAGCTGAGTTCGACGAACGGCTTGACGCCGATGGAGAGCAGGAAATCGAACACGTCATCGATGTACATGAAATTGTAGACCGGGTTGCCCGCCTTATCCTCGCCGTATACGCGCATTTCGTCGTGGAAAAGCCCGTGCGCACGCAGATAGCGGAATCCGAGTTCCTTTTTGCATTTCGCGAGTTGCTTGCGCCAGGTGTCGCGCAGGCCTTCGCCGATGCGCCCCGCCCCGACGCAGTCGCGCCAGACGTCGGACCGTTCGCCCTTCACGGCCTTGAAGTCGGCCTTGATGACGCGTTCCGGCGCGGTCTCGCCCGGATAGACTTCGGGGGCCGCCTTCTTCGCGGCGGCTTTCTTCGCCGGCGCCTTCTTCGCGGCAGTCTTTTTCGCTTCGGACTTCTTCGCGGCGGCAGACGCGGGTTTCACGGCCTTCTTCGCGGCGGATTTCATTTTGGCCGGGGCCTTCTTGCTCGGGCTCATGCTTTTCTCCTTTCGGTTCGCCCCGTCGTACCGGAGCACAGATTGAGGACAGAAATAACAGACTTGATGATAATAAGATAGCACGTTCCGGGCGTTTTCCCATATACTTTTTGCAAGAAATCATGCTTTCTTTGAACAAAATCGCACGGAAACAAGGAAAAACGTCCGCAGCAAACAGAAAAAACGGCACAGGCCGGAACCCGTGCCGATTCCTGTTCGCGGAAAGAAAACGAACCGGGATCAGAACCCTTCGAGCAGGGATTTCTGTTTTTTATTCTGCTCGTCCGCCTTTTCCGCCGCCTCCTTCGCGCCGAGGGCTTCGGGGCCGCGGATGGCGTCCTTGTCAAGCGGTTCGTCGAGCAGCATCGTCCCCTTCGGGTCGCGCATGTCCTCCAGGAACTGGATGTCGCTGATCTCCTCGTAATCGACGTCCTTGCGGGCTTCGCGGCCGCCGACGACCTTCACGATGCCGGTGTCCTTGTCGAGCGTGAGGCGGGGCGGACGGTCGGTCTTCATCAGGATCTGGCGGTTTTCGAGCTTGCCGTCGGTGTTGTACTGGTAGTAGGCGTAGACCTTGGTGCTGGCGGGCAACAGGACACTGAGGCGGGAGAGGAAGTCGATCTCGCATTTCGGACGGAGGTCGGGCCCCAGGTCGTAGCCGATGTGGCGGAGCATGTAGAGGTTGTCCTTGTCCTCGAGCGTGAGGCAGTAGATGTTGGACGCCCCGGTGAAATAGCTCAGGATACGGTATTCGCGCGTCTTGATCATGCGGTGCTTTTCTTCCTTCGTGCCGTCCTCGTTGACGGATTCCTCCTCCGGGCTGTCGTCGAGCAGAGGCAGGCCGACCGTGCGCGACCAGATCAAATTGCCGCGCACGATGTTGAAATGCGCCTCCTTGGACTGGTACGGCGTCTCCATCTGCGGATGGCGCAGCACGGCCTTCACGGAATAGCGTCCGGTGGAACGCAGGTCGTAGTGCTTGCTGAGGTTGAACATGTAAGACTTCTCGCCGCCGGGCGGCAGGATCACGCCGGTCATGTCCGGCAGAGGGGCGTCTTTCGGCGTGCGGATGAAGGACGGATCGTTGCGGTCGGAACGCCGTATCTCGAACTGGAGATTGCCCTTGAGGCCGAGGTTTTCACCGAACGCCAGCGGATGCGCGGAAAGGTTGCGCATGGCGACGCGCACGAACACGGATTCGTATTGGAGATAGTTGACCTGGACCGGCTTGACGACGATCGCCACCTGCGCGCGGACACACACCGGGAGCAAAAACAGAACAAGGACCGCCGTAAAAATATGGCGCAGCTTGGAAAACATGGTTCAGTTCCTTTCCATAAGAAGTTTGAAAGACGCCTCCGCGACCGCCTCCGGGTCGACCGAAGCGTGACATCGTGAATCTTTACAGTAGCGCAAAAAACAGCGATTGCAAGCGATTTCCGGAATAAACACCGATTTTTTATCGCAATACGGCCCGGTCAGGGCGGGATCCGTCGGGCCGAACATGGCGGCGACGGGCACGCCGAGCGCCGCGGCGATGTGCATCGGACCGCTGTCGTTGCAGACCATCAGCGAGGACAGGCGCACGGCCTCCAGCAGTTCGCCCACGCTCGTCTCTCCGCAGATCGAGGCGATGGGAAGTCCCTCGCTCTTCGACAGGATGGCGTCCGCGTCCTCCGCCTCGTCGCGCGTCCCGGCGAGCAGGAATTTCAGTCCAGGATCGCGGCGGGAGAGAGAGGAAATCACGGCAAAGAAGAAATCCGCGGGCCACTTTTTCGTCGCCCAGCGTGCGCCCGGCGCGACGACCGCGAAACGTTCCGGCAGAGACCCGCCGAACGCCGCGGACACCACTTCGCGGGCGCGCCCGGCGCTGCGTTCGTTCACCGGCAGGTTCAGGCTGAAGTCAAGGTCTTCCCGCCCGAGGAAATCTTTCATCAGGGCGTTGTTGACCTCCACGGCATGGCCGGGCTGCTCGTGCCCCTTCAGATGGCGCGTGTAGAACTTCGACGCGGGGCGTTCGCGCGGCGTCGCCGGACCACACCGGAGTTCGCAGCCGGTCAGGCGTCCGATGACGGCGCTCCGGACGAGCCCCTGCAGGTCGATCACGGCGTCGTAGGGTTCGCGCCGGAGATCGGAGCAAAGACGGATGAACTCCGGCAGGAACCGGAGCGGCTTGCGGAGTCTGCCGTCGCGGAACGGGATCACCCGGCGGACGCACGGGAGATACGGGGGCAGTTCGGCGAACGCGGGCTTCACGACCCAGTCCACGCAGACGTCGGGGCAGGCTTTCGCGAGCGCCGAGACGGCGGGCATCGCGTGCAGGATGTCACCCAGGCTGCTTGGCTTTACGATCAGATAACGCTTCATGGTGCTTGGCGTCCCCTCCGCGGACAGAATGGCGGACGGCGTCCGTCCGGTCACATCCCGTGTTCGAGACGGGTGGCGAGGCATTCCGGCAGTCCGGCGGCGCGGATCTTCTCCTGCGTGCCGGCGATGTCGTACGGCAGACGATACCGGGTAAGCGTGCGCGCCTCGGTGTCGTAGACCGCGAACGTCGCGCGCGGGTCACGGTTGCGCGGCTGCCCCACGCTGCCGACGTTGATCAGGTACTTGCATCCGGGCTGGATCGGCAGGACGATCTCGTCGGCCTCGTCGGACCGGAACATCATGCCTTCCTCGTCGGGCTTGACCGCCCAGAGCTTCAGCTCGTCGACGGGCAGTTCGCCGGGACGGGCGAGCATTTTCTTGCAGTATGCGATCGGCACGTGGGAGTGCCCGCAGAAGCAGAGCTGCGTGTACTGGTAGGAGAAATTGTCCATCGCCTGATGGATGTCGAAGATGTAGCCCCATTCCGACGGGCTGTCCAGCGAGGCATGGACAGCGGTGAACGGCGTCCCGCGCACCTGCATCTTGTACGGCAGGCCGGCGAGGAACGCGTGTTCTTCGTCCGAAAGCGTGCTCTGCGTCCAGAGGACCGCGCTTTTCGCGTGGGGATTGAATCCGGCCATGACCGTGTCGCCGTTCGACGCGTATTCGTCGTGGTTGCCCTTGACGAACGCCGCGACGGGCAGCGACCGCATGATCTCCAGGCATTCGTGCGGATTGGCGTTGTAGCCGACGATGTCGCCGAGGGAGAGATAGGAGTCCACCGCGAGTTCGCGGCAGCGGGCAAGCACGGTCTCCAGCGCTTCGAGGTTCGCGTGGATGTCGCTCAGGATCGCATATTTCATCGCATGTCAGCCTTGGATGGTTTGAGAAGTCGGAAAATCATTTCATTGAATATACCACGCCTGACGCCGATTTTAAAGAGCAAATAGCGGAAAAATTCGTTTTTTCTTCAATAATCCTGAAAAAAAGCTCTTTTCGACTTGAAAAATCGGCAATCATGCCGTATTTTTTAGCGATATTCTTTTTTCTTCTCAACAAAAGAGGTTTCAACGTGCTTGATAGTGATTATGTATTGGAGCTGCTCCAGGAGAACGGGTTCGTCACCAAGGAGCAGATCGACGAAGGCTGGAAAAAAGTCGCCGATTCGGACGGCGAACTCGATATCCTTGACGCGCTGAAGTCCATGCGCTATGTCGACGAGCAGGAGATCATCAACATGCTCGCCCAGCAGTACGGGCTCGAGACCATCGACCTGTCCGCCTTCGTCATCCCCGACGAAGTCCTGGCGGAGCTTCCCGCGGAAACCGCGCGGCAGTACCAGGTCGTCCCCGTCATGCTTCACGACGACATCCTCACCGTTGCCATGGCCGACCCGACCGACATGGAGACCGTCGACACGCTCCGCTACCTGCTGAAGCGCGACGTGGAGGCCGTCATCGCCCCGATCAAACAAATCCAGAAGATCCTGGAAGCCAGCTACGGCGGACTCGAGGGGACCGTGGATTCCTACGTCGGCAGCGTCGACACGTCCAAGCTCGAAGTCGTGCAGACGGACGAGGACGAAGCCACGAAGGAGGCCATGAAGGCCGCGAACAGCAACCCCGAGGACGACGCCCCGATCATCAAGCTCGTCTCGCTCCTCATCTACAATGCGTTCAAGCTCCGCGCGTCCGATATTCACCTCGAGCCGATGGAGAAGAAATTCCGCATCCGCTACCGCATCGACGGCGCGCTCCGCGAAATGGAGAGCCCGCCGAAATACCTCCAGACGAACATCATCAGCCGCATCAAGATCATGTCCAAGATGGACATCTCCGAGAAGCGCGTGCCGCAGGACGGACGTATCCAGATCGAGGTCTCCGGCGTCGGGCTCGACCTCCGTGTGTCGACCATCCCCACCACGCACGGCGAATCTATCGTCATGCGTATCCTCGACAAGTCCAGCATCCAGCTCGACATCCCGAAACTCGGCTTCTATACCGACGACCAGGAGAAGATCGACCGCATCATCTCCATGCCGGACGGCATCTTCCTCGTCACCGGCCCGACCGGTTCCGGCAAGACCACCAGCCTTTACGCGTTCCTGAACACCATCAACAAGCCGAACCGCAAGATCATCACGGTGGAGGACCCTGTCGAATACCAGCTCAGCGGCATCAACCAGGTCCAGGTGAACCCGATCGTCCAGATGACCTTCTCGAACGCGCTCCGCGCCATGCTCCGTCAGGCGCCCAACATCATCATGGTCGGTGAAATCCGCGACCTGGAAACCGCCGACATCGCCATCAACGCGTCCCTCACAGGTCACTTGGTGTTCAGCACGCTGCACACCAACGACGCCCCGAGCTCCGTGACCCGTCTGATCGATATGGGCGTGAAGCCCTTCCTCGTGGCATCCTCCGTCCGCGCCATCATGGCGCAGCGCCTCGTCCGCCGCGTCTGCAAGAACTGCATGGAGCCCTACAAGCCGTCCCCCGACGAGATCCGGCTTCTCCACCTCGACAAGGACTACCTCGACTCCGCGAACCTCGTCCACGGACGCGGCTGCCCCACCTGCGGCGGCACCGGGTACAAGGGACGTATGGGAATCTACGAAATCTTCCTCATCACCGAGGACATGCAGTATCTCATCTACAACAAGGAAAGCTCCGACAAGCTCCGCGCCGCGGCACGACAGAGCGGCATGAGAACCCTGCGCGAAGACGGCCTCCGCAAAGCCGCCGCCGGGACCACCACGGTCTCCGAAGTCCTCGCGGTCACCGTCGGCGACGAAGAATAACGCAATCAACCACACGGATCTTATATCATGCTTGACTCTGAAAATCAAACACTGAAAGACATCCTCCTGAACGCCAACGCGTGTTCCGCCCAGAACATGAAGGAAGCAGAAGAGGAGTTCGAACGCACGGGGAAACCGCTTCAGCAGATCCTGATCGACTTCCAGATCCTGACCGAAAACGAGATCCTCAACTACATCGCGGAAAGCCTCGGCACCACCGTCGTCGACCTCTCCATGCTCGAGGTCCCGAAGGAGGTCATCGACCTCATCGACGCGGACAACGTCCGCATGCTCGGCGTCGTCCCGATCGACGCCGACGACACCACCGTGACGCTCGCCGTCCGCAACCCGCTGAACTACCAGATCGCCGACGAAATGCGGTTCGTGCTCGGCAAGGACGTGATGATCGTCCTCGCCGAAGAGAAGCAGATCGACAGCTTCATCGACAAGTATTATCCCATCGACATCAACGGCGTGAACGACCTCCTGTCCGAAATGGACGCCATGGAGGGGTCCGACTACGCCTACGCCAACGCCGAGGAAGACGCGAACAAGGCCCCGATCATCAAGTTCGTGGACGCCGTCCTCTACCAGGCCATCCGCGACAAGGCGTCGGACATCCACTTCGAGCCGTTCGAGCACGAATTCAAGATCCGCTACCGCATCGACGGCGCGCTCTACGAAATGTCCCCGCCGCCGCGCAGCCTCGCCATCCCGGTCATCAGCCGCGTGAAGATCCTCTCCGGCCTGAACATCTCCGAGCGCCGCAAGCCCCAGGACGGCCGTATCCAGCTCAAGATCGCCGGACGCCCCATCGACCTCCGTGTGTCCACGCTCCCGACCTCCCACGGCGAATCCGTGGTGCTCCGCGTGCTCGACCGCTCCGTCGTCAACCTGGACCTCGACGTCCTCGGCATCAACGAAGACACGCTGAAGAAGATCCGCGAGATCATCGCCATGCCGAACGGCATCTTCATCATCACCGGGCCGACCGGTTCCGGCAAGACGACCACGCTGTACTCCGCGCTGAAGGAGATCAACAAGGTCGAAGACAAGATCCTGACCGCCGAAGACCCCGTCGAATACGACCTCGAAGGCATCGTGCAGCTCCCGATCAACGACGCGATCGGCATGACGTTCGGACGAGCCCTCCGCGCCTTCCTCCGTCAGGACCCCGACATCATCATGCTCGGTGAAACGCGCGATATCGAGACCGCCGAAATGGCAGTCCAGGCATCCCTCACGGGACACCTGGTCTTCACCACGCTCCACACCAACGATGCCGCCGGCGCCGTGACCCGTCTGATCGATATGGGCGTCCAGCCCTTCCTCATCACCGCCTCGCTGATCGCCATCCTCGGCCAGCGGCTCCTCCGCCGCATCTGCCCGCACTGCCGCACGGCGTTCGTCCCCACCGACGACGACCTGAAGCTCCTCGGGCTCCAGCGGAAGGACATCGGCGACAACAAGTTCTATTACGGCAAAGGCTGCCCCACCTGCAACAACACCGGGTACAAGGGACGCAAAGCCATTACCGAACTCCTCTGCATGAGCAGCAAGATCTCCTCGCTGATCCTGGACTCCGCGCCCGCCGTCGTCATCCGCGACAAGGCGCGCGAACTCGGCATGACCACCATGCGCGAGGACGGCGTCCGCGCCATCCTGAACGGCGAGACCACGATGGAAGAAGTTCTCAAATACACCTAATAGCATAAAGGGCCCTCAACATGGTTGAAATGGATGAATTACTGGATCTCGTCGTCACCGAAGGATGCAGCGACCTGCACCTCGAGGTCGGCGTCGCGCCCGTGATCCGCCTCCACGGTGAAATGACCCAGCTCGACCTCCCGGTGCTCACGCCGGAGGATACGGAAGCGCTGGTCAAATCGATCGCCTCCCCGCGCCACCTCCAGCAGCTCGCCGAGGACGGCGGCGCCGACTTCGGCTTCGCGTTCGGCGACCGCGCGCGTTTCCGCGTCAGCGCATTCAAGCAGAAAGGCTGTGTCGGCGCGGTCCTGCGCCAGATCCCGAACGAGATGATGCCGCTTGACAAGATCGGCCTCCCGCCGAGCATCAAGGACCTGCTCTACCGTCCCCGCGGCATGATCCTCGTGACCGGCCCGACCGGTTCCGGCAAGTCCACCACGCTCGCCTCGATGATCAACGTCATCAACGAAGAGCGCGCCGTGCACATCATCACGGTCGAGGACCCCATCGAATTCTACCACCACCACAAGAAGAGCGTGGTGATCCAGCGTGAAGTCGGCGCGGACGTCCCGAGCTTCTCCGAAGCCCTCCGCCGCGCCCTCCGCCAGGACCCCGACATCATCCTCGTCGGCGAACTGCGCGACCTGGTCACCATCGAAGCCGCCGTGACCGCCGCCGAAACCGGACACCTGGTCTTCGGCACCCTGCACACCACCGGCGCGGCCCCCACCGTCGACCGTATCGTCGATGCCTTCCCGACCAACCAGCAGCCGCAGATCCGCACCCAGCTCGCCGCCGGCCTCGTCGGCGTCATCTCCCAGGTGCTCCTGCCCCGCGTCGACAAGCCCGGACGCGTCGCCGCGTTCGAGATCATGATTACCACGCCCTCCATCCAGGCGCTGATCCGCGACGGCAAGACCTTCCGCATCACGTCGGACATCCAGACCGGCGCGAAGTACGGCATGAACACCCTCGACTCCCACCTCGTCGACCTCTACAAGAAGGGCATGGTCTCCTACGGCGAAGTCATCACGAAGGCGCAGGACCCCGAAGGCATCGTCCAGACCCTCGCGGGCACCAACATCTGATCCGGATTCTCATTTATCATTCACATAATTTGGAGTTCACAAAATGCCGATCTTCCAATACACCGCGATGGACGCATCCGGTAAGGAACAGAAGGGACAGCACGAAGCCGCAAGCGAAGAAGCCGTCGCCGTGTTCCTGAAGGAGCAGGGGATGTTCCCCACCTCCATCAAGCCGCTCGCCAAGGCGGCCAAGGCCAAAAAGGAAAAGGCCAAAGGCCCCGCAGCCGCGAAAGGCCTGAACATCAACCTCGGCCCCGTGGTCATGAAAGGCAAGGACCTGACCGTCTTCACCCGTCAGCTCGCCATTCTGCTCGACGCCGGCCTTCCCCTGATCCGCTCGCTCAAGACGCTCGAACGGCAGGCGAAAAACCCGTCCGTGAAGACCATTCTCGGCAAGGTCGCCTACTCCGTCGAAGGCGGTTCCACCTTCTCCGAAGCCCTCGCGCAGCATCCGAAATCGTTCGATAAACTCTACCTGAACATGATCCGCGCAGGCGAGGCCGCCGGTAAGCTCGAACTGATCCTCACCCGTCTGGCAGGCTTCCGCGAAAAGGCCGCCAAGATCGCCGGCAAGGTCAAATCCGCCATGGTCTACCCGGCCATCGTGCTCTCCATCGCCATCGGCATCACCATCTTCCTCATGATCTTCATCGTCCCGAAATTCGAGGTCATGTTCACGGAAATGCTCGACGGCGCGCAGCTGCCCGCCATCACGCGCTTCGTCATGGGCGTCAGCCGCTGGCTGCAGGACAACATCATCATCGCCATCATTATCGTGGCCGTCCTCGTGATCGCCACGAAATTCATCCTCAAGACGGAGAAGGGCAGGTTCTACTTCGACAAGGGCATCTACAACGCCGCGTTCATCGGCCTGCTCATCTCCCGCAACGCCATCTCCAAGTTCTCCCGTACGCTCGGCACCCTCATGGGCTCCGGCGTCCCGGTCCTGAACGCCCTCCAGATCGTCCGCGACACCGCCGGCAAC
>JBGUKB010000135.1:0-27844 GCA_045114235.1 Victivallales bacterium
CCGCCGCGCGGCGACGGCATGGCGTGGGGCGACAACTACGCGAACCGCAGCGACCGTTACCTGGCGGCGATGGGGTTCTTCGACGGCGAACACCCGAGCGTGGTGATGTGCCGGGGGTACTACACGCGCGCCGCGCTGGCGTGTTACGACTGGGACGGCAGGGACTTGAAAATGAGGTGGAATTTCGACACCGCGAAGGATCCGCGCTGGAAGGGCTACGAGGGGCAGGGCAACCATAACCTGCGCGTGGGCGATGTGGACGGCGACGGCAGGGACGAGATCGTGTACGGATCGTGCACCATCGACGACGACGGGACCGGGCTCTATACGACCGGGCTCGGGCACGGCGACGCCATGCAGATGACGCAGTTCGCGATGGACATGCCCGGGCTTCAGGTGTGGTGCTGCCACGAGAACCGGCGCGACGGCGTGACGCTCCGCGACGCCGCCACAGGAAAAATACTTTTCCAAATTAAGAACAATAACGACGTCGGGCGCTGCATGGCGGCGGATGTGGATTCCGTGAACCCCGGCCTCGAAATGTGGGCGTGGTCCGGCATCGGCATGCAGAGTGTGAAGGGCGAGACCGTGGCAGAGAACCCGCGTGGGATCTCCGTGAACATGGCGGTGTGGTGGGACGGCGACCTTTGCCGCGAACTGCTCGACAAGAACCGCGTTTCCAAATACGACTACGACAGCGGCGCGTTCGTCACCATGATGACGTTCGAAAACTGCGACTCGAACAACGGCACGAAGGCGACGCCGTGCCTCCAGGGCGACCTCTTCGGCGACTGGCGCGAGGAGGTGCTGATCCGCACCACGGACGACCGCAACCTCAGATTATACGTTTCGACCATCCCGACTACCTACCGGTTCCATACGTTCCTGGAGGAGCCGATTTATCGCATGAGCCTCGCGCTGGAGAACATCTGCTACAACCAGCCGACGCAGCCCGGATTCTACTTCGGACCCGACCTCTTCGGTTCCGGCGCGTATTTCCGCGGCACCTATTTCCCCGAACTGAAAACCGTCCCCAAATGAACCATCCGAAGGAGACAGATCAATGTTGAACCGTTTTTTGTTTGCCGCAGTCGCCGCCGCTGTCATGATGTTCCCCGCGCAGAGCCTTTTCGCCCAGCGCGAGCCGGAACCGATCAATCCGCCGACCAAATACGATTTCTCCAAACTCAAGATGGAAAAGCTCGGGCGCGGCGTGATCGCGGTCCGGCAGAACGCCGACGAGGTGTTCGTGACGTGGCGCTATCTCTCGAAGGACCTGAGGAATGTTGCGTTCAACGTGTACCGCGACGGGAAGAAACTCAATTCCGAACCGATCACGGATGTAACGTATTTCATTGACAAGAACAAAGGCGGCGGCGTGTATGCGGTGAAGCCGGTCAACATGCCTGTTCGCTCGTCATCCAGCAGCCAAAAAACCTATCGTAGAGGCGCTTATGCGGGAAGCGGTCCTTCAAGTAGGGATATTGAAGAAACGTCCGCGTCTTATACCCTGCCGGAAAACGCCCCCGTCGGCTATGTGAACATCCCGCTGGACAAGCCCGCGGACGGCAAAGCGCCGAACGGCGAGGCGTACACGTATTCGCCGAACGACGCGTCCGTGGGCGACGTGGACGGCGACGGCGAGTTCGAGATCATCCTGAAATGGGATCCCTCGAACGCGCATGACAACGCGCACGACGGGTACACCGGAAACGTGTATCTGGACTGCTACAAGCTCGGTCAAGCCGAAAAAATGTGGCGGATCGACCTCGGGAAAAACATTCGCGCCGGGGCGCATTACACACAGTTCATGGTCTACGACCTCGACTGCGACGGCATTGCGGAGATCGTCTGCAAGACCGCCGACGGCACGGTCGACGGCACGGGCAAGGCGATCGGCGACCCTGACGCGGACTACCGCACGCCGCAGGGCCGCATCCTGACCGGACCGGAATATCTGACCGTGTTTTCAGGTAAAACCGGGGCCGCGCTCGAGACCATCGACTACGACGTGCCGCGCGGCAACATGCGCGACTGGGGCGACAACTACGGCAACCGCTGCGACCGGTTTCTGGCTGCGGTCGGGTATCTGGACGGCGAGCATCCGAGCGTCATCATGTGCCGCGGATATTACACGCGGGCGTATCTGGCGGCGTACGACTGGGATGGTAAGCATCTCACAAAACGGTGGGTGTTCGACTCCAACGAGCCGGAGAACCGCGGCTACGCGGGGCAGGGCAACCACAACCTGCGCGTGGGCGACGTGGACGGCGACGGCAAGGACGAGATCGTCTACGGTTCCTGCACGATCGACGACAACGGCAAGGGTCTCTACACGACCGGGCTCGGGCATGGCGATGCCATGCACCTCACGCAGTTCGCCTGGGACATGCCTGGACTTCAGGTGTGGTGCTGCCACGAAAACAAGCGCGACGGCGCGACGTTCCGCGACGCCGCTACGGGGAAGATCCTGCACCAGGTCCGGCACAACACCGACGTCGGACGCTGCATGGCCGCCGACATCGACCCGACCAATCCCGGCGTCGAGATGTGGGCGTCCTCCATTCCGCCGCAGACCGTGAAGGGCGAGGCGCTGGGCGGCAATCCGCGCGGACTCTCCATCAACATGGGCGTGTGGTGGGACGACGACCTGTGCCGCGAACTGCTCGACGGCAACACGATCACGAAGTACAACGCCGCGCAGGGGACGTGCGAGCCTCTGATGCGTTTCGAGGGGTGTTCGTCTAACAACGGTACGAAGTCCACGCCGTGCATTCAGGGCGACCTCTTCGGCGACTGGCGCGAGGAGGTGCTCATGCGCACCGACGACAACCGCAACCTCCGGTTGTACGTCTCCACTATCCCGACCGCGTACCGGTTCCACACGTTCCTGGAGGACCCGGTGTACCGCATCAGCCTCGCTACGGAGAACGTGGCGTACAACCAGCCGACGCAGCCCGGATTCTATTTCGGCCCCGACCTCATCTTCAAGGCGGCGAAGCCCGAACGCGGCGTGCTGTTCCGCGGGACGGTCCTCCGGGTGTACGTGCGCTGAAGCGCGAACACGCAAACTTGATAGAAACGACGATCCCCTCCGGACTGAAGCGGTCCGATGGGGATTTCTTTATGGATGGATTGCCTACGTCAGAGGTCGAGGTGCTCGACTCTGGCGCGGAGCCATTCGAGGGACTGTTCGCGCGATTTGAGTTCGCCTTCCAGCCGGAGATCTTCCGCCTCGCTGAGGATGCGGCTGAAGACCGCGCCGGGCTTCACGCCGAGCGCGATGATGTCGTTGCCGTTCAAAAACGGTTTGCGCGGCGCGGGGAGTTTCGCGTATTCCCGCATGCGGTCGAGCATGAGGACGTAGTTGTCGAGCAGCCCGTGGCAGGCGATGCAGTCGAGGCGGTGGAGCTCAAGTTCGAGCGGGAAATTCGGGTCGGCGATGATCCGCATCCATTTCGCCTTCTTCATGACGTGGACGGACGCGAACCGCATGTGATGCCGGATGGCGGCGGTGATCGTGTCGATGGAGGCGGACGAGAAACGCAGCCGCGCGAGGATCTCGGCGGCCATGTCCGCGCCGAGCGCTTCGTGTCCGTAGAAATGCGGCACGCCGTCCTTGAATGTCTGCGTGACGGGCTTGCCGACGTCGTGGAGCAGGGCGGCCCACATGAGATCGGGCGTGCGCCAGGCGGCGTGACGGAGTAGGAGCATGGTGTGGACGAAGACGTCGCCTTCCGGGTGGAACTGTTTCGGCTGCTCCACGCCGCGCATGGCGTCGGCTTCTGGCAGGACGACCTTCAGGATGCCGAGTTCGGCGAGCATTTCAAAGCCTTCCGCCGGGCGCGGCCCGGTCAGGATCTTTTCGAGTTCGGCGCGGATGCGTTCGGCGGCGATCAGACGGAGTTTTTCCGCCGCATCGGTCGCCGCCTGCTTCGATGCGGAATCGACCTCGAATCCGAGCTTGGCGGCGAACCGGACGAGGCGCAGGATGCGGAGGTGGTCCTCGCCGAAACGCACCACGGGATCGCCGATGGTGCGCAGGATGCCCGCGCGGAGGTCGTCGAGCCCGCCCACGCAGTCGACCACGGTGCGTTCCGCCGGGTCGAACAGCAGTCCGTTGACCGTGAAGTCGCGCCGGGCCACGTCCAGGACCTCGTCGTCCGTGTAGACCACATGGTCGGGACGGCGTCCGTCGCTGTAGCCGCGTTCCGCCCGGAAGGTCGCGACCTCGATGGGAATGCCGTCGACGACGACCGTGATGATGCCGAACGCCGCGCCGATGGGGATCGCCTTCTCGAACAGCGCTTCGATCTGTTCCGGGCGCGCGGACGTGGTGACGTCGATGTCGTCCGGGGTGCGTCCGAGCAGGAGGTCGCGGACGGCTCCGCCCACGAAATACGCCTTGTGCCCGGCTGCGCGGAGCACGGCGGCGGCTTTCGAGGCGGCGGCGAAGAGCGGGGTTTGCGGGATGTCTCCGGAAAAGGAAGAGATTTTCATGAAAAAACGGATTGCGGCTTGTCTTTTTTGCAGAAACTGCTATGTTTAAAGGGTGCATTTAAAATACGCGCGGGTTTGCCCGAATGCAAGCGCGCATGAAAGATTTCCGCAAAAAGAACCCCGAAAAAGACCCGAATGAGTGAAGAAAACCTGACAGCCGTCTTCGGCGGCACGTTCGACCCCGTTCATCTCGGGCACATCGGGCTTGCGGAGCATCTGCTGAAAACCGGCCGCGTGAGCCGTGTCGTCTTCCTGCCTGCTCCTCATCCTCCCCATAAGCCCGGACTGGCCCCTGCGCCCTTCGCGGACCGTGCGGCGATGCTCCGCGCGGCGATTGCGGGACATCACGGGATGAGCGTGAGCGAGCTGGAGGCGGAACGGTCCGGTCCGTCCTACACGGTCGATACGCTGGACGTCCTGAAGAAACGCTATCCGGCGGAACATTTCGTGTGGGTGGTCGGGTCAGATTCGCTGAACCAGCTGCACCTGTGGCACGAGGCGGAACGCCTGGTGCGCGAAAACCGGTTCCTGTCGTATCCGAGGCCGGGCGACGAGGCGGACCTCGACCTGCTGAAGTCGGTCTGGCCGCCGGAACTGTTCGCGAAGCTTCGCGACAGCATCCTGACCGGAGCGCCGGAATTCGACCCGAGCTCGACCGCGGTGCGGCAGCGCCTTTCCGAACAGGGCGCGGACGCGTGCCGGGACCTGCTGCCGGAACCCGTGCTGAACTACATCGAAGAACACAAACTCTATCCTCAGAAAAACGGAGATACCACAACATGAACGACGAACAGGAAACCAGAAAACCGAGAATGAACTTCAAAGTGACGGACGTGATCGAGCTTTGCGAAAAGGAAGCCTACGACCACAAGGCCGAACACATTCTCCGGCTCGATATGACCAAACAGGACGGCGCGATCGGCGACTATTACCTGATCTGCACCGGCCTCTCCGAACCGCATATCGGCGCCATCGCGGAACGCATCCAGCGCGTCGTGCGCGAGGAATTCGGCATCCACCCGATCACGGTCGACGGCACCCCGCAGAGCCAGTGGATCATCGTGGACTACGGATTCCTGCTGATCCACATCATGACGAACGACACGCGCGACCGCTACCAGCTGGAACAGCTTTGGGGCGACGTGCCGAGCTACGACGCCATGGCGAAGCTGGACGCGGAACACGAAAAGCTCGCCGCCGCACGCCGGAAACAGGCCGAGAAGGGCATCAAATCCGGAGCGGACGAATGACCGACCCCTTCCGCGACGGCGATTACCGCGACGAATTCGAATGGGAGAAGGAGATCCGCAAGGACGACGACCGGGTGCATGACTACCTGGCCGAACTCCCGCGCTACATCGACCTCCCGGACGAGGATAAAGTCATCTCGAAGCGCATCCGCAGGCGCGGATCCTCGTGGGACGACGATTTCGACGCGCCCGACGACGGCTACGACGACGATTACGACGACGATGTGCCGGAGGAGGATTTCACGCGGCACCGCGACGGCAGCGACGTGTACACGGCGGCGTCCAAGATGGCAATCGACCTGACCGAGTATTTCGCCGAGGAGCGGGACCAGGCCGCCGCGCGCGCCATGATGCGGGCGCTGACGCTCCTCGGGAAACTGATGGCGCGTTCGTTGGACGTGCTGCGCCTGGAGGACGGCGAGCTCGTCACGTTCCGCATTGCGCTCACGAAACGGTTCCTCGCCGACCTGAACGAGCTGATCGGCGAATACGAAAAGTTCCCGGAGGACATCCGTGACTTCTTCCTGAAAGACGCGTTCAAGATGCGCGACGACGTGCTGGAGAAGATCCGCAAATACCGCCGGGAGACGCGGCGGAGATAAGCACGCAGGTCCGTTTTCCGCCGGAAAATACGGAAAAAATGCAGAATCCGCGGAACAAAAAACGAAACGGTTTGTCTGTAGAACATAAGGACAGCGATGGAACAGGAACAAAAGACTCGTGAAGAGGCGCTCCTGAAGGCGTTCCGGGGCGGCGACGCCGCCGCGTTCGACGCCCTGATCGGGATGTACTCCGCGAAGCTGTACAAAGTGGCCTACGCGCTGCTTGGGTCCCGACAGGACGCCGAGGAGGTCGTGCAGGACACGTTCCTCCGGGCGTACCGTGCTCTGCATGCGTTCCGCGGGGATTCGAGTCTGGAGACTTGGCTTCACCGTATCGTCCTGAACCTGGCCCGGAACAAGTACCATTGGAACCACCGGCGCGGAGACGGCATGAACGTGAGCCTGGCCGCGGACGACGGATCTGACGGCGACTCCGGGACGGACAACGAACGGGACGTGCCGGACCGCCGGATGGCGCCGGACCTGATCCTGGAACAGAACGAAATCGGAATGAACATCATGAAAGCATTGAACAGGTTGCCGGACAACCTCCGCGAGACCATGCTTCTGCGGCACGTGAACGACATGCCGTATGAAGAGATCGCGCAGAAACTGGACTGCAAGGTCGGGACTGTGAAGTCCCGGCTGTCCCGCGGCCGCGAAATGCTCCGCGACTACCTCGCCGCAGCCGGGATATTCCCGTCCGCCGGCGGTGCACAATAGCTTCAAAAAAAGAACCCCCATTCTGAGGCAAAAACATGAACGAACAGGCGACTTCCCCCGGTTGCCCGGACTTGGAAACGATATCGGCGGCCTTCGACTGCGAACTTGAGCCGGGCGAGACCGTGCGCGCGCATCTCGGCTCGTGCCCGGACTGCGTCAGACGTCTGGCGGACTACGAGACGATCCGCGGCGTCCTGTCGCGCGCCGTTGCGTCCGAGCCGGATTCCGGCATGAATGCCCGGATCGCGGCGTATGTCCGCGCGGAATCCGCCGGATTCGCGTTCTCCTCTCCCCGGAAGCGCGATTTCTCCGATTCCCGGACTGCCTGGATCTTCCGCATCGCCGCGCTGTTCATCCTGAGCGCGCTGTTCGTGTATCTCCTGACGGACCAGCTGCATGCGAACCGGACGAGACCTGGACGATTGCAGACTGCCGCGGTCGAAACGGCGCGTCCGTCCGCACGCCCTGCAAGTGCGCTTGCCGCGGAACCCGGCGTCGGCGACTATGTCCGGGCGCGACTTGTTTCCAATTCGCCTGCCGAACGCAAATATGCGATCGACATTGATCCGGCGCTGGTCCCAGCCGAATTCGGCGGCATCCCGGAAGACGAACGCATCCCCGTTCCGTTTTCCTTCGGCGCGGACGGCGGCGCGATGCGGCGGATCCCGTTGCACGGCGATCCGGAGCTCGACGCCATGCGGATGCTGGAGTCGATCCGGCGCGACCTGGCCGCGCTGGACGTGCCGGGCGTCTTGGTCGACACGGAAAGCCGCGGGACTTCGCTTTTCACCACGATCCGCCTGGAATCCGCGGGCATGTTCGATATGAGTGTGACGAAAACGGACGGACTGTTCGAACTATTCCTGATGAGCGGGGAATCCGCATCCGGCGACGGCCCGGTGTTTCTCCGTTTTGAGTTTTTCTGCGAATGAACTTCATTTCTGCGACTGCCCGTCAGTCGTAGTTTTTTTTGATTTTTTCTTTATTTTATAAAAAGAAAGCTTGAAAAAAAGAAAAAAAGAGTTATTTTCTATATGGTGAAATTTATCTTTGAAACAAATAAATGCAGACATTCATGTCTGTTCCGAAACGGCGGAAACATGGAATCTTTGCCGTTCCGGCTAACCAATCAGGAGGAGAAACAATGAAAAAAACACTTTTTACGGCAGCTCTTTCTTTTGCCCTGACCGTCTTCGGTGTGGCTTCCTATGCACAGGTTGACGTTACCGGAGGGGGCAATCCGGCAACATTTACGGCCAATGCATCGGAAACCCTTTACCTCAAGATCCTGCCGAAAGCCGCCGAGTCCAGTTTGGCTTTGAACTTCGCGATCAAGCGGAATTCCGGTGACGCCGAATCTCTTCTGACTGCGGAACAGATCGAGTCCGCGAAAGCCAAGGACGTGAAAGGATTGAGTCTTTCTCTCGGCAAATTCAATGCCGAGGAATCATTCCAGCTCGGGATCATTTCAAATAACGGTTTCAAACCTTTTATCTCGTCTGAACCGGGGTATTATACTTCCGTCAACGAAAACAGTTTTTATTCCTTGGATTTTTCGGAAAACCCGTTCGACGGTTTGACGGACATCTATGTTATGGGTGAGCCGTTGCCCGCACCCACGGTGACCTTGATCGTCGCCCTCGCGGCCGGCGCCGCGTTCCTTCTCTACAGAAACCGCAAGCAGCGCGCATTCCGCGCCGAGCAGGCATGACCGAAGAGAATGAACCGGTCAATGACGGCGGAATGAATCCGTCCGGAACGGAAGAGTACCGGGGAGGGGACCGGTACTCTGTTCGTGTTGTCCCGGAAGCATCCGCGGACAGCGAAAAAAAAGACGGGGGCGGCGGCAACGGCGCTGACAAGAGTCCATCTCAGTCCCAGTCGCATATATCACGGGAGGAAATGGAGAAAAAGTACCGGAACGACCCCCGGTTCAATCTTCTTTTTGAGCGTGACGATAAAATAGTAGAAGAAAAAAAGCCCCGTTCCATCAAAGAGGGCGGCATTCGTCTGACGCCGAAACGCATTCTGATCCTCTGCGGTTTCTTTCTGGTCTTTCTGCTCTGTCTTTGTGCCTGTTTCTTTTACGCGATCAAGGATATCGGCAAGTATAGAGATTATTCCAAGGCCGCTGCTTTGCTTGACGCCGGTGATTATGAAGCGGCAAAGGACATGTTTGCCAAGGTCCTCAGCGAGGATCCGAACAAAGAAAAGGCTCTTTCCGCGATGGTGCGAATCTATCATCATTACGGAGACTGGAACAACGAGGCGTTTTTCCGCCTGCGCCTGATTCGCCTGAATCCTCTGGATGAGACATATTTCCGCAACTTCCTGGACGCCGCATTCCGGGCCAGGAACTTCGGGGCGATCTACTCTCACCTCAACTTGAAGGCCATGGAGAACCCTGAGCTTCCGCCGGAAGAGGGCGCGCTTTATGTGATTTCGGCGATGCTTTCCGAACATGCTCCCAATGGAAAAGCATTTTACAACGACAGGAAGAATGTGAAGCCGGACTACTTTTCCGGCACGGAACTCGGCCGGTATGCGGAAGTCCTGCTGAACGCCGCCGATATCGACTATGCAAAAGCCCGGAATTATCTTGCCTCGCTGAACGACATCAAAGACCCGCAGGTCCGTTTCGAAATGATCAACACGCTGGTGGTGTTTTTCACGAAACTGGGCGGACGGGAATCGGACGAGCAGATAGAGAAGCTTCTTCTTCAGGCCGTCGAACTGAACGAGTTTGCCGGTGCGCCCATGCTTGCCAATTACTATTTCAGCCATTACCGGTTCGAGGACACGATCAGGGTTTGCGAAGAGTATTTCAAAACGAAAATGAACGCTCTCTTGCCGATTCTTTACGGGGAAAGCTGCCTTCTGAGCGGTCAATCGGAGTTGATTCCGCCTTTTGCCGACAAAATGCGCCGCTTACGCGGCCGTCAGTCCGCCGTGCTCGCCGCATATCAGGATGCACTTTACGCCTTCGCCAAAGGAGATGAGCCCCGTCTCCGGGAGACGATGCTGAAAGCCGAAGCCACGATCAGGACTCCGCTTTCCGTTCTCATGAAATACCAGCTGGCGATCCTGGCGGATTCTCCGAAGGAAATTCTTCTCCAGCTCGAGGAAATCATGAACGGTCGTCCGTTTCTGGATTTTCAGCAGCGTGCCAGGACTGTTGCGCTGGAGTATCTGCAACTGACTGCGGATTCAGAGCTGGCTTCCTCTCCCGATCGCCTGACCGCCTGTGCCGGAATCGCCGCGCTGATCCGGCCCCCGGACGATGAATCCCCTTTCCTTACCCGTATTATTCTGTTTGACCATTTCAAAAGAAACGTCCTGATGACGGAGGAACTTCAGTCCGCTATGGAGGATTACCCCGGCGATCCTGTCCTGCTCCGGATCGCTGCCGAGTATTATCTGTTGCGGAAACAGCCGGCCCGTGCCATTGAGTGCATTTCCGAATATAATTCTTTGGACATCGGCGATAAGGATTCTTTGGCCATTCTGCATCTCCTTGCATTGGATCAGCTGGGGCGCAAGGAGGAGGCGGAAAAAGAGTTCCGGGTGCTTGTTGAGTCGGAAAGAGACGCGCTTCTTCTTTATCTCTATTATGATTTCTGCATAGAAAACCATTTTGTCGAATCTTTGAAGTCTCTCTCCGCCTGGCTGGAGTCTCTGCCAAAAGATTCCGCGGACCGTGCCGTCGAACCGTTTGTCCGTGCCGAGATCCTGTTTGCCGAGGGGAAAAAGGATCAGGCGCTCAATCTTTTCGAAAGCGCGCCGTCGAAGGATCCCCTGTTCGTATTCCACGCCGCGAAGCGTCTTGACGAGGCCGGACGGACCGATGCAGCCCTGGCGCGTTACCTTTCCATCAGGGATACGCATCCCGACAAGGCGCTTGTCGAACTCAGCCTTTCCGAGGTCTATCATAAGAAGGGCGACAAGAAGAATGCGCTTGCCTGCGCCAGGACCGCATGGGAGAAGAATCAGAACGATCTTTCCACGCGGTACATCTACGGTAAACGCCTGTTCGAAAACAAACAGTATGCGGATGCCGTTGCCGTGCTCAAGTTCCCTCAGTACAAGGCGAGTTTCCCGAAGGAAATGGTGGATCTTTGGTCGAACGCGATGCGGGAACAGATCAAGGCGGAATTGGAAGGCGAACGCTTTACCCCGGCTCTTGAAAGCGCCAAGCATCTGCTGCTTTATTTCCCGGAGGATGACTTCGCGAAAGACTGCATCGAAAGAGTTCAGAGGATCCGCCGCCACGAGTCCTCCGCCGGCAACGCCAAATAAGCTTGCGCCTGTCACCTGTTTCTTCGACCGGTTCGCATTGACCTTTCGTTGACCGTCTGAAGCAGGCGATACGCCTTCTCCTTTATGTTTGAACGCAGACGTGTTTTTGTCCCGATGTGCGCTTCCGTATCTTTCCTGCATTGAGACACAAGTCCGCCCGTTCATCCCTGCATGGGAAACATTCCCGGAATAAGAAAACGGCCGCCCGGATGAACCGGACGGCCTGATTTTGTTTGACAATGCCTGAGGAAGAGGTCAGAGCTTGACGGAGACGGCTTTGCCGGAGTATTTGACCGTCCTGCACTGTTCGACCGGGGTGCGGGTCTCCTCGACGCCGACGCCTTCCTTCACCAGGACCACGCGGAACGTCCGGTTCTTCAACATGCCGGGGTAGGAGCCCTGCACGTCGCCGATGGTGAGCGAGCCGTCCTTCCAGGTGAACTCGATCGTGCTGAATTCGCCCTTCTCGTAATTGTAGTTGTCGAACTCGTCCTCGTAGAGCGTGAAGGAGCCGTTCGCGCCCGGATACACGCGGATCTCGAGGTCGTCCCACTTCTTCTGTTCGGCGTATTCGACCGGCTCGGCGATCGGGATGATGCTGCCGGCCTTCACGAACAGAGGCACATAGTCGAGCGGAGCGGCGACGGTGACGGTCTGTCCGCCGTCGTAGGACTTGCCGGTGTGGAAGTCGATGAACTTGGACCCGGCGGGCAGGTAGACGTCCCAGTTCTTCGTGTTCGAGACGTCGATGCGGTTGTTCGCGAGGTACATGGGCTTCACGACCGGGGCGACGAGCAGGGATTTGCCGAACAGGAACTCGGTGTCGATCCTGTGCGTCTTCCTGTCGGCGGCGAAGTCGGCGAAGAGCGGGCGCATCATGGAGCCGCGGTTCGCGGAGACTTCGTGCATCATGGCGTAGATATACGGGATGAACGCATAGCGGGTCTTAATGGCGCGGACCATGGCGTCGTACACGGGCTCACCTTCCTTGCCGAAGTAGTACAGCTCGCGCGGACCGTCCGTGCCGTGGCTGCGCATCATGGGCGTGAACGCGCCGAACTGCATCCAGCGGGCGTAGAGCTCGAAGAAGGAGATGTTGCGGCTGCGGTTCGGATAGTTCCAGAGGAAGAAGCCGCCGATGTCGGCGTTCCAGTACGGCAGGCCGACCAGCCCCATGTTCAGGCCGCACGCGATCTGGTCCTTCAGGGAGTCCCAGCTGGTGACGGTGTCGCCGGACCAGGTGTTCGTGCCGAACCGCTGCTGGCCAGCGTAGGCGCAGCGCGTGAGGATGAAAATGCGCTTTCCGTCGGGGTAGTCGGCGCGCTGGTGCTCATAGATGCCGCCTGTGGTATAGAACGGATAGAGGTTGCGGACGCGGCGGAACGTGCCCTGCGCGGTCTTGAGGTCGAAGTCGGCGTCCTTGATGTTGTGGTGGTCCGGCTCGGTGGAGTCCATCCACCAGGCGTCCGGGCCGTAGTCCAGGAGCTTTTTCGCGTAGCTCCAGTAGAGGTCGCGGGCTTCCTTGCCGGAGGGGTCGTAAGGGCGTGCGCCGCCGGAGCCGCCGACGGAAGTGCTGTTCGGCCAGGTGTCGATGTCGAGCAGGAATCCTTTTTCCTTCATGACCTTGAACTGCTCGGTCTTCTGTCCGAAGTCGGGCCAGATCACGAGCATGACGTGCCCGTTGAGCTCATGGACGCGGTCGAACATCTTCTTCGGCTCGGGGAAGCCGGGGTTCAGGAACTGCATGGCGTTCCAGTAGTCGTTGTCCTCGCCCCAGTACTGCCAGTCCTGGATGATGCCGTCGAACGGGATGTGGAGCTGGCGGTACTTCTCGGCGACTTCGATGAGCTCGTTCTGCGTTTTGTAGCGTTCGCGGCTCTGCCAGAACCCGAGCGTCCACAGCGCCTGCATCGGGCTGTCGCCGGTGAGCTTGCGCATCTGCGCGACAACGCCATCCGTGGAGCCGCCGAACATGAAGTAGTAGTCCAGGTTCTCGCCGTCCTTGAACATGAAGTTCAGGACGTTGTCCTTCTCCTCGAATTCGCCGCTGGCGGGGTTGTCCAGGAAGACGCCGTAGCCCTTCACCGTCTGGAACATCGGGACGGAGACGAAGCGGTAGCCCTGATGGATCGGGAACTTGCTGCCGCGCTGGGAGAACTTGTCGTTCTGCGGCTGCCCGAACCCGTAGATCTCCTCGTCGGCGTCCACGCGGAACCGCACCGTGACGGTGTCCGTTTTGCCGCTGGGATACTCCACGGGCGCCATCTTGAACGGCTGCGCGGCGTCCTCGGCGAGGAGGCGCGTGCCGTCGGGCTTGGCGAACGAGAGCGCGCCGGTCTTGCGGTCCAGGACCACGTTCAGCGCGGAGGACTTCGCCGTGACCGCGGCGTCGGTCTTCCTGACCTCGACCTGCACTTTTTCGGGCTTGAGGATGACCGTGGGCGTCACGAACGGCGTTTTCGTGCTGTTCGCCGGGGTCTTCGTGACGCGGACGATTTCAGGCGTGTAGAAGACGACCGACGTGACGACGCCGTTGTCTTCGGACAGGAATCCGTTCTTTTCCGTGATTTTGCTCATGTCGATCTTCTGCGGTTCAAGCGTTGACGTTGATTGGGCTTCGTTCGCACAGGAGCCTACGGCGGCCGCGACCGCGAGGGCCGTGCAAACGGGGAGGATGAAGTGTTTCATGCTTTGCTCCGGACGTTTCGGGGTGGATGAAAAATGAAACGGTACGCATTATTATAACGCCGGAAAAGAAGAATGTCAACCTCATTTTCCCAAAAAAACGAAGTTTCCGAAAAAGTCCTGCGAAGTCCGAAATAATCCGTCTGCCGGCATCCCGTTTCCATGTTTTTTGGTGGCGGTCGTACGAGTCGCGCATGCAGACAGGATCCTTTCGCCTGTATGGCAGGATGTCGCGGGCAGGATGGCTGCCTGATGACGTGGGACTGCATCGACCTCGACAATGGACTGATTACATACATCCCGCAGAAGACAGCGCGGAAGACCGGATACAGGAAGGTAACCCTGCCAATGAAAACGGAACTCTACGAAGCCCTGCTGGAAGCGCTCAAGTAGAAAAGCGACAACAAGGCCCGGGAGAATTACATCCTGCCCAAGGTTGCGGACCGTTACCTGCGTAATCCCTCTGGAGTTCAGAAGGATGTGATGAAGATCATCCACTGCGCGACCGGAGAGGAGACCACGGCAAGCAAAGATCATTCGCATGGACAGCGCAAACTTGCGGCGAACGTCTACAGTCTCCATTCCTTCCGGCACACGTTCGTGTCCTTCTGCGCGAATGCGGGCGTCCCCCTGGCAGTCGTCGCGGAAATCGTCGGACACGGCAACCCGGCCATGACGGAACACTACAGCCATATCTCGACCGAATCCAAGCGAAGCGCGATCATGGCCTTACCGTCTTTTAGCACCCCAGCCCCGCAAAGACAGGACGACGTCGTGATCGATGAACCGTTGAGCCTCCAGCGAAAAGCTATAGCCGACGCCCTGGAAAAGGCAGATTCCAAGTTGCTGGACGAAGTTGAGCAGCTGCTACAGTCGCGGGGGTTGATGGTGAAACCGGATTCCGCTTTGCCCGCTTGATGGACATGCCGTTTTTTCGAATGAGTTTCGATTTGATGTTACTGTAAAGATAGCGCAAGAACTTTTTTTACCGCACTGAAAGGAACAGCAACCAATGAAAGAAAACACAATCGAACTCATCCGAACACTCTTGTCCAGCGACGAAACAGTAAGCCAGGAACTTGCCGATAGCATCCTCCGCCTTTGTCGAAAACCGGTAGTCAGACGTAGCCTTATCGGGGCGAAGAAAGTCATGGAGATTCTGCAAATTTCCCGGCCTACGCTTCGTGCTTATGTGAAAAGCGGAGTCCTGACCCAGATCAACTATTCCCCTCGCAAAGTCAGATTCGATGAAGAGGAGGTTCGTAATTTTTCATATAGTGGAACCATTAAGGAAACAACTTCGGTTTAATATTATACCTCAAGTATATAATCTACAAGGAAAGGACTATGATATGCATAAAAAGGCTATCACATCCGAAAAACTCGTGGCGGTCAAGTGGCCGGGCGGCCAAGTGCTGCTCCTCGACCGCCATCATCTCGCCGGACGTCTGGGACGTGTTTTTTTCCCGATGTCTCCTATCTACACCACGCCGAAAGGCGCGTTGGTCCTGATCGGTGGAGGTGCGGCATGATCAGGTACTCTGGACCAACCAACGATTTCTTAGCCGCGCTGGAGAATATGCCGGAACGTGGCGAAGGACGCCTCCATAATTACACGATGGGGCTCTGCAACAAGGGCATCAACGCCGGATTGACCGCCGACCAGCTATACGATATTTTGGAACCCTTGCGTCCGTGGCGCCCAAATGAGCTGGAGAGCACAATCCAGAAGGCCGAGGAAGAAGCTCATGAATGGAGCTCCGAAGATTCGCAGGACGTGCACGCCAACAGGACAAAGCGCGCACGCGCGTGTGATCCTCATGCTGCCGCAGCCGGAAAAATCCTCACCGAAGCCCCAGAACGCGCCGCGAAGATCCGTGTAAACTTGATCCAAGCAGGTGGCGGCGAGATCGACCCTTTCAGTCCTGAAGTCCGTGCAGCCTCGAATCCGCAGCCCGACATCATTCCGCCCGTCGAGCATTTTGTCGGATCAGAGTTTGCGAGCGGCATGCTCAACTTCCTGCGCGTAGTATACCGCCCCGACGACCTGCTGTATATCGGCAACAAGAAAGAGTCGCACGACAAACAACCGGACCATATCAAGTCCGTATCGAATTGGCTTGATTTCTTCTCTGACACTCTCAACGACATCGCCCGCAAACCGCTTCCGGGTACCAGAATAAGGATGTTGATGAACTTGGGGTATCGGTACTCTGTCTTCTGCGTGAACTCGCTGACCGGCGAGGCCGACGAAAAAGGCAGCTTCCGTTCAAGCATGTGCGTCAAAGACTTTCGCTATCTTTTGCTCGAATCGGACGGACTTCCGCTCAACCAGCAGATTCCGCTTTTGGCCGGGCTTGGTCTCCCTGTCGTTGCCATGACGTTTTCCGGCAGCAGAAGCATCCATGGACTGATCAGAGTTGAGGATATCCCCGGCGTGGGCTCCGTCAAAGACCTGGCCGACTGGAAGACGAAGATGAAAGGACTCTTCGCCCAGCTCGTTCCTTTGGGTTTCGACGGCGCGACCAAGGATCCCGTGCGCCTCAGCCGTACCCCCGGAATCTGGCGCCCCGACAAAAACAAATTCCAGCAACTTCTCTTCCTCAATCCGAATGGAGGATTCCATGTCTAAGCTCAAAAACATGTACGATGATATCCCCGCGAACATTGGAAAAGCTATCCCGCGCCTACCGAAAACGAGTCCGCTGATGCCGAGCCCTTTGATCCCGGCCATCCTGAATGCCGATCCAATGCTTGCCACCGATGTTAAGAATCTGGCAGATGCCGACGAAGAAAGGCGGATTGAAAGACTCCGCGAAAATGGAGCTCAGGGTGGGCGTCCTCGTATCGTGCGAAAGGACCTGGCAAGAGCTTGTTATGACGATATTTTTGCTGACCACGGGCAGTGCATCATGCCGCATTACAACGGCAGATGGTATATGTATCATGACGGTTGCTACGTTTACATGGACGATGAGAATATTAAAAAAAAGGTTCGTGGCTGGCTGTATCGCGACGAAGAGGCAGATGTTAGCAGATCGCTTGTTGGCGATGTCATTGAAAGCCTGACAAGCGATGCTCTTTGCGGTCTGACAACTGACCGATACTCGATGCCTTGTTTCCTCTCCACGGGCGAATCAGCTGGGGACTTTATCGTGATGCAAAATGGAATCATCAACTTCGAGGAGATCATGATTGCGTTGCAAAACGGCTCTACGATTCCATCTCCGTGTCCCCATACTCCAGACCTCTTTACAATCCTCAGTCTACCCTACAAATTCGAACCGACGGCGACATGTCCAAAGTTCGAGGCGTACTTGGAAGGCGTCCAGCCCAATTCCGAAAACCGCGAGATACTACAGATGCTCGCCGGGTTGCTCCTGACGCCCGACATGTCTTTCAACGTCGCTTTTTTCATCTACGGACAAGGCGGTACAGGCAAAACGGTATTCATGGATACGCTCCGAAATCTGTTAGGTTCAAATATGTGCTGTTGCGTTCCACTGGCTTGTTTCGCGGAACGTCACTGCACAACCCCCCTGACAGAGAAACGGGCGAACATTGTCGACGAGGCTCCGATCTTCCCTGAAAACGGTTGTTTTTCTGACTTTGAAAGTGTTTTTAAGTCGGTAACGAGTGGAAACCCTATTAAAATAGAGCCTAAATATGAAAACCCGCGGGAAGCGAGAGCTACGGCTCGATGTGTTTTCGCATCAAATACCCTGCCGACATTGACCGATAAAAGTAATGGCATTTGGGATCGTATCAGGATTATCCCGTTCAATCAGGTCTTCCGTAATACAGACAAGCAGAATCCGAACCTGACGGAGGAATTGAAAGAAGAACTGCCCGGCATCTTTAACTGGGCGCTCCGCGGGTATCTCAAACTTCGAAAAATCGCGGCTTCATCTTCTATCAAAACCTTTCCGCAATGTGAGGAAGGACGCGTGGCGCTTGAACAACTTCGAGAGGACAGCGATCATGAGCGGGCTTTCCTCCGCGAGGCAACAGAAGCCAGTTCAGATCCGGAAAAGTATCTGGAAACACACGACATGTATCTCCGTTACAAAACCTGGGCGCTTGAATGCGGCTATCGCCCGGTGGCAGAATGTAACTTCCTTAAAGCCGTAAAACGTGTGTATCCGACCGCGATTATTGACCGCAAAAGAGTCGGAACCAGCAGGCCCACTGTTGCTTACGGAATCGATTGGTTCACCGATCGCTCCGAATCCACGCTGGTGATTATTCCAACTGTTCCAGTTCCACTTGTTCATCATGAGCAGGATGGCGCGTCTCATGAATGGGATAGTCAACCCGACCTTGGATTTTAAGACAACTGGATCAGGCTGAACGCGCTCTTGGCGGAACCGAACAGGTGAAAAACCTGCGGTTCCGCTCATTTTTTTCTAAAAAAAGCCCGAAAAACGTGTCAAAACAGAATCTATAAGCTCATTTTTGCTTAATATCCTCCTGTTTTCGAGGCAGAATCAGGTGGACCGGGAATAATCCTGTCCATAACCCTCAACCTCACGGAGAAAACACATGAAACACCCTCATTTCCCGTTCGGCGGGGCATTTGTCATCGCCGGACTACTTGCCGCCCTTACTTTGGGCATCCTCGGTTCCTGTTCCCTACGAGCCGTGCCCGTTCTGGTCGCCGACATCGACGAGCTGGACGCAAAAGCGCAGCCGTACTTCGACGAAGCCAGACGAAACATCCCCGTCGTCGTGGAAAAGCTGACCGAGATCGGCGCGACGTGCAGGCTCTGCGGGCTTATGGTCCGTGACAAGCTCACCGGAGCTCATGAAACGCAGGAATATCTGGCCTTGATCTTGGAGGAGCCGATCATCACCCCGTGCCGCAAGGGCGCGGCGGTCTACGGCTGCGACTTCAACAGCGCCGGACTCCTGGACAATCTGAAGGCCGTCAATGCCGACTATGCCGAGATCGAAGCATATGCCCTCAGCGGCCTCGCCCTCGAAGCCATCTTTCTCAAACAGACGATTGCGGCGTTGACTTCGACCTTGGGCGGCATCGTTGCCCGACTCTCGACAACATTCGGTAGCGGTGCTGCATGCGCCGCTGCCGATGGCCCTTTTCCATTCGGAGACGCCGTTGCTGTTGTGCTCGCAGCAGGAGGGACGGCTTGGAGCAGCTACGACCTTTATGATGTCCGCAAACGCCTGACTGACGAGCTGACCGCCACGCTTCAAGCGGTTATCCGCGACTTGCAAGAGGCTTGCCGGATGGAGGTGCTGAAATGAAATCGTTTTTCGTTCTCTTTCTGGCCGTTCTGAGCGTCGTCACATACGCGGCTACTCCAAACACCTGCCGTTCGCACCGTCGAGCCTCTGCACCTCGCAAAACGGAGATCGTCATACCGTGGAAAACCGTGGCAGCTGGAGGCGCAGCAGCCGGAACAGTCATCGCCTCGTACAAAATCAGCGACGGCGTGGAGGAAGGTATCAAGACCGCGGCGAAGGAGAAGCCCGAAGTGTTTGCGGATTCTCTTTCCGTCTTGACCTGGCCGATACGCTGGGCGGCGCTGGTCCTGTTCCTCCTCGTCTATTACTGGATTTTGCGAGCCCTGATTCGTAGATCATCAACCTAAACACCGAAAGGACACAACATGCAACTCACATTGAACAAAACCGAACTGGCCGGAGCCCTTGCGGCTCTGGGGAAACTGATCTGTCGGTCATCACCGATCCCGATGTTTCGTGCCGTGCAGATCGAAGCAACCAACAACGTGCTCCTGTTCAGAACGCACAACATGACCGAGGAAATCGAATTCAGGATGGATGTCGAGGCTTCGGAAACCTTCAGGATCGCTGTGGACTTCGACTTCTTCCGCTCGCTCGTGAAGAACTGCCGGAACAAGAACATCACGTTCGAGTTCAAGGACGGCAAACTCCTCATCGATGACGTGCCGATTGCGTCGGTTGATGGCGAGTGGCCTGTTGCCGAGACGCCGCAGGGCGATAACGTCGCCACCTCGCCTCTGCCGGAAAACTTCGTCGAGATTCTGAACCAGGCCGCGCCACAGGCAGGCGTGGACGATCCCCGGAACATCCTGAAAGGGATTAACCTCAGCCAGGACGGAATCACGGCCACAAACGGGAAGGAACTGTTCAACTTCCCCTACAGATTCAACCTCGATGAGCTCACGATTCCGTTTCCTCTGGCGCTCATGGCGACGAAGGTAACCGGAGAGGGCAACATCACCACCTGGAACAATGACCTCTACGTCATGTTTGTGGTCAGCATCGGCAAATGGCGCTGGACGGCAAGGGCTCTGCCTGGATCGTATCCGAACTGGAAGTGCGTCATGCCGGACAGCAAGAATCTCAAGCATTTCGTCAGCTTCACCACGGACTACGCCGAACGAATGAAGCTTTTCCTGAAGGGTCTGCCTGATTCCAGAGATCTGAACCGAAGCGGGACTGAACTGTTCCGTAATAATATCGGCGAGCTCGCACTTCACCACGCAAGCGGTCTTTCGTTCAGCGTTCCTGCCGAGTTTGATTCGACCTGGGGCGATTTTTCCGTTGTCATCAAGAAGGACATTCTCCTACATCTTCTCGGCAAGGGACACACGCGAATTGAACTCAGCGATGCCTTCGGTCCCTTCATCGGAACCGGTGGAACCGGACGTTATGTTGCCATGTCCATGCGCATCCCCAAGACAGAACCGCAAGCTCAACAGATCGCTGTCCAGAGCAAACAGCCCGCCTCACCCGAATCCAAAGACCAAGCAAAAGTCATTACCCCCACAATCACCAATACAAACTCAAATCAGGAGAAATCCACCATGATCGACACCAACACCATCCACACCGTGTCTGCCTCCAACGTGCAGACATTCACCCCGAACCGCAAACCCGAAGCCAAGCAAAGCCCCATCGACGAGCTTATTTCCGTCGTTGACGAATTCAAGGCAAAGCTGAAAACTCTGACAGAAGAATCCGCTATCATCGGTCGCAAGGCACGCGAAATCGCCATCGACCAGAAACAGAAAGAACGCGAATACGTCCAGACGAGAAAAACCATTGATCGCATCAGGACCGCCAGCGGCTTCTGATCCCCCGCCTCACATCATCCTCAACATCGCCCTCGGTAGCTCGTCGCTGCCGGGGGCAAACTTTTTGAAAGGAAATCACCATGTTGAAACTCAACGCCTCCTACTCGAAGAAAGTCCCGGCTGATACCGAATACAGCAGCCAGTCCTATCACGCGTCCGTAGAAGTCGAATTGCCGGACGGTCTCACGCCGGAACAGCTCAACTCCAAAATCCACGAAACGTTCGCACTCGTTCGCGACAGCGTGGAATCCGAGTTGCACGGCGAATCCACCAATGCAGGGCAGATGGCCGATGCGCCTCAGCTCCCCATTCAGCCCGCTCAGCAGCCGAACAAATCCGCCTACGGCAAAAAGCCCGCGACCGATACACCCGCGTCTCCAAAACAGATCAAGTTCCTACTTGACCTCGCCCGTCAGAACGGCTATTCGCCTGAACAAATCAAAAACAAGTACAACGTTCCCGCACTCGAAAGCCTCACGAAGATACAGTGCAGCCGAGCTATTGACGAACTGAACGGAAAGGCGGCCTGACCATGGAACGTAAAATCGAATCCATGCGCGATAAGCCGCACTGGTCGTACTCTGCATTCAACACGTTCCTGAACTGCCCGATGCGCTACTACTTCCGGTATATCGAACATGCCGAGGTGGAACGCACCAGTGCAAGCATTCCGTTCGGTCGTACCTTTCATGCTATCCTCAGCAAACGCGCCATGAAGGGCGCAGACTACACCATTGAGGACGCCAAGGCTGATTTCAGCGTCTACTTCAAAGGCGAAGTCGAGGTCTGTGAGAATCTGACGTACAAGCAGGATGAGGACTACTGGTTCTGGAATCAACGCGGCTGCGATATGCTGGATGTGGCCCTTGCTGAATGGCCGGATGACTACACAGTTAAAAGTGTAGCCGAAGAGTTCAGTGTAGACGTTCCCGGACTGCGCAAACCGCTCATCGGCGAGTTCGATATCGTAGTCGTTGATGGTGGAGATGAAACAATCTCCGACTGGAAAACTGCTTCGGCGAAGTGGCCGGACGGAAAAGCTGACCGGGATCTACAGGCGACCGTGTTCACCTACGCATACAAGCAAAAGTACGGCGTGAACCCCCTGTTCAGGTTCGACGTATTCACCAAAACAAAAACACCCGCGCATCACCAGTTCTACACATTCAGGAATCAGGATGATTTCGACCGCCTTGTCTTTCTTGCCGGGCAGATCGAGAAGGCCATCAACAGCGGCATCTTCCTCCCGGTCGAATCCTGTATGAACTGCGCCGAGTGCGCTTACAGTGAACGGTGCAAAGCCGTGCATAGAAAGGCTGCGTGACCTATGGGACTGATAATGGCAGAAGGAAAGTTCGTGAACAGGGATGAGGTCGCCAGAACCGATACCCCCTGTTCGACCACCACCTGGCGTCCGGTTCCGCATATCGACGTGATCGAGGCTGTAACCGAGGTCGTCAAGGCGCACAACTGGGAGATCAAAGGCGAAAAGTTCGGTTTGGCACGCGAGGGCCAGAAGCTTTTCGGCGTGATGGAGATTACCAGCTCAGCCTCTCCTGAATGGCGTCGTTGCATTGGTCTCCGCAATTCGCACGATAAAAGCCTCGCGGTCGGTCTGACTGCCGGGATCGTCGTGTGCGTCTGCACGAATCTCGCGTTTGGAGGAACCACGGTCGTGAAGCGCAAGCACACCAGCCGGATCGATTTGTCCGAGCTCATCGACCGTGCGGTAGCCTCGCTGGAGGACGACTTCCTGACCGAGGAGACTGTCTGCGAAAACCTGAAGGACGTCTACCTGAAGGACGACGATGAAGCCCGGAGCGGTATTGTTCGAGCAGCCGAGCTCGGCGTCATCAATTCGAGCGACATCCTCCCGGCTTACCGTGAGTTCAAGTCTCCCTCGCACGAAGAGTTCGCCGAGCCGACCCGCTGGAGTTTGATGAATGCGCTGACGGAAACCATCAAAAAGTATTCGCCTCAGCGTGTGGATCACAGCTATCTCGCTCTGAACCGGGCATTTGGCCTGGACGGTCGCAAGGCTGCGATCTTCGCCTGACGGCGAGGGAGAACAATCCGGCATCGACCTGATGGACGGTTACAAACATCCATCTGGACAGGCTGGACAGGCATCATACTCCGGTATATAGGAAACCAAACAATATAGACTTGCCGTGCTTTCTTACACATGCGCGCGCAATGGAAACCGGGATATTACAGACTACGAAGTCTCGTTTTCTTGGTTTCCCATAGGGCTATATCAGCAGCCTGTCCAGCCTGTCCACCACCGGACATGACCTTGATGCAGTCATGTTCGAGAGCACCTGCATCCCGGAGGTCGAAGGAGTTTAAGCCTTCCCTCCGGCTTTTTTTTATATATAACCGAACGGAGGGAAAGGAGGCGCTGAGCCTGGTCGAGCAGGATGAAACCGTGATCAAAGCCATGTCCGGGAGGTGCGACGATCTGAACAATCAGATGAAGGGCCTTTAAGCCCAACTGAGGAGACAGGGATTATATAAAACGTCTCCTTTTTTTACAGATAAAGATAAGAAAACAATTAAATTTATACCTTGAATATAAAATCTCGTAAAAGGGAACTTATATAGGTCTTTCAGCTCCGCTGCATCTTTTTTGTGTAGAAATCTTCTCTTTTTCCGAGTTCATCGTAATTCCGTTGGAGGACTGGAAGTGCGTGGACTGTCTCGAAGACAACCCCAGACTCTACGACCGAAAGCTCATCCAGGCGACGCTTGCCGGTGGTAGCGTGGACATCAGCTGGGGGTATATTATGAAACGGATTCCGCCTTACACGACCGTCATCAAGTCCGGCAACTGGAAAAAGAGCAAGGCAGATGAGGCGGAGAATATGGGCGAATTCTTTACGAAACCGAAGTGTGATCGTTGTGCGGCACGCTTGAAGATGGGGGAATGATGTCCCGCTTGGGTATTGACACCTCGACTTTGTGCTTGAGGTGCATCGAAGACGAAAAAACCGCATCCAGGCTACGAGAAAGCGATGACGGTCGAAAAGTCCGTTGTTCGGTTCGCCGATGGTATATGAACTTCCCCGGTATCAAGTGAGTGCGGAAGGAGGGGAAGGGGAAATGAGGCGGCAAGCTGATTCATTTCCCTATACAAAAAAAACTTAGAATTATTGAATATGGACTTGAAATCCAACGCAAAAGTGATAAATTAATATGTGAGACGGTTTGTCCCCCATTGTGGAGATACCCGTTTCGAGCTCATTACATCGGTTATTTCAGCAAAAGGTAATGAAAACCGGCCAAGTTTTATAAGCTTTTTTGCTCTAGAGTAGAAATGAACCAGCACAGGAAGATTGTGTCTTCGTGTCTTGCTGGACGTTTTTTCTGTTCGTCTCTAGAGCAGGTTCTTGGCCGGACCTTCATTACCGCGTATGGGAAAGCGTCTGGCTTTTTTTGTGTTTGGGCGTTGCCTCATGCGTAGGATCATTAAATCCCCCAGAGGTCACCCAATGCTTCTGCTCGACAGTTCAAGTACACATCATTCTTTAAGTTCCGGAAGACAGTATTTCCGGAAGGGTAGTATTTGTCTGTCTCAGGGGAGCTTAAGCCAACAGCTTTTCCACTCCCTTATTAAGAACGCTTCATCGCGCCCTGATTTCTGGTCAGCGGAAAGCATTAATACATATTATGCCGACATGGGTATCTCCATACCCGTGTTGGCTTTTTCGTTTTCGAGAAACACATCTCAGGCTCTAATCCCAGCATAAGCTGAGGTTTGCAACGGTTCGTGTTTCTTGCGAAACTGTCAACAGAGAAAAGTTGGCAGTTTGGGGTTCTTCATGACCCGATCGGGATGATCCGTCATGATGAAATCCCAGCCCGAAATGGGCGTCCTCTCGAGGACATGGTTTCTCGAGGGGATGTTGGAACGTGGAAAGATTATGGACTCCGCGAACACAAAAAAGATTTTGAACGAGGGTAATATGGTCTCTTCGGACCTCTCAAGTGCCCCTCAGGAAAAAGTTCAGATCACAATAAAAGACGGGGCTGTCTGGATGCCGATTTATACGCATCCGCTGCATGAGTTTCGTCTTTGTGAATATTGCAAAGAGCACGAGATTCCTTTTTATTTGCCTCTTGTTCCGGGATTCAAAATCCACAATGTTTCCAAAGGTCAAAAGAGGCATACGTACAAAAAAGAAATCATGAAGCCGATGCTGAGTTCGTATGTCTTTGCTCAATTGACTGAAGATCAGAAAAAACAGATTTGGCGCTCAAACTCCGTTACCAACATCTGGAGTGTCACGACAGAAGAACAGCCAAGATTCGTCGATGAACTGCACGGACTTCAGATGATGGAAGCCCTGGCTCTTTCAACAAAGATCGAGTTCAAAAAAGAGATTCAGGTCAATGATCGTTTTGTCATTGACGCCCCGCGGGAATACGAAGGAACCTACGGGTATCTTGTTGAAAAACGCAAGCGTTTCTGGTGGGTTGTTCGTTTGGAGTTTTTGGGACAGTACATCGAAACGCAAATTGACCCTAGCGACTATACTTTCAGGCGAATAGAAAGCTGAAAACTCATGATTGCCACGCAACATATAAACACTTCTTCCGGTTATTGCGGTTCGCAGGACCGGACGATGGAGTTGTGCAGAAGTCTGCAATGCCCCCAAAAAACGCCTGACAGGATTTGGCATAGACTGAAAACCGTTTCCGGAACAGAAAAAACCGTATGTAATAAGCTTCAGGAACGCAAAATTCCGTGCTACAGTCCGAGTGTACGAGTCAAATCGAATACTGTTTTAGAACAAAAAAATGTCATGTTCCCCGGCAATGTTTTTGCCGCTCTCACGGAACAGGACCTGCGTGATCTTTCCAACGATTTATTCATAGAGGATATTGAAAAGAACCAGCCGGAAACGCGAGCGGAATTACTTGACTGGGACATCGCTTTCATGGTGTTTGCGGAACGCTTGAACTGCTTTTATCCATTTCAGAAAGTTCCCTCATGTCCGCCTTGCCCCAAAGGGACTCCAGGGCTTGATTTCTGCGAACTGCGCGGACAGAATGGCGGGTACATCCTTCTGATTCCGGAAAAGAAAAACTCTATGGAAAACGCCTTTTTCCGCTTTGATTCCATTCCGGCCAACATTGAATTCACATTGCCTCAGTCGTTTTTTGTCAAGATCATGAATATCAAGTAACATAGTCCTGAGATTCGGGCAAACACTCAAATACAGTATCCACTAAAACACAAAAAAGTCGATGTCACATTTTCTACAGTATAGTGATCGTGCTTGGGGACTGATCCGAACAACAAGCAAGAGTGAGCAGTATGTTTTGTCTTATTTCACGGAACATACATTGCCTTGCTATCTGCCCTGCATCCGGAAAGTTATATCTAAAAGCAGGTCTGTTCGACGAATCATGTTTCCCTGTTATCTTTTTGTAGCATGGGGGAATCAGGATATTCCGGTTATGAAGAACTGTTATCATATCTCGCACCGGATTCAATCTGAGATCAATGCGGATAATGATATCATAAAACAAATGGAAGATATTTACACTATTGAACAGCTTTCCGAAAACTGGGATTTTGTCTTGAAGAAAACGCAATCCAATCAAACCAGTCTTGTCAAGCTCAATTATGGCATGCTGAAAGGAATGAAAGGATATTGGGGCAATTCAACGAACGGACAGAGTCAATTCAATGTTTGCCTGAATATCGTCGGAACTCATTACGAGATCGCGTTCGACAAAGAATTTTTATACCAAAGTATAGATTCTGTTTCTCTTGCCATTTAACAATAACTCTTCTCAGTTCATGAACCGCATCATCGTCACCGGCGGAGCCGGATTCATCGGGTCGGCAGTAGCCCGGCATATCATCAACGACACGCCGGATTTCGTGTGCGTAGTCGACAAGCTCACCTACGCCGGAAATCTCGAGAATCTCGCACCGATTGCGAAATCCGACCGGTTCAAGTTCGAAAAGGTCGATATCTGCGACCGTGACGAGCTCGACCGCGTGTTCGCGGAGTTCAAATCGACGCATGTGATGCACCTCGCCGCCGAATCCCATGTGGACCGTTCCATCGACGGTCCGGGCGAGTTCATTCAGACCAATATCGTCGGCACGTACACGCTGCTCGAAGCGGCGAGAAAGTATTATCACGGGCTGGATGATGCGGGGAAAGCCAAGTTCAAATTCCACCATATCTCCACGGACGAGGTCTACGGCGACCTGAACGGCCCGGAAGATTTCTTCCGGGAGACCACGCCGTACGCGCCGAGTTCGCCCTACAGCGCCAGCAAGGCGTCGAGCGACCATCTGGTCCGGGCGTGGAAACGCACGTTCGGCCTTCCAACCGTGGTCACGAACTGCTCGAACAACTACGGGCCGTACCACTTCCCGGAGAAGCTCATCCCGCTGGTGATCCTGCACGCATTGGACGGTAAGGAGCTCCCCGTTTACGGAGAAGGACTTCAAATTCGCGACTGGCTGTACGTGGAAGACCACGCGCGGGCTCTCTACTTGGTCGCCACGCAGGGTATCCCCGGCGAAACGTACAACATCGGCGGACATAACGAGAAGAAGAACATCGAGGTCGTGAAGACGATCTGCGCGCTTCTGGACGAGCTCAAGCCGCGCCCGGACGGCAGATCCTACGCCGAACAGATCGTCCATGTGAAGGACCGCCCCGGCCACGACCTGCGCTAC
>JBGUKB010000136.1:0-3071 GCA_045114235.1 Victivallales bacterium
GAAGAGAAGGCGGAGTGCCTCTCCGATTTCTCCCTCCGTATCTACAAGGACGCCGCGCAGCACGCGGAACGCTGCGGGATCATCCTCGCCGACACCAAGTTCGAGTTCGGCGAACTCGAAGACGGCGAGATCATCCTGATCGACGAGGTCCTGACCCCGGATTCCAGCCGGTTCTGGCCGAAAGCCGACTACGTGCTCGGCAGCAATCCGCCCAGCCTCGACAAGCAGTTTGTCCGCGACTACCTCGAATCCCTCGACTGGGACAAGACGCCCCCGGCGCCCGCCCTGCCGCAGGACGTGGTCGAGAAGACCCGCGAGAAGTATCTCGGCGCGCTCAGAGCGCTCAGCGGCCGTTCGTTATAATCACAGCATCGCTATTCCCGGAGCCGGCGTCCCGATCGACCCCGGCTCCGTTTTATCTGAAGTCAGTTCGTTTTCTCCGCCCCGGCGGAGGGAAGGGAGTTCATCATGGCACAGGAACCGTGCAGCAGTTCAGTCGGGATCGTCAAGCCCTCCGACTATCTTTTCGAGGAAGAACTCCCCCTCGACTGCGGACGCAGCCTGAAAGGCGTCGTGATCCGCTACGAGACCTACGGCACGCTGTCCCCGAACGCGGACAACGCCGTCCTGGTCGAGCACGCCCTTTCCGGCGACGCGCACCTGGCGGGGGTCTATTCCCCCGAAGATAAAAAGCCCGGCTGGTGGGACGACATGGTCGGCCCCGGCAAGCCGTTCGATACGAACAAGCTCTTCATCGTCTGCTCCAACATCATCGGCGGGTGTTCCGGCTCGACCGGCCCCCGCAGCATCGACCCGGACACGGGCCGCCGCTACGACATGGATTTCCCGATCATCACGATCGCGGACATGGTGCGTGCGCAGGAACGCCTGATGCGCCACCTCGGGATCAAAAAATGGTTCTGCGTGGCGGGCGGCTCCATGGGCGGCATGCTGGCGCTCCAGTGGGGCGTCTCCTACCCGGAGGCGGTGAACGGCACGATCGCCATCGCCACCACGGCGCGCGTGTCCTCCCAGGGCATCTCGTTCAACTGGGTCAGCCGCGAGGCCATCATGAACGACCAGCACTGGCTCGACGGCAATTACGAGGAACAGCCGCAGCGCGGACTGGCGACGGCGCGCATGCTCGCGCACATTACCTACCTGAGCGACGAGTCCATGAACCGCAAGTTCGGGCGCGCGCTTCAGGAGTCCCCGGCGTCCGACTACGAATTCGCCTTTTCGAAGGACTTCCGCATCGAAAGCTACCTGGCGCACCAGGGCTCGAAGTTCGTGGAGCGCTTCGACGCCAATTCCTACCTCTACATCACACGTGCGATCGACTATTTTGACCTCTCGGACTGCGCCGACGGCGACCTCGCAGGCGCGCTGAAAAAGGTCGAGACGCCGTTCCTAATCGTGTCCTTCTCCAGCGACTGGCTCTTCCCCGCCTACCAGTCCAAGGAGCTCGTCCGCGCGCTGCTCGACAACGGCAACGACGTGACCTACTGCAACATCCAGTCTTCGTACGGGCACGACGCCTTCCTGCTGGAGACGGAGGCGCTCGGCTCGCTGATCTCCAGCTACCTGACCAATCTGCCGTGGGAGCCGCCGGTATGAACGTGAAATTCAACAACAACGAGATACAGCTCCAGCGTTCCGACCTCGCCGCCATCCGCGACATGATCCCGGAGAAGGCGCACATCCTGGACCTCGGCTGCGGGTCCGGGCGGCTCCTGTACGCCCTGAAGACGCTCAAGCACGCGAAGGTCATGGGCGTGGAGAACGACCAGCAGAAGATCCTCGAATGCGCCGCGCGCGGCATCCCGGTGATCCACGCCAGCCTCGACGCCGCCCTGACCGATTTCCGCGACGGCTCCTACGACTACGTGATCCTGAGCCGCACGATCCAGTCCGTGCAGCGCCCGGACATCATCCTGAACGAGATGCTCCGCATCGGCAAGCGCGGCATCGTGTCCTACATGAACTTCGGGCACATCAACGCCCGCATCCAGATGCTCTTCGGCCACATGCCGGTGAACCGCAACCTGCCGCTGCCATGGTACAATACCCCGACCATCCGCCCCGGCACGGCCTCCGACTTCAAGGACCTCTGCAAGACGCTCGACATCAAGATCTGCCGCGAGATCCCGCTGACCAACGAGGGCGACTACTTGCGCCGCCTCGCCGTCCTCTGGCCCAACCTTTTCGCTTCCAACAGCATTTTCGTCATATCCAAGTGAGGACGCCATCATGAATCCCGCACCCGTCATCTACTGTGTTACGGTCGAAGACACCTCGGACAACCCGGAAGGCGCCGCCGAGCTTTTCAACGCGCTCGAACTCGATTTCAGCTCCTGGCGCGACGAGGAGACGAAGCACGTCCGCCACACCGTGTACTGCGCCGATGAAGCCGCGGCCGCCGCGTTCTGCGAACGCCTGAAGGCCGAGCTCATCCCCATGTGGCGCGAGTTCGGCGTAGTGCTGGAGGACCCGCGCACCGCCGAGATCAAGAAGGAAGACTGGGCGGAATCCTGGAAGATCCATTTCAAGACCATGGTCATCTCCCCGCGCATCGTGGTGCGTCCCTCGTGGGAACAGTATACGCCGGAACCCGGCCAGCACGTGATCGTGCTCGACCCCGGCATGAGCTTCGGCACCGGCCAGCACGCCACAACGAAATCCTGCATCGCGGCCATTGACCGGTTCGCGGCGGAATTCCCGGCGGGACAAAAGCCGTCCTTCCTGGACGCGGGCTGCGGCTCCGGCATCCTCGCCATCGCGGCGCACGCGCTCGGCTGCGCCCCCATCGACGCGTTCGACATCGACCCGGACGTGATCCCGATCGCCCGCGAGAACGCGCAGATCAACGGCGTGCCCGATTCCGAGCTCGCGCTGTCCGTTTCCTCCCTGCTCGACTTTAAGCCCGGCAGGGCCTACGACATCGTGGCGGCGAACATCCTGTCCTCCGCGCTCATCGAAGGCCGCGAACACCTCGTTTCGCTGGTCAGGCCCGGCGGCATCCTGATCCTCGCCGGCATCCTCACCACGGAATACCCCGCGGTCCGCGACGC
>JBGUKB010000137.1:0-11945 GCA_045114235.1 Victivallales bacterium
CCGGGCGTTTCGTTTGCCGGCCGACTGGATCATGGAAACGAGTTCGCGGAACGTGTGCGCTTCGTAGGGCGATGCGTTCAGCAGCCGATGGATCCTGTTCAAATCCTTTTGGCCGAGACGGTGTTCCTTCGCTATCTCACCCCATTCGTAATCCCTGATGCCGAGGAATATGAAAACGTCCCGGAGATTCAGCAGGCACAACGGCGTATCCGGGTGCATATGCGGGCGAAGGTCGGGGGAGACGAACTTCCCGGCGAGTTTTTCCGCAAGCTGCCGCTGCTCCTCGGATTCCCATGGCTGCGGTTCGGGTAGACCGACCGACGCCTTGATCCGCTGCAAAAGGATTGAGTCCGGGCTCCGTTTCGGGAAAAAGAGGCGGCACGGACGACCGTTTCTGACGCTTTTGTAGAGATACCAGCCCGACAGCCGCGCAAGCTCGAAGAGAATGAACAGCGGGAATCCGCCGAGGAGCAGCAGACAGAAATATGTCCGGTTGCTCATGTGCGGAATCTGCTTCACGCACGCATACGATCTCTCGCGTTCCGGCGTATCGAAGTTTTCGCGGATCAGATCCGTGTATGTCATGTCCGTTGTCCTGCTGTTTTGTGTTTCATGTGAAATCCTCCACGAGTGTCGGGGTCAGTCTGCCGGGGGTGGTGAGGGGATCATTTGGCAAGGTGCGAGATCTTCGACCAGAAATCATAGCATAGATATACCCCTGCGAGAAGGTAGAACGCCCAAAACGCCGCCGCGATCCCGAGGAGAGGTTTTTTCCGGGCGACCGCTTCGATTGCGCAGGGGATCAGCACCAGGAGCAGGATCAGGTTGATAATCGGAAAGAGGAAGGTGATATGCAGAAAAAGAGTCAGATGCAGCGGCAGCAGGATGCACATCGGCAGCAGGACACGCCGCGTACGCTTGTCTCCCCACAGATAGAGCCCGAAGAGGAGGAAGAGGTTGACGATTCCCGCCGTAATGATCGCAAAGCCAAGCGGACTTCTGCGGGCAAGGGTGGACAGCCATTCCCAAAGCGTCCTCCACTCGTCGCTTCCCAGCCGGGACAGCGACAGGACCGTGACCAGCACGCAGACCGCGCCGAGCGCGATCCTGCCCGCCAGAATCCAATTTGTTTTTTGTTTTATGCCAAGTTCCATATCAGGTTCTTTCAGGTGTCGGGGTCAGTCTTCCGTGGTGGAGAGGGGATGTCCTGTTATTTCGCGTCCGGGGGTTCCGCGTCAGGATACGCCTTTTTATAACCCTTCATGAGGATGTCCGCGGAGTCCGGAAGTTCGACCGTTGCTCTCCGGATCAAGTCCAGAAACTCCTGTTGAGGAGGCGGATAATATTCAAGATGATAGATTGCATCTGTAAAACGCCGCCGATCCTGGAGCGTTTGATTCTCCGGATTCGTTTCCTTCCCGGAAAGATAGTCCCGAATCGCCTTCACGAAAAGACCCGTCATTTCGCTTTTTTCCAGCCCGTAATTCTTGCGCAAACGCTCAAGATTCTCCTCGTCCGTGGGGTATTCTTCACCTTCATAATGGACGATATTATCGTTAGATCTCCAGCTGTGGAGATTCCAGAAAAGACGTTCTTCCAGTTGTTCCGGCGTCAGTTCCTTCATGACGATGCGGAGGTCGCGCAGGATCCGTTTGCCGCTGCCGTCGCGCGCGAGCAGACGTATGTCCGGTGCGTAACCCCTCTTGGAGAAAATGACGACGACGCCGTCGCCTCTCCCCTCGTAATGGAACGAGGAATCGACGGTTTCCTCAAGTTCTTGAATCGGAAAGTAATGATCTTTCCCTCTTCGGCGCGAAAAGGACACGTAGGCAGAAACCCCGTTCATGGCGTTTCCCTGCTCGTCCGTGATTGTCCCTTCGATAAGGATCGGCCTGTATGCCCATGCTCGTGCCAGCGCAAAGATGACGGCGACGACGCATAATCCGAGGATCGCGGCGGTAATCCAAACAGTTTTCTTTTTCATGGCAAGTCCTCCAGGGGTGTTTCAAGATCGGGGAACCGTACGGCGCATGCCGTTTCAATCCTATACCATATCACGGATTCGTAAAAATGCAAGCGGAAAAGATGTCTCTGCAAAAAACTTCTAACTTTCTGTTTTGCGTGCCTCAAAAATGACAAGAAATCTGCGGCGGATGAGCCGGGCAGACATGGGCGCGGCGGAGGTGAGATAGGACGAATAGGACGGATAGGACAAATAAACTTTGCAACAGACTGTGTGAAGGGGCATTTTTCATTGATAACTAGCCTTTAAAATAAACCAAGTTATCAATGATGTGAACTTGGGCAGGGGGCGACACGGTATATTCCCCTGCATAAAAAATGCCCCCGGCGGATTTGGAAGTCCGGCGGGGGCGGGGAAAGCGGATTATTTGATTGGATCGGCGCGGTTTTACGGGACTTCGATGTCCTTCGGCATGGTGCAGAAGTTTTCGATGCCGGTCTCGGTGATGAGCACGAGGTCCTCGATTCGGACGCCGCCGATGTCGTGGTAGTACAGGCCGGGTTCGACCGTGATGACGTTTCCGGGCTGGAGCAGCTCGAAATTGCGCGCGGAGAACCGGGGCTGTTCGTGGATCTCGAGTCCGACGCTGTGTCCGAGTCCGTGGAAGTAGCCGCAGGGATAGCCCTCGTCGTCGACGCCGGTCTTGAATCCGGCTTCGGCGAGCGACTTGATGCAGAAATCCTGCATGAGGCTGCACGGGACGCCGGGCTTCAGCTGCGCCTCGACCGCCTCGTTCACGTAGCGGACCGCCTTGTACATCTCGAAGAGGCGCTTGCTCGCCTTGCCCTTCACGAACGTGCGGGTCATGTCGCCCCAGTAGCCGTTGACGTCGCTGCGCGGGAAGATGTCGGAGACGACGGGCGCGCCGGCCTTGATGGGGCCGCTGCCGATGCAGTGCGGCAGGGCGGAGTCGGGGCCGCAGGAGATGATGGTGCCGACGGCGGAATAGGATTTGCGCTTGAACTCGGCCTCGACCTCGGCGCGGATGAAGTCGCAGGTCAGGACCTTGCCGTGCCATTCGAGGAAGCCCTGGGAGTTCACGGTGGATTCGGCGATGAAGTCGCGCACCTGGAGCTGGGCGTCCTGCGTGGCGGCCTCGGCGGCGCGGAGCTTTTCGATTTCGTCGGGGCGCTTCACGGCGCGTTCGGGGAAGAAGGGGCCGTCGGCCATGACGACCTCGACTCCGGCGGCGCGGAGCTTTTCGGCGAAGATGAGCGGGAAGCGTTCGGGCACCTGCCAGCGGGTCACGCCGTAGACCTTGCTGATGGCGGCGACGAGGCAGCGTTTGCAGTCCTGCGGGGCCTGCTTCAGGACGTCGGCGAAGTCGACCACCTCGATGCCGGGGCGGACTTCGCGGCGGGCGCGCGCGATCTCCAGCACGGACACGAACACATAGCGTTTGCCGCCGATCTCGGCGTAGATGAATTCGTCGGGAGCGAAGAACCCGGACCCGTAGACGAGGTCGGCGGATTCGGCGGTGGTGGCGGCGATCAGGCGTCCCTGCGTGTTTTTTTCCATGGAAAAAAGACCTCCTCGCTTGAAAAAGGATGGAAATGAAGTTAAATTGAATGATACACTTTAATATATCACATACCGCGGAAAAAAGCAAAGATTCTTATGACGATTCCCAATACACCAGTCGGCATCGGTGTCTCCATCACCGTGATCGCGCTCGGCTCCTACCTCGTCGGAGCCATCCCGTTCGGATTCCTCCTCGGCAAACTGATCCGGGGCATCGACATCCGCAAGCACGGCAGCGGCAACATCGGCGCCACGAACGTGACGCGCGTGCTCGGCAAGGGCTGGGGTCGCCTGTGCTTCTTCCTCGACTTCCTGAAGGGCGCGCTCCCCGTGATCGCCGCCTCCATGCTCTCCGACCGCGAGTCCTCGCAGTTCGTGGTGGAGCATCTGCCCGAATGGCTGAAGATGGAATCCTGCCTGCCGGACCCGGGCGGACTGCTGGCCTGCGTGGCGGCGTTCGCGGCGGTCTGCGGGCACATTTGGCCCGTGTACCTGAACTTCAAGGGCGGGAAGGGCGTTTCGACGGCCGCAGGCGCGATCCTGGCGCTGAATCCGCTGTCGCTGCTGTCCGCCGGGGCGGTGTGGGTGATCGTGTTCTTTGCCTCGCGCTACGTGTCGCTGGCGAGCATCGCGGCGGCCGTGTCGATCGCGGTGTTCTGCGTGGTCTACAAGATCGCGGGGCTTTCGAACGCGAATCCGCCGGAAATGATCCTGTTCTTCCTGCTCGCCGCGCTGTCCGTGACGAAGCACGCTTCCAACATCAAACGTCTGCGCGAGGGCACGGAGAATAAATTCGAACGCAAGAAGAAAGTCGCGCCGCTCTCGATCGCCGCGCTTCAGGACGGTTCCGCCATCAATGCGGCGGTGCTGGGAGACGGCGCGTGGGGCACCGCGCTCGCGCTCACGCTCCACGCCAACGGCCACAAAGTGAAGGTGTGGGGCGCGTTCCCGGAGAACATCGACGCGGTGAACCGCGAGCATGAAAACAAGAAGTTCCTGCCGGGCGTGCCGATCCCGGCGGATCTGGAATTCACCTCCGATATGGAATCGGCTGTGAAGGACGCGCGCCTGATCGTGCTCGCGACGCCGTCGCAGTACCTCCGCGGCGTGCTTCAGAAGTTCAAGCCGTACCTGAACCCCGACACGCAGATCGTCGTGGACATCGTGAAGGGCATCGAGGTGAACTCGCTGCTGACCATGAGCGAGCTCTGCCGCCAGGAACTCGGCCCGACGCATTACGTGGCGCTCTCCGGTCCGAGCCACGCCGAGGAAGTCGCGCGCCGGATCCCGACCCTGGTCGTGACCGCGTGCGAGGACCGCGACATCGCGGGGTACGTGCAGCGCGTCTTCATGAACGAATTCTTCCGCGTGTACACGTCGTACGACGTGGTCGGCGTGGAACTGGGCGGCGCGCTGAAGAACATCTACGCCATCGCGGCGGGCATCGTGGACGGCTGCGGCATGGGCGACAACTCGAAGGCCGCGATGATGACGCGCGCCATCGCCGAGATGTCCCGCCTGGGCAAGGTCCTGGGCGGCAAGAAGGAGACGTTCAGCGGACTGAGCGGCGTCGGCGACCTGATCGTGACCTGTACCAGCAAGCACAGCCGCAACCGTTTCGTCGGCGAGGAGCTGGGCAAGGGACGCAAGCTCGACGAGATCATCAAGTCCATGAACATGGTCGTGGCCGAGGGCGTGAAGACCTGCGAGGCCGCCTACGCGCTCTCCGAACGCTGGAACGTCGACACGCCGCTGATCCACGGCATTTACGCCGCGATCCACGACGGCCGCGACGCGCGCGAGGTCGTCCGCGAGCTCATGACCCGCAAGGCGAAAAACGAAGAGGAATGACTCCGGTCATCCCTGAAATCCGAATACGAAAAAGCCCCGGCCCTGAACGAATCCAAGAGCCGGGGTTTTTATGTGCCGTCCGCGCCGGGATCGCCGGGCAGGGCGGCTGGGAAGGAACGACTGATTATTTGAACGTGTCGTTGATGGCGTCGCCGACGGCCTTGTTGGTCTCGACAGCGGCGTCTTCGGCCTTCTTGGTGAACTTGTTGACGCCGGATTCGGTGCTGTCGATCGCCTTGTCGAGCTTTTCGCCGGCGGTTTCCTTCTTCTCGCAGGAGGTGAAGGTCAGGGCTGCGGCGGCAGCGGCGAGGACGGTGAGCGTGAAGAGCAGTTTTTTCATGGTAATGTGCCTTTCAGTTTATTGTTGGGTATGAGGAGAAAGCCGGATCGGGAAAACGCGGTCACTCGGCTTTCTTTTTGGGCTTGATGGTGAGGATGAATCCGAGGGCGAGGCTGAGGAACGCGCTCATGAGGACCTGGTAGTTGGCGGGGAGCGAGAACGTGATGGTGTGCGCCGGGATCCAGAAGACGACGATGGTCTTCAGCAGGTAGGAACCCCAGAGGTGTTTGTCGATGCCTTCGAGGAACTCCGCGCCGCCGAGGAAACGCTTCTTGTTGATACAGGTGTTCCAGTAATCGTGGCTGAGCATCATCGGGAAGCAGAAGATGAGGTTCGCCCACAGGGAGGTGGAGAAGCCCTGCCAGATCTTCTGGACAGTGTCGTTTTCGAACGTGAGCGGCCAGACCGGGGTGCCCATGACGGCGGCGATGCCTTTGCCGAAGAGCGCGAACGCGATGGTGAAGAGCATGCCGTACACGCCCCAGACGAGGAACTTCAGGAGCAGGTCGGGGGTCTTCCAGCTGCCGGTCTTGCCGCGCACCTTGATCATTTCACCGAGCGTGGCGAGCAGGCCGACCTTCAGGAAGCCGGAAATGTAGGGGTATTGTCCGACGACGCGGCCGAACGCCTTGATGCCGTCCTTGGAGAAGCCGGACCAGTAGAGGCCTTCCTTCGCGGAACCGGTCAGGGCGTTGAGGTCGATCTTCACGTCCAGGCCGTAGTCGAGCGGGAAGAAGAAGACGAGGCAGACGAACGCTGCGAAGTAGATGACCGCGATGATGTCGCCGATTTTGAATTTCATGTTACTTGTTTCCTTGTGTGAATGTTGAGGGGGAACGATATATAATATAAAGATAGCATGTTTTTCCGCAAAAATCAAGTCCGGCCGCCGAAAGATGCGGAAAAATGGACGGGAAGCAGAGCCCGGCGAACAGTCGATGCCGGGGGAAACTCGAAACGTGTTATTCGGGCGACGGTTTCTCCGCGCCGGGGACGGGAGCGTCCAGCAGGGATTTGATGCATTCTTCGAGCGCGTCCATGCTGTCGGCGGGATCGTAGACCTCGTCCGGCTGGAACCGCCTCACGACTCTGCCGTCGCGGTCCACGACGAATTTCGTGAAATACCATTTGATCTCGCCCGTGCCCGCCTTCAGGAACTTGTAAAGCGGAATCTCGTTTCCGCCGGTCACGTCGCACTTCTTCATTTGCGGGAACGAGACGTCATAGAGGGTTTTGCGGGCCGCGTGAATCTCCTCGTCGCTGAGTGTCGCCCGAGGAGCAAACGTCCAACTCTCCGAGCGGAACGGCTCGCAGGGGAAGTCCAGGATCTCGAAGCCCTTCTCCCGGTATTTCCGGTACATCTCCTCAAGCCGGGCGTACTGCGAGGAGAAAAGATCGTCCGTGGAGGTGTTCACCACGAGTACGACCTTGCCCTTGAGGTCGGCCGTCCGGACGATCTGCCCGTCCCATGTCTCAAGTTCGAAATCGTAAAAACGCGACGGCTTTTTCGGGGAAGTGGGATCGTCCTCGCCGCGTTCATCCGAATCCCCCGCCGTGGCGCGGCGTTCTTCCAGTTCTTTCTGCCGGATGATCTCCTCCCATTTCCGGGTCAGTTCCTGATATTCTTCGAGGTCGCGTTTCTTCTTGTGGCCCGGCGCGCCCGGCATGTAGATGTGGAGGTTGACGCCGTATCGTGAATCCGGGTCCCGAGATACGATGCGCCGTCCGTCCACTGCCGGATCATGGACCCACATTTTCAGCTCAAGGGGCTTTTGGCTCAGAATGGACGACTTCTGTTTCAGTTCGTACACCTCGCGGGCGATGTCGAACGCCTGTGCCTGGGCATCCGGATTGAGCTCGATCTTGAGTTCGACCGAATCGTCCGGGTGAAAACCGACCGTGCATTCCCGAATCGTGTATTTGCTTTTGATCGCGTCAGTGATGTCTGCGCGGACCTGGCAGCGCATGCCGGTCGAAGCGGCGTCGAATTGAATACCTCGACCCAATTTGTAGGTAAAGTAAACAAAGGCCCCCAACCATGCAAGCCCCACGCATGCGACGATCAGCAGGGTTTTTCTGGTTTCAGGCTTCATTGTCCCTCGCTCCCTGCTGCGGCGCGGCGTTCTTCCAGTTCTTTCTGCCGGATGATCTCAGACCATTTTTCGGCCAGCTCCCGGTACTCCTCATAATTCTTTTTTTTCTTGTGGTTCGGGGCGCCGGGCATATAAGTGTGGTGGGTGACGCCGCTTTTCGGATCACGGACCCGTATTTCCAGCTCAAGGGGCTTTTTGTGCAGGACGGGCGACTTCCGTTTCAGGTCGTACACGTCCCCGGCGATGTCGAACGCCTGTTCTTCGGCTTCCGGATCGAGTTCAAGTCTGAGTTCGATCGTGTCGTCCGGGGGAAGTTCGACCGTACATTTCACGATCTTGTACTTGCTTTTGATCGCATCGAGGATGTCGGCGTGAACTTCGCGGTACATGCCGTACCTGACGGCGTCGAACCGAATCTGCCACATAAAAGTGTGGAGAACAGAAGCCATGAACGCCACAGATCCAAGCACCACACATAAGGCGATCCACTCGAACTTCGTGGGTTTGCTGAGCTTCAGTTTCATCGGTCCGGCCTCATGGAAAGAAATCAGAACAAATCGCTGTGCGACCCGGTTCGGAGCAACTCAAGAACAAGTGTCTCGTTCGAAATAGAGTAAATCAGCAACCAGTCCGGCCTGATATGACACTCTCTGGCCCCCTGATAGTTTCCAGACAATGCATGGTCATGATACTTACCGGGAAGCACATTGCCGGATGCAAGGATTTCAATGACCTCATGCACCTTGGAAACATCAAGTTTCCTTTTTACAAGGGTATTATAGTCCTTTTGGAACCGGGCCGTATATTTTACTATGTACTTCACGAGTTCAATGCCTCAATCAGACTTTTCATATCCCGGTAGCCCGGTACGTTGGGATCGTTTGCAATACGGTGTCCCTCCGCGATGGCATCTATCGTTTCCTGATTGACTCGCGGAGCAGCCGTGATCTTGAAGGGAATCTCATGATCCCTGGCAATCCGTTTGAGGTAAATCGTGATGGCGGTGGACAAGTTCAGTCCCATATCCGCCAGACAGCTTTCGACCGCATTTTTCAATTCGGAATCGACCCGAACACAAAGATTGGATGTACTCATGTCTTCCTCCAGATGTTATATGTTTTGAATACAATATAATGCACTGTATCTGAAATGTCAAGCAAACAGTAAAAGAAAATGAAAAAACTCGACCGGATACTGTCAAAAGAATAAATCCTGAAGAGTTTTTTAAAAAGAAAAGGTATTTGCTTTTTGAATGGATTGATGTTATATTATCTATGTTTTCGTTCTTTATCTTAAATCCTTTTTCAGAGATAGGGCTGTGCGTTCAATTTTGATATTGCAAAGCTTTTATTGCTGTTATTATATTTTTATAAATTTATAACAAGCGTGGGCTTATGAAAACAAAACGATCCGAATCTATCGATTTCCTTAAGGGGTTAGCCATTGTTGGTGTTGTCCTGTATCATGCAGATGGAAGAATTGTTCCTTTTGGATATTTGGGGGTCGATATCTTTTTCGTTGTCGCCGGGTATTTCATGGCAAGAAGTTTCCTTAAAAGCAATCCATTTTCATATTTTGCATTTTTGTGGAACAGAGTCACGCGGATTTTTCCTCTTGTTGTTATCCTTTCAACCGTTTCTCTTTGTATAGGATATGTGGTGATGTTGCCGAATGATCTGAGGCGATTGGGAGAATCAGTCGTTGCGACAGATCTTTTTGCGAACAATATTTACTCATGCCAAATAATAAAAGACTACTGGAATGTTCACAATCAATATAAACCATTGATGCATACATGGTATCTTGGAGTTTTATTTCAAGGATATGTTTTTTTGCCATTGCTTTGGGTTGTATGCGCAAAGTTTATATCAAACAGACTGAAAGCAGTTCTGTGCGGCAGTATAATTGTTTCAAGTATCAGTTTGCTGCTTTATGTTATGCCTTGGTTTTCCGATGCGGTAAAATTCTATTATTTACCTTTCCGTGCCTATGAAATTCTATTTGGCGGGATTGTTGCATCTGTTCTTTCAATGAGTTCCCCAACTGCAAAACTATCTGATTCTTTATTCCGTATTGGCGCCTGGATCAGTTTGTTGTTTGTCGTATTGTTTCTGTTTCTCCCCGTGCCATTTGTTCCGAGCGTTATCAGGCTGCTGCTTACGGTTTCGTTTGCGTGTATTCTGCTGTTTTTATTTGCGGATGCGCGTTTCGAAAGTGTCTTGAAAAAAAGAATATCGCATCCTTTGGCAGTATTGGGAATGGCAAGTTTCAGTATTTATATTTGGCATCAAATGGAGCTCGCATTTGGTAAATATTGTATTTTTGAAACTTGGAGTCTTTTTTCCGTTACACTCTTCATCGTTGTTCTTGTCATTTCTTCGGTTCTTTCATACTGCCTGATCGAAAAAAAGACACAATTCTTTTTCTCGAGCAGGAAAAAAACAGTTGTTTCAGTTCTCCTGCTGGGATTTGCATTCATAATTGCGACATCATTTGGATTGTTTCTTTATTGCAGAGGCGGAGTAGTCAGAGATACACCGGAATTAGGATTTAGAAAAGGACAAAATGGGCGAGGGATTCACGAGGCATACAATTCCCGTGTTTATGACTGGGATAATGATTTTTCATCAGATGAAAGAATAAAAGTTCTTGTTGTCGGAAACTCCTATGGACGCGATTGGGCGAATATTCTTTCAGAATCGTCCTGTGCGGACAGATTTGAAATATCCTATATATTCCCATACGATTTGGAATATGTTTCCCAACGGTATCAGCGTTTTCATAAGGCTGATTACATCTTTTCTGTTTTTGATCCGGAGAAAAGCTGTTTCCCGTCGGATTATGATGAAACGAAAGTATTTATTCTCGGAACGAAGTCTTTTGGTCCGTCTAACGGCATTATATACATCAAGCGCTTTACAAAGGGTTATTTTGAACAACGTGTTTTCCCGAAACAAAAATATCTTGATGAATATGAACAACAAAAGGCATGTTATAACGCGGATCATTTTATCGATATGATTGCCCCGATAGCGGACAAAGAGGGGAAGGTTCCTGTGTTTACCCCGGATCATAAGATGATCAGCCAGGATTGTATGCATTTAACGCGATTTGGCGCGAAATTCTATGCCTCGGTTCTGAACGATATCATCCGGCGATTCGCAGCAGGAGATGTTTCCCTCAATACTCCGCTTCGAAAAGAAAAAAAGAATAAACCCTGACTTGAATCACAGCTCCGCGCTGATGTTTCTGCCTTTGGAATCGCGCAGGAAGCACGCGGCGACTGCCGCCGGGACCGCGATCAGCAGATAGACGCCCAGCAGGATCCGGAATCCCGCCGGAGCCGCCTGAAGGGTGCCGTCCACGGCGAAGCGGTCGAAGAGCCAGCCCGCGAGCTGGGCGATGGCGATGAGGAAGACGTTCGCGCAGAAATTGACGAACGCGATGGCGCTGGCGGCGAAGACGGGCGGGACGAATTCGCGGCAGGCGGTGATCTGGATGCCGGTGAACCCGTAGCCCGTGCCGAGCAGAAGGAATCCGGTCCAGGCGGCGGCGAGGGCGGATTTCGCGGGCAGGAACGTCCCGGCGAACAGCACGGTGGAACCGACGGCGAGCAGGGCGCAGCCGGCGGCTTGGAACAGCTTTCTGCGGTTGCCGAGGAACAGGCTCACGGACCCGGCGAAGATCATTTCGACCATGACGACCGTGTTCATGGTGCCGAGCGCGCCGGCTTCGGCGCCGCAGAGGTCGGAGAGGTATTTCTTGCCGATTCCGCTCAGGCACGACCAGTAGAGCACGATCCCTGACGCGGCGCAGAAGAACACGCCGACGCACTGCGGTTTCTTCAGCTGGACGAGCAGCTGCCCCCAAGGGAACGGCTCGCGTTTCTTGATCGGCGCGCCGATATTTCGGCGGGCGGTCCGGGCGCTCGCGAGCAGGCAGAGCGCGACGGCGACGCCGCAGGCGGTCGTGAGGTGGTTGCACCAGCGCAGGATCAGCTGCCAGGGATGGTCCGCGGCGAGGGAGGCGAACGGGGAGGACCCGAGGAGCGTGCCGCCGTAGCTGAAGACGTAGAAGACGCCGATGAGGGCGGAGAAGTATTTGCGGTCGAACTCGG
>JBGUKB010000138.1:0-4589 GCA_045114235.1 Victivallales bacterium
CAAGTATTCGCCGCGCAAGGGCACGCGTTCCGCGCAGATGCCCGACGACGTCCCGCAGGAGGTCAAGGAGGAACGCAACCAGATCCTCCTCGCCGACCTCGAGCGCCGCGCCGAAGCCGCAAACAGGAAGCTCGTCGGGCAGACGTTCGAACTCCTCGTCGAAGGCCCCAGCAAACGCAACTCCGCGCGCTGGAGTGGTCGCACCGACACGTTCAAGCAGGCAGTCTTCACCCCCGACCCGGCGCATCCCGTCGCGTGCGGCGATTTCGTGCGCGTGAAGATCGTACGCTCCACCGCCACCACCCTCTACGGCGAACTGATTCCCACTGAAAAAACGAATTGACGCCCCACGAAAGGCTTCCGCGCATGAAACTGCTCTTCTTCTCCGATGTCCACGGCGTGCCCAGTACGCTCGAACGCCTTTTCGAACACGCCGACGCGCTTCAGCCCGACCAAATGGTCCTGCTCGGCGATGCACTCTACCACGGCCCGCGCAACGGCGTCCCCGGCTGGTACGACCCGCAGAAGACCGCCGACCTGCTCAATTCCCGCCGCGACCGGATCCTCGCCGTGCGCGGCAACTGCGACGCCGACGTCGACCAGTTCCTCATCAAGTTCCCCATCATGGCGGACTTCTCCGAAATCCTCACCGAAAAAGCCCGCTTCTTCGTCACGCACGGACATCTCTGGAACGCCGCGAACGTCCCGCCCGTCCCGAAAGGCACCATCCTCGCGCACGGCCACACGCATATCCCCGAACTCCGCCCCCTCCCCGAAGGCGTCACGCTCTTCAATCCCGGCTCCATCTCGCTCCCGAAACGCAACTTCCCGCCGACCTTCGGATTCTTCGACGGCGAAACGCTTTCCGTCCGCCGCCTCGAGGACGGCGAAAGCCTGATCCGGGGCTGAACATCCGGCAAGGGCGGCGGCACCCTCGCCGATGCAAAAAACGGAAACGGAACCATTCGGGAGTCCGCTTCGTGTTTGCAATCCGGAAAAACACGCTTATATTGTTCTTTGCAAAATAAGACTCCGCATCTCATGTATACAACGAAAAAAACACTTCTTCAAAAGCTTCAGGAAAACGATGACATATCCTGGAGCGAATTCTACGGTTTGTATGCTCCGCTGGTCTTCACGATCGGCAAGAGACTCGGCATGATGCAGGAGGACTGCGAAGACCTTATGCAGGAGATCATGTTCACATTGTTCCACGGAAAGGAAATCCTGCAGTATGATGAATCGCGAGGGAAATTCCGGACCTATTTCGGTCAGATCGTGTATCACAAGGCAGTCAAAATGCTTCGGAAGTCCGCCAGGTCTTCCTTTTCTGCGCTGGCGCGGGACATGATGACAAAAAACATGCCGGATTGCCGGATGGAAGACGATCCGTTCCATGAGGTATTCGACGAGGAATACAACAGTTATCTTCTCACTCTGGCGCTGAACGAACTCAGGACCCGCATCGAACCGGGGACATACGACATTTTTGAAATGGTCGTTCTTCAGGGACGGTCTCCGAAAGAAGTCGCCAGGCATCTCGACATCAGCCGTGCCGTCATCGACGTGTACTGCTCCCGCTGCCGGAAAAAGCTTCAGAAGATCATTTCCGACATCCGCATCGACAACCCCGATTTCAACCCTGAACTTCCGTTATGAGCTTCCTGATCCCATTTGATTTTCACCCGGGCGATCGTCTGGACGGCATGACGATTGTCAAATCCGTTGCCCGCGGCGGCAACGGCGACCTGTACCTTGTCCGTGACGAATCGGAAAACATCCTGGCGCTGAAAGTAATCCGGAAGACGGACAACGAGGGCGAACGCAACGGGATCGAACAGTGCCGCGCGGTTTCCTCGCATATTCCCGGCCTGGTGCCCGTCCTGAAAACCGGAAAGATCGCGGACGGGCGGTTTTACTGCGTCATGCCGCCCGCCGACAATCTGGCGAAATGGCCGGACTACAAGCCGGATACGCTGGCGGACCGCATCAGAAGAAACGGCAGGATCCCGCCGGATGAAGTTCTGGAAATCGCGGACAGCGTCCTGACGACGATCAAGGCTCTCCATGATGCCGGGCTTTCCCACTGCGATCTCAAACCGGAAAACATCCTTTTCATCGAGGGGAAACCGATGCTGTCCGATTACAGCCTGCTTTCCGACTCGGCGGAGCATTCCGCGGAAGTTCATCGGGCTGCGGTCGGGACCATCGGGTTCATTCCGCCCGAGATGACGGAGTATCCAGGCTGTTACGACCCGATGGCAAGCGATCTCTATGCCATGGGCAAGATCATCTACAGCTCCTGGACCGGAACGGATGTCACGATGTTTCCCTCCGTTCCAAAGGACATCGACCTTCATGAAATCGGGATCATGCGCCCTCTCTACATGAAAGCATGCGGCATTTCTCCGGGCAGACGGTTCAAAAATGCCGATGAGTTCATAACGGCCGTTTCCAACGCATGGTCGCGCCTGAATCATTCCGTAACGGGACGCATCCGGAGAGGTTTCAGAAAAAACCTGCCGGTCATGCTGTTCGTGCTCCTGATCCTCCTTTGCGCGATCGGTCTGGCAAACATTGTTTTTCTCCTCCAGATCAAATCCGGGAAGGCAAAACAGGAGCAGGTAACGGACGCGGTCCCGGGCACGGGACCTCTCTACTACACTGTCATCCCGGACGGCAACGAAACAAAGGGGACCGCGGTTCCGTCCTCCCCCCTCGTCATAACCACCGATTCGGACATCATGGATGAAAACGACGGGGCAAACAGCCTTCGCGAAGCGCTCGTCTATGCGCAGAGGCACGGCGCGGGCGCGACGCTTTCTTTCGCGCGCGATTGCGAAATCAGACTGTCCTCTCCGCTGTCCGTCACGCAGAATGTCATCATCGACGGCGGCGAGAACAAAATCACCCTGATCGGGCCGGAGACGGAACCGATGTTCCAGGTCAGGGAATCCAGATTGATGCTGAATAACATGTCCCTGATATCCGATTATGCCGGCGACGGCGGCGGCATTCTGGATGCAAAAGCTTCCGGACGCGCGGACCTGCACTCCGTAAAAGACGGAGGCGGGGCCGACCTGCTTTGGAACATTTCCGACAAATTCGATCTGCATCTGAACGGGGAAAGCCATCTGCATCGCGTGCGTGTCAATCCGGGATCAAAAGGCGCCGACATCGTGATCGGAGTCGGATCCGTGCTGGAGGATCTGGAGTTTACCGGAGATTCCCGCAACTACTCCGCCGGAAACTGCGATGTGAACGGCCTCCTGAAAAACGCTTCCGTAGCGGACATCGGCGACATTTATGTCGATCCGGGCGGGACGGCAGAAAACATAACCGTAAAAAAAGACGGATTCCTGGATATTCGCCCCGGAGGAAAGATCAACGGGGTGAACGTCGAACCAGGAGGCGTCATGGGGTATATGAATGACGGGATCGTGACCGGAAGGATTTCGATAGGCGGCGTCGCATGGGAGCCGTGCGGTCCGAATATGTTCGGCATGACCATCGACGGAGTACAGGCTTTTCCGGTCATCGACGACAAGGAAACGGATATTGTGTTCGACCTGACCGGCAGAACGGAAGACACCCGGTCATGGTTCAACATGAGAGTGGAAGTCAACTTTGACGCCGTAAAAAACATCGTCGAGGGGCCGGAGGCAACGAGGCTTCTGTTTAACGATTTGGAATCCTTCCTCGGTGCGCACAGCTACACGATCCGCGTCAGGGACGATCAGCCTGCCGGGACATACCTGCTGGGGACCCAGGCGGACAAATTCGACTCCCCGGTTTCGATTGAGATCGGCGGCACGGTCTATCCGGACGCCCTCTCCGCGGGGAAGAATTTTTCCGCCGGAAACAGGGTCTACGCTCTTTCTTTGGATTACTGGGAGAGCAAAAGCAACAGCTGGTTGACAAATTATGAGGTGCGGACTTTGATGCTCAGGATAGACGAACGGGAAGACGGCGCGGCGGACCAATAATATGGGGGAACGATATGAACGGCTTTGCGGCGGGCTTCGGGGTGAAAAACTCCTCGCGCATCCGGGCACTGTATCATTAACACGTTGTGCGCGCATTTCTATAAAATCAGGAAAAAATAGAGGAATCTTCCGTCTTCCGCCTTGATTTTTTCGTTCCCGAAGCTACAGTATAGTGATAGAATATCGTTTTTCACATACAACAAACTGAAATCAACCTCAAAACAAGGATTTCTCACCATGATGAAAAAACTTGCCTGCCTCGCAGCCTGCGCCATTGCCGCGTTCGCTCTCTCCGCCTGCTCCTCCTTCGAAATGGCCACGAATACCAACGGCGTGAGCTTCACCACCGGCGAAGCCGAGACCCTCGGCCACGTCAACGCCGACATCTGGGGCGTGTACGTCTTCGGCCTGCCCGTGATCTCCGGCAGCTCCGTCGAACCCGGCAAGTGCGTCGTCTTCAGCGACACCGTGGACACCAGCAACGCCATCTCGTTCCTGACCCGCAACACCCGCCGCAAACTGAACGCCTCCGCCATCACCGACGTCCAGAGCGAGCGCACCACGGGCTGGCTCGTCCCCACCCTGTTCTTCTTCTATCGCGAC
>JBGUKB010000139.1:0-11310 GCA_045114235.1 Victivallales bacterium
CATCAAGAAGAACGAGAATCTCCCGATCCTCACCAGCTGCTGCCCCGGCTGGGTCAAGTTCCTCGAACACCAGTTCCCCGAACTCACTTACATGCCCTCCACCGCCAAGTCCCCGCAGCAGATGTTCGGCGCGATCGCCAAGAGCTACTACTGCGAGAAGACCGGCATCAAGCCGGAAGACCTCATCGTCGTCTCCGTCATGCCCTGCCTCGCCAAGAAGTACGAGGCCGCCCGTCCCGAGTTCACCCGTGACGGCGTTCGCGACGTTGATATCGTCCTCACCACCCGTGAGCTCGCCGAGATGTTCCACGAAGCCGGCATCCAGTTCGACAAGCTCGAGGATTCCGAATACGATTCCCCGCTCGGCGAAGGCACCGGCGCGGCCACTATCTTCGGCACCTCCGGCGGCGTGCTCGAAGCCGCTCTCCGTACCGCGGCCGACATCCTCTCCGGCAAGGACGTGCAGGAGATCGACTACACGCCTGTCCGCGGCCTCGAAGGCATCAAGGAAGCCGAAGTCGACGTCGGCGGCATCAAGCTCAAAGCCGCCATCTGCTCCGGCCTCGGCAACGCCCGCAAGCTCCTCGAGAAGATCAAAGCCGGCGAAGCCAAGTACCATGCCATCGAGATCATGGCGTGCCCCGGCGGCTGCATCGACGGCGGCGGCCAGCCCTACCACCACGGCAACACCGATATCCTCAAGAAGCGTATGGAAGCGCTCTATCAGGACGACCTGAATCACCCGATCCGCAAGTCCCACCAGAACAAATCCATCCAGAAGCTTTACGAAGAATACCTCGGCGAGCCCGGCAGCCACCTGGCGCACCAGCTCCTCCACACCAAGTACACCGCTCGCAAGAAATTCTGATGCGGCGTAAACAAAGCGCATCCTGTCGGGTCCCGAACCTGACAGAATGCGCCGTGTGAGCAAAAAAACACCCGGAATGGACCTCAAATCCATCCCGGGTTTTTCTATGGTTTGATTTGTTGTCTTTGAATTATAAGAGGGTCAGTGCGACCGGGCGCGGAGGTCGGTGTCCGCGGGGAGCAGGACGCGTTTAAAGAATTCGTCGTCATTCAGGGACAGGATGTAATCGGTGAACCGGGCGGAGAATTCCTCCTCGGTTTCCTTGTAATCCGGGTCCATCATCTCCTGATAATGCTCCGCGAGGAAGTTCCTCAGTTTGACAGGGTATATGCCGCCTTTCGGGGCGACCAGAAGCGTCGATTGCTTGCGGATCAGGATCCAGTATTCCGGGAGGCGTTCCTGCTGGACCGTTTCCCCGGGCCGCAACAAGCCCTGAGCCCGGCAGTCGTCCAGCAAAGTCACGGGGCCGTCCTTTTTCCGGAACGTCATGGGCCCGACCCTGACGAACGACTCGGTTTTCAAGGTCTTTGTGTTGAGATAGGTGTAGAAGGTGACGGGATCACTGGTGAGGATCAAGAGCAGGATAATGAATACTAGGACGGATCCCCAAATGATGATCCGCCGCCGGTTCGTTTTCGGTTTCGCGTTCGTTGTCATGTCCATTTGTCCGAGAGTGAAAAGCAATTTTTCGTCCTTCACCAGCCGGGCATAGCGGCGGTTCTGCACGCGTCTGCCGATGGGGTTGGAGATGATCCCGGCGGCGAGACCGATCAGCCAGACGTATTTCCAGCCGAAAAACAGTCCGGCGAGGACGATCAGGACGGAGACGATGCTCCAGTAGACGATCTGGAACCTGACATTCGTTTTGTTCAGCTCCTTCAGGACGTCGACGCCGTTCCTCTGATGCGGCGCGGATTCGATGAAGTCCGCCGCGCCGGACGGCCCGGAGCACGAACGGAAATCCCGGCTGCACGCCTCCGCCGCGTCCCGGTACGACGCATGGTCCAGAATTTCCTGCACGGCGGCGCGGATCCCCCTGATGGAATCGTCCTTCAGCAGGACGCCCGCGCCGAGTTCGGCGGCGCGTTTCGCCACGGCGGCCTGTTCGCCGGTCTGCGGATAGAGCACCATCGGCGCGGCCATGTACAGGCTTTCCGACACGCTGTTCATGCCGCAATGCGTGATGAAGACGTCCGCGCGGGACAGGACGTCGAGCTGGTCCACATACGGCTGCAACTCGAAATTTGCCGGCGGGACGCCCAGCTTTTCTCGGTCCACGGCGTTGCCGCAGGAGATCAGGACGTCGGCGTCCAGGTCCTTCAGCGCCTCGAAGCACTTGCCGTAGAAATCCGGGCGGTCGTTGATGACCGTGCCCATGGAGATGTACACGAGCGGCCGCTTCTTTATCTTATTCGGGACCGCGTCCGAGAACACCGACGGCCCGACGAACACATAATGACCGGAAAAGCTCCCGGCGTATGGCTGGAACAGCCGCGAGGTGTAGACTACGGAATCCGTTTTGTTGTCGCTCTGGACCAGCGTCAGCGGGTTTTTCACCTTGTACCCGTACGGCTCCATCGACTTCAGCGCCCTGCCGATGCGCGGCAGCCCGAAGATCATGTCCGCAATTTCCGCCGGCGGGTGCTTCATGTACTGCGAGGACAGCTGGTTGAACGCGAACGTGCTGGTGGAGACGACCATCGGCACATGGTGTTTCCAGGCGTTCAGCTTGCCCCAGAAACACGCGGAGTCCGTGTACACGACGTCCGGCTGAAACGCCTTGAACTCCGCGTCCAGAAAAGCGTCCATGGCGAGCGTGATCCGGATCGATTGCACCGTCATTTCCGTGATCAAGACGCGTTTCAGCCCGGCGACTTCCTCCGCCGAGACCGCCGGCATGTGGGCGTCGCACGGGACGAATTCCGCGCCCGTCCTTTTAATCTTACCCGAGAAATCGGGCAGGCCGCCTGCGCCCCCGAACGAGTAGAACCGGACGGCATGGCCGCGCCGGACCAGCTCGGCGGCGACCGGGAGCATCGGATTGGTGTGTCCGTGCGCCGGGATGCAGAAGAACGCGATGCGCTTTTTCACCGTGGCGGATTGTTGCATTTCAAGTCCAGTCTGTTTTTCCATAGTTCAGTCTCTTGGTTTCGATGCGAAAATCAGCGGTTTGGTGACAATATGATTCTATTATGGCGAACTGTTACGAATAAAAGATACACATTTTCCGGATAAAAATAAGATGAGGACAGAATATTTGATATGGCTTTGACAAATAGTGTGTTATAACGAACAAAAACGGCATGCCATAATGATTGCAAATCAGGATTCTTTCGCATCGTCTTGCTCCAGACGGCGGTTCTCGTTGCAGAGCAGGATGCAGAACAATATCTCCACGCCGATCATCACGGCGGCGAGCACGAACGGCTGGAACATCAAACCAAGGATCAGGGAGAGGATCGGCACGGCGATGGAAAAGGCGAAGTAACTCTTTGACAGATAAAGCCAGCTGTAGGGCATCAGGTGCGCGCCGAAGATCATGGCGAAGACCATGAGCATCTTGTCCGGCATAGCATTGTAAACCCACATGGCGATCAGCAGATATACGATCTGGTTCACGGTGAACAGCAGCCCGAGCTTGGTCAGCGGGTTGTCCTTACCCTGGAAATCGACCCCGATCAGCTTCGAGATGAGGAACGCGATCGGGACCAGCGGCGCGGCGCAGCAAAACGTGAGCAGGTTTTTGGTAATGATCGGGAGCCCGGTCAGGTGAACGCAGAGGATCCCCGTCCAGATGAGGACCGACGTCATGATGAAGGGCAACCCCTTTTTCTGTTTCCGGGCGCAGTCTTTTCTCAGAGAATCCAAATCCATGCTGCAAATCCAATATGTTTATGATGGTTAAAGCGTGCCGAAACAGCGCTCTTGTTATTTCGTTTTATGACATTGTTTTTTCTGTGGTCGATCGTCTCAAGAACAAAGAGAAAACCGATCGTCCGTCAAAGCGTCAACCCTGCTCGTCATTCCGTCATGTCTCTGATTGTCAACGGTCTGTCATTCCGTCAGATGGCTTCCGGTTTCCGGAAAACGCCGGGTGTATGGCAGGCGCAGAAACGGCCCGGAGAGACCTCCTGAAGTGCGGGAATTTCCGTGGCGCAGCGCGGCTGTGCGAAGGGGCAGCGGGTGTGAAAACGGCAGCCGGACGGCGGATTCAGCGGAGAGGGGACGTCGCCTTTCAGAAGGATGCGTTCGCGGCGGCGCGACTGGTCGATCTGCGGGACGCTGGAAAGCAGCGCGAGCGTATACGGATGGAGCGGGCTGGAACATACGTCGTCGGACGGTCCGATCTCCATGATGCGGCCGAGGTACATGACCATGATGCGATGGCAGATGTGTTCCACCACGGCGAGGTCGTGCGCGATGAAAAGGAACGCCACGCCGGTCTGTTTCTGGATGTCCTGCAGGAGGTTCACGATCTGCGCCTGGACGCTGACGTCAAGCGCGGAGACTGGTTCGTCGGCGATGATGAAGGCGGGATTGACGGCGAGGGCGCGCGCGATGCCGATGCGCTGGCGCTGGCCGCCGCTGAACTGGTGCGGATGGCGCATGGCGTAGTCGGGGTTGAGCCCGACGAGCTTCAGGAGCTCGCGGATGCGTTTGCCGCGTCCGGCGGCGTCGAGGTCCGTATGGAGCTTCAGCGCCTCCTCGAGGATGGAGAAGATGCTCATGCGCGGGTTCAGGGAGCCGTACGGGTCCTGGAAGATCATCTGGAACTTCCCGCGCATCCTGCGGAGCGCTTCGCCTCGGACTTCGGTCATCTCTACGTCGTCGAGCAGGATGGAGCCTTCGGTCGGGTCCTCCAGGCGGAGCAGGAGCCGCGCGAGCGTGGACTTGCCGCAGCCGGACTCGCCGACCAGCCCGAGCGTTTCGCCCTGTTCCAGCGTGAAGGAAACGTCGTCCACGGCGCGCACGTAGTCGGGCTTGCCGAAGAAGCCGCGCGCGACGGGGTAGAATTTTTTCAGGCGGGAGGCGGTCAGGAGGGGCATCGGTCAGGATTCCTGTCGGAGGGACGGGTTGGAGTCTCGGAGCGCGTTGAGACGGATCCGGGCGGATTTGAGGAGGGCGTCGATCTTGTCCGACTCCGGGAGCAGGGCGCGGATGCGTCCGAAGAGGTCCTCGTCCAGCGCGAGCGCGGCGGACGCGGGATAGTTGAGGTCGCAGGACCACGCGAAAAGCCCGAGCTTGAAGTCGTTTATGCACTTCATGTCGGTGTAGACCACGCATTTCCCGCTCAGCGCCGTGTCGAGGATGGCGGGGGTCCAGCCGGGCGAGTCGGGCAGGTCCAGCCGGATGGTCGGGTCGGAATAATCGCCGTTGAAGAACCGGATGATGAGGCGCAGGATGGCGAGCTTGTCGGCGTCGCGGACCATCTTCGCGGCCGGGAGGTGCGTAGACGGGAGATCCTCCGGAATGGAGAATTTGTTGTGGACGCGGACGGCGTCGATGACGCAGGCGCGGTCTTCGGCGGGGAGTTCCGGCACGAGGCCGAGCTCGTCGATCAGGGCGGCGCTGCGGTCGCCGTGGTCGAACGACTGGCGGTCGAGGAACGTCCTGAATTTGTCGTACTGCTCAAACCGCGAGATGTCGTGGAAGAGCGCGCAGAGGCGGAAGATGAGCGCGTTATGCGGCGAAAACCTGGCTTCTCCCGCCACGATCTTCTCCGTGATCTCGCAGACTTCGCCGGTGTGGTTGAACTTGGCTTCGAGCGCGAACGGAAGCGCGCCGGATGCGTCGCGGAATTTCGCGACGTGCCGGTCGAAAGCTGCCCGTGCCTGTGCGAAGGTGTCCATACTGCGTTACTTGGCGTATTCCACGGAGCGCGTCTCGCGGATGATCGTGACCTTGATCTGGCCGGGATAGGTCATTTCCTTTTCGATGCGGTTGCAGATGTCGCGTGCGATGACCTGGGCCTGCGCCTCGTTGATCTTTTCCGGCTCGACGACCACGCGGACTTCGCGGCCCGCCTGGAGCGCGTAGCAGGTGTCCACGCCGGGAAAGTCCTTCGCGATGGATTCGAGCTGTTCGAGGCGCTTGAGGTAGAGTTCGGTGGTTTCGCTGCGTGCGCCGGGACGCGACGCGCTGAGGGCGTCGCAGGCGTTGGCGAGGATGGCGTAGATGCTGGTCGCCTCGACTTCGCCGTGGTGCGCGGCGACGGCGTTGACGACGTCCTTGTTTTCGCCGTATTTGCGGAGCAGGTCCGCGCCGATCTGGGCGTGCGTGCCCTCGATCTCGTGATCGACGGCCTTGCCGATGTCGTGGAAGAGGCCGATGCGGCGCGCGCGCTGTTCGTCGAGTCCGAGTTCGGCGGCGATCGCGCCCATGAAGGCGGAGGTCTCGATGCAGTGCTTGAGCACGTTCTGGGAGAAACTGTAGCGGAACTGGAGCGTGCCGATGAGCGTGATGAGCGGTTTCGCGACGCCCTGGAGCCCGCAGTCCAGCACGGCCTGTTCGCCCGCGCTGAAGATCTCCTCGTCGACTTCCTTGCGCATCTTTTTTACGAGCTCCTCGATGCGGGTCGGATGGATGCGTCCGTCGCCGATGAGCTTCTCCATCATGCGGCGCGCGACTTCCTTGCGGACGGGGTCGAAACAGCTGATGACGACGGCTTCCGGGGTGTCGTCGATGAGGATGTTGACGCCGGTCGCCGCCTCGAGCGCGCGGATGTTGCGGCCTTCTCGGCCGATGATGCGGCCCTTCATCTCGTCGTTCGGGAGTGGGATGGTGGCGGTGGTGCGTTCGTAGGTGCAGTCGCCGGCGTAGCGCTGGATGGCGTAGGCGAGGAGCTTCTGGGATTCGCGTTCGGCGCGCTGGCGGGCGTCTTCCACGATGTTGCGGATGAGCAGGCCGGACTCGTTTTCGACCTCGCCTTTGAGCTTTTCGAGGATCATGCCGCGGGCCGTCTCGCGGTCGAGCTCGGCGATGCGTTCCAGTTCGTTGATCTGGCGGTCGATCGTGTTCTTGAGCTCCTCCTCCTTTTGGACGAGGCGTTCGCGCTGCTGCACGAGTTCGGCTTCCCTGCGCTCGGCGTTCTTGATCTTCGCGTCCAGGGAATCGTTCTTGCGGTCGAGGTTTTCCTCTTTCTGCGTGAGACGCTTTTCCTGCTGGGCGATCTCGCGACGGCGCTCTTTGATCTCGTTTTCGACTTCGTCCTTGATCTTGAGGGCGTCGTCTTTGATCTTGAGGGCGTCGCTCTTCGCGGTGACGCGGGCCTCGCGGAGAATCTGGGAGGCTTCGCGTTCGGCGTCCTCCTTGACTTTCGCGGCGTCACGGGACGCTTTGGTCTTGCCCTTCTTGGAAAGGATGGTGACGATGATCTCCACGATGGCGATGCCGATAATGCAGCCGCCGATCATTTCCAGATAATCCGTCCATGTAAGGGCGGCGGCGATGATGACATAGGAAAACATGATATTCAACTCCTGACATTGTTTGTACAGCCAAAGACGCCGGATTCGGTGACGATGCGGCCGACGGGCTGATCCGTGGGCTCGCAGGGCAATTCCGCGCATCTCTGGAGTTCATAAAAGATACCGATGGTTTTTCCGGTCCCCCGGGCGAGCAGACGGTCGTAAACGCCTTTGCCGCGTCCGAGACGGCGGCAGGCGGCATCGAACGCCACGCCGGGTACCAGCCACAGGGCTTCTACAAGCAGTTCCTGAGGAGCCGCCGGGGCATCGGCGGACGGTTCCGGGATGCCCCAGTGGGACACCGGAAAGTCCAGGGAACGCACCGTCACGATGGAATAAGCGCCGGACTGCTCGAAACGCGGCAGGCAGAGCGTGACGCCCGCCTGAAGCGCGTACCGCATGACCGGAGCGAGATCGGGTTCCGTGCCGTCGCTGACGTATGCGACGAGCCCGGACGGTTTTTCCGCCCGGACGATGTCCAGGAGCAGGCCGTTGATCGCCGCATCCGCCGCCGAGCGTACCTCGGCCGGCATGGCGCGGCGCAGCGCGATCTTTTCGCGCCGGACGGCCTTTTTCAGGTCATGCATAGTCGCGGTTTCCGCGGACGCCGCATGATCGACTGTCTGTTCGTCGTACATGAACCACTTCGTTTCTGCGAAGCGGCGAAAACGAATGGCATCCGCGCCTGGGGCGAGGCGGGAACATGTGGAAAAGGAACCCGGACCGGACGAAGAACCGCCCGGCTTCCCGGTATCAAATGCGGCAGCGGCGGCATCGGATCGCCGATGATGCGTTCCGGCCTGCCTTCAGCCTCGATTTGTCCAAACTCCAAGTCATATTTCCCGTTCGATCCGCAGAGCGGCGGTTGTTTCGGGCCGTCCTTTTTCAGGAGCGCAGCCTCGTTTTCGCAGCAAATTCCAAAGTTGATATGTGAACGTTCCTGCCGAATGGCAAAAACCCTTACCGTAAACATAACCCCGATTTTAAAAAAAGAAAGCCGAAAACGGAAAAAAAATAAAAAAAAGATACACTTTCTGGCATTTTTCGAGAAAAACACATGCGAAAAGCAGTCATTTGGCTGGAAGACGGCTTTTGGAATATGAAATTCGACTGACAAAATATGGAGCAGGGAAGCTTGTTCCCGTGCATACGCGCTAGTTTCAGTTAAAACAAACCTCTTTTAACTGAAACTAGATGTTGATTTCCGAATTCGGGAAAAACACGCAAAAGGCGCATGAAACCGGTCGAGGCCGATCATGACGGCTGACAACAGGTCCTGTCCATACCATCCGGCACCAGTATCATGTTCGTTCTTTTTTTCATGCCGGAGCAATCCGCAACAAAGCTAATCCTCGCGCATGCACGCTAGTTTCAGTTAAAACAAACCTCTTTTAACTGAAACTAGACAGGTTTCTCGCGGAGATTCCGTTTTCTCTCTGGATCCGGAAAAACTTGACTTTTCAGGTAGAAAGGCGTATATTATTTTATGGTTTTGTTTTTTAAGAAGGATGGATCAATATGGCATTGATCGCAATCATCGACTACGACATGGGCAATCTCCGCAATGTGGAGCGGGCCCTGATTTATGCGGGCGCCGAAGTCCGCATCGTGCGTGCGCCGTCCGAAGCCGCGGATGCGGCCGGCGTGGTCCTTCCGGGCGTCGGGAATTTCCACGACGCGATGAAGAATCTCGACCGCGCCGGTTTTACCGGGTTTCTGCGCGACTGGACGGCGGCGGACAAGCCGTTCCTCGGGATCTGCCTGGGGCTTCAGATGCTGTTCGAATCCAGCGAGGAAGCACCGGGCGTGCCCGGCCTCGGGATCCTGAAGGGCTACTGCCGCAAGTTCGAATCCGCGACGGAGAAAGTGCCGCACATGGGCTGGAATACGGTTTCGTTCCGTTCGGCGCATCCGTGCTTTGCATCGTTCAAGGAACCCAGGTGGTTCTATTTCGTTCATTCGTTCTATGTTGTGCCGGATGACGCGTCCGTGACCGCCGGACAAACGGATTATATCTGCGGTTTCACCTCGGCTGTGTCGCGCGGCAACCTGGCCGCGACGCAGTTCCATCCGGAGAAGAGCCAGGAAAACGGGCTGGCGATCCTGCGCGGATTCTCGGCCCTGTGCAAAGGAGAGATCCAATCATGAAATTATTCCCCGCCATAGATCTGCTTCACGGGAACTGCGTCCGCCTCTTCCAGGGCGACTACGCGAAGGAGACGGTTTACGAGAGCACGCCCGCCGACCAGGCGGCCGTATGGGAACAGGCCGGCGCTCCGCTGATCCATCTGGTCGACCTCGACGGCGCGAAAACCGGCGCGATGACCAATTCCGAGGCGATCCGTGCGATTTGCGCCCGCGTCTCCATCCCGTGCGAACTCGGCGGCGGCATCCGCACCGTCGATGACGCGAAACGCGCGTTCGACCTGGGCGTGTCCCGCGTGATCCTCGGGACCGCGGTCTGCGATGATCCGAAGAGCGCCGAGGACTTCATCAACGCGTTTGGTCAGGAGAAGATCGTGGCCGGGATCGACGCCCGCGACGGCAAGGTTGCCACGCGAGGCTGGGTCGAGACCTCCACGGTCGAGGCGGCGGCGCTCGCCAGGTCGCTGTTCCTCTTCGGTATCGAACGCTTCATTTTCACCGACATCGCCACGGACGGCGCGCTGAAGGGCCCGAATCTCCCGTTCATGCGTAACCTCTGCGAACAGCTCCCGGACTGCAAGATCATCGCGTCAGGCGGCGTGAGCTCTCCCGCGGACGTGCGCAATTTGGTTTCGCTCGGCTGTGCCAACCTCGAAGGCGCGATCGTCGGCAAGGCGCTTTACGACGGACGTACGACCTATGCCGAGCTTCTCGCCGCCGCGAAGGACGCCCGCTGACATGGAGACCGTGCGAGTCAGCCTCGGGGCGCGTTCCTACGATATTTCCGTGGCGCAGGACCTCTTCACGTCCGGCGCGTCCGTCGGGTTGCTTGCGCCTTTTGCGAAGGGCGTGAAAGTCCTGATCGTCTCCGACTCGAACGTTTTTCCTCTGTATGGCGAACTCCTGTCCCGTACGCTTCTGACAGCCGGGGCTTCCGGCGTGTCGGAATCCGTTTTCCCCGCCGGCGAGACCTCCAAACACCTCGCAACGGTTGGGGACATTTGCCGGGACGCCGCGCGTGCCGGACTTGACCGCGGTTCGCTGATCGTCGGACTCGGCGGCGGCGTGGTCGGCGATATGGCGGCGTTTGCCGCGTCCATCTACATGCGCGGGATCCGCTGCGTGCAGGTCCCGACCTCGCTTCTCGCGATGATCGATTCCGGCGTCGGCGGCAAGACCGGCGTGGACCTGCCCGAGGGAAAGAACCTCGTCGGCACGTTCTACCAGCCGAAAGCCGTCCTCATGGACGCCGCTTTTCTCGCCACGCTCCCTCCCCGCGAGATGTCGAACGGCTTCGCCGAGCTCATCAAGCATGCCGTCCTCTTCGACCGCGGGCTTTTCGACGAACTCAAATCCGCCGGCGAAGCGCTGTTCCATGACCTCGACCGGCTCGCATCGCTCGTGGCGCGTTCCTGTGCGCTGAAAGCCGCCGTCGTTTCCCGCGACGAACGCGAACAGGGCGAACGCATGCTTCTCAACCTCGGCCACACGTTCGGCCATGCCATCGAAAAGGTGCAGGATTACCGCGGCCTCGAACACGGCGAAGCCGTCGCCGTCGGGACGGCCGCCGCCGCGCGGCTCTCGGTCCGCATGGGCATCCTTGACGCCGCTTCCGCCGATGAGATCGCCGCGCTGCTCCGCATGTTCCGGCTCCCGGTCACAGTTGCCGGCTGCGCTCCCGACGACCTCCTGGCCGCCATGGCCGCCGACAAGAAAGCCGTTTCCGGCGTGCCCCGCATCGTGATCCCGCTGGCCATCGGCCGGGCCGAAGTCCGTACCGACGTGCCGCGCTCCGAACTCCGCGCCGTCTGGGAGACCGTCTGTGAATGA
>JBGUKB010000140.1:0-57659 GCA_045114235.1 Victivallales bacterium
CGCCGTGGTTGCGCCATTCGTTGTAGGCCTCCTCGTCGAAGGGGGCGTCCTCGTCGCCGGCGAACACGGTGAATCCGAGCATTTCGAGCGGGAATCCGAGGTATTCGGGCGAGGTCAGGAATTCGTAGCTGAACGCGATCGCCTCTTTCTTGAAGTAGTCGCCGAGGGACCAGTTGCCCAGCATCTCGAAGAACGTGAGGTGCACGGCGTCGCCCACGTCGTCGATGTCGCCCGTGCGGATGCACTTCTGGACGTCGGTCAGGCGCGTCCCCTGCGGATGTTTTTCGCCGAGGAGATACGGCACCAGCGGGTGCATCCCGGCGGTCGTGAAGAGCACGGTCGGGTCGTTGTCCGGCACCAGGGAGGCGCTGCGGATGACCGCGTGGCCCTTGGACTGGAAGAATTGCAGGTACTTTTCGCGAAGTTGAGCGGCAGTGGTGATCATGATATGGGTGTCTCCATGTAAGTTGTCAAACCAAACAATAATAATACACCCGTTTCCGCCTTTTTACAAGTGGAAATACGGGTGTTTTATCTTAAAAATGCTTCTGAATGCCGGGAATCAGAGGGCGACCGGACGCGGCGCGGCGTTTTCCGAATACTCCACCGTCTTCACGGGGTTCCCCTCGTAACGCAGCGTGCCGTCCGGATCCAGAGAGAACTTGTTCCGCGCGAAATCGTCGACCGTCTGCGGGAAGACGACCCAGTCGCCGTGCTCCTTCAGGTTCTCCAGGTTGCGTTCCGCCGCCCGCATCAGCAGGTCGCCGCGGTACTCGGCGGGCTTCTTCCCCTGACGCGCCGCCTGGCACGCCTTGAGCTCGTCGACGGTCGCGCCAGCGAGATCGACCGGGACCGGGGCGGATATCCCCAGCACAGGGCCGGAGTCCATCTCCTTCGCGCCGCCGGTGAACGCCTGCGCGATGATGACGCTGCTGCGGAGGCTCGTGTGGCCGCGGAGCAGAGCCGTTTCGACCGGGAGACGCTGGAGCCCCGCCAGATAACGCCGTCCGTCCTCCTCGAGCGTGAGGTCGCCCGGGTGGACGTTCAGGCACGGCAGGACGCACGTGATGTTGGAGAGCGGCACGAATCCGGCGAGGATGCCGAACTGGACATTGAACGGCATGAGCAGGCGGATCAGCGCGCCGGTCCACTCTTCGCGCACCTGAAGCGCACGCTCCGAGGTCAGCGCGATCTTTTCCAGGCCGCGCTCGCGGTAGAATTTCGCGATGTCGTGTTCGACCAGCGGCAGGCCGTACTGCGCCGCCAGGGCACGGGCGCGGCTCGTTTCGGGTTTGTCGGTCACCAGGACGCGCGGCGTCCAGCCTGAAAACGCGCCGGAGTGCCACCCCTCAAGCAGCTTGGCGGCGTTCGTGCCGGTCCCGCTTAAAAACACGGCCGCGGCCGGTTTTTCGGGAAAAGTTTGAAAAAAAGTGGAGGACATGACGTTCTTTCATTTGATTTTTACGATTTTGTGTTTAAAATATAAACGGTGATTTTCGTTTCGCAAATCGATTCACCGACTTTTTTCGTTTTTATTCCTAATTTTCTGCTGGAGACATGAAATGAAGCTTCCAAAATATTCCTCCGTACCCCTCTGCATGATCCTCTGCGCGCTCGCCGCGCTCTCATTCGCCGCCGACGATGCGGCCGGCAAACCCGCTCCGGCGGCAGTTCCCGCGGCCGAACAGGCCGATTATGCTGAAAAAGCGGCGGAAGCCGCGAAAGCGGAAGCCGAGGCAAAGGGCGCCGCTGAGGCGGAACAGATCATGAAACGTCGCGATAAGGCGAAAGAAGAGGCTGCCGAAAAAGCGCAGGTTGCTTTGAAAGCCGAAGTAGAGGCCCATAAGGCGAAGAAGGAAGCCGAGGCCAAGGCCGCCGCCGAAAAGGCAAAAGCCGAAGCTGAAGCCAAGGCCGCCGCCGAAAAAGCGAAAGCGGACGCCGAGGCCAAGGCCGCCGAAGAGAAGGCGAAAGCGGAAGCCGAAGCGAAAGCAACTGCTGAAGAGAAAAAGAAAGCGGCGGAAGAAAAAGTCGCCACGGCGTTCGAGGAACGTTTCCCCGAGCTCGCGAAGGCGATCGCCGATGCCGATCTTTCCGCCGAAAAGAAGGCTGAAGTCGACGTGCTCTCCGCCAATCTCATGGCCAGCAGCGACGCGCTCGACGAGGTCGCCGCACGCGAAGCCGCCGGAAACGCGCAGCCCGCGGAAAAACTCGAGGCCGAGATCGAATGCCTCACGAACTACACTGCGATCCTCGCCGCCGTCCCCTCCCCCGAAAACGAAGCGGTCCTCGCCGACAAGCAGCTTGAGCTGCATACCGCGCGCGAGGACCGTCTCCTCCTCGCCCAGAAGGAATTTGAGGAAGGAAAGATCGACTCGGACCAGCTCCGCGAGATCGAGGAGAGATATGTGAAAGCCGACACCTCCACCGATCCGGAACCGGTCAAGGCCGCAAAAGCAAAGGAACGGAAGGAACCGTTCTGGGGCTACAGAAAGCACAAGCCGCTCCCCTACCTCGTGATCGTCGCGAACTACCGCATCCCGCGCAAGGTGATCGCCGAATACCTCCGCACGGAATACGACGTGCCGTACGTCCTGCTGCCGTCCGACCCCGGTAAGCCCTCGAAGGACGACCAGGTCTATTTCAGCGGCGGCAAAAAGAATTCCGGCGAACTGGAAGTCGCCCTGCCCGCGCCCCAGCTCTCGCAGTTCATCGCCTATCTCCGCCCCGAAACGGTCATCATCCTGGGCAACGACTCCTACATCAACCCGGTGTACCGCCTGGCGGTCCCGGAAGGCATCCACAAGGCCGAATTCTCCGACGCCGAATGGAAAGTCAACACGGCCCGCCTCGACGAGTTCTTCCGCCGGACACTGAAGACGAACCTCTCCGACCACTATCTGGACTATCTGCAGAACCAGGACAAGATCAACGCGGAGTAAACTGCGATGTTTACGATCCTCCGCCTCTCCATGAACGCCTGCCGGGAGTGCCTGCGCGAACCGGTGTACTACCTGATGCTGCTGGCGGCGCTCATCATGATCGGGCTCTTCCCGTACTTCTCGATGTTCGTGTTCCGCCAGCAGATCCGCCTGGTCTGCGACAGCTCCATGGCCACGACCATGCTGTTCGGGCTTTTCGCCGCGGTCCTGTGCTCGGCGCGCACGATCAGCCGCGAGATGAAGAACGGCACGGTCCTGCTGCTGATGTCGAAGCCGGTGTCGCGGTTCTCCTTCGTGATCTCGAAGGTCTGCGGCATTCTGGTCTCGCTCACGGTCTTCGTCCTCGTCTGCAACGCCGCCACCTGGCTCTCCGTCCTGATCGCGATCGACCAGTTCAAGCTGAGCAAGCCGCTCATCTGGTGCTATTTCGGCGCGATCTGCGTCGCGGCGCTGTACGGCGGCGTCCGCAACTTCATCTCGCAGAAATCGTTCTCCTCGAACGCCGTCGCGGCCATGGCCGTGCTGTTCCCGGTGATCGCCGCGGTCGCGCACGTCATCCGCGCGAAAACGCTGTCCGACTATCAGATCACGGACACGGAGACGTTCATGGCGGCGCGCGTCCTGGTCCCGGCCCTGTGCATGCTGTTCTTCGCCGTGTGGATCATGGGCGTGATCAGCTCGGCGCTTGCGACCCGGATGGAGATCGTGGGCAACCTGATGGTGTGCCTGATCCTCTTTTTGACCGGGATGGTCCTGCACTATTTCGCGGCGCGGGCGTTCGGCACGGGCTCCGTGAGCGCGCTGCTCTGCACCTCGCTGGTGCCGAACTGGCAGCTCTTCTGGATGGCCGACGTCCTGTCGAACCGCATCATCATCCCCGCCTCGTATTTCGTCTGGACTGCGACCTATTCCGTCCTCTACTGCGCCGCCTGGATCGGCTGGGCGTTCTTCCTGTTCCAGGACAGCGAACTGGCGCGCGACACCCGCTGAGCCCCGAATCGGAGCAAGTCCCGGCATGATGATCGAAGCGGAACACCTCTTCAAACGCTACGGCACGCGGCTCGTGGTCGACGACCTCTCGCTCCGCGTGAACGTGGGCGACGTGCTGGGGTTCATCGGGCCGAACGGCGCGGGCAAGACAACGACCATGAAGATGATCAGCGGCGTCATGCCGCCCTACGCGGGCAAAGTCCGCATCGACGGCATCGACATCGAGGCCGAACCGCGCCTCGCGAAATCCCGCATCGGATTCCTGCCTGAAAACGCCCCGCTCCACATGACCATGACCGTCCGCGCGTTCCTCGCCTACACGGGCCGTCTGCACGGGTTCGGCGGACGCGAGCTCGCGCGCCGCGTGGACCGCGCCATCGAACGCTGCGCGCTGAAGGAAGCCGCCGGACAGGAGATCGAGTCCCTGTCGAAGGGTTACAAACGGCGCGTCTGCCTGGCGCAGTCCATCCTGCACGACCCGAAGGCGCTCATCATGGACGAGCCGACCGACGGCCTCGACCCGAACCAGAAACGCCAGATCCGTGAGCTGATCCTCTCGCTCAGGGAGGAAACCGCCGTCATCATCTCCACGCACATCCTGGAGGAAGTCGACGCCGTCTGCTCCCGCGTTTTCCTGCTCTGCAAGGGCAAGACGCTGTTCGACGGCTCGAAAGACGAATTCCGGGCGAAAGCCGATGCGTTCCGCACCGACCTCGCCGGGCTGTTCGCCGTCATGACGGAAGGAGAACAGGCATGACCGCTTCCCTCCGCCGCATCTTCGCTGTCGCCTCGCGCGAATTCTTCGCGAGCCTCGCCTCGCCCGCCGCGTGGGTCTTCCTCGTGATCTTCCTCGTCATGGCGAACGTCTGCACGTTCGTCTTCAGCGACATCCTCGCGCTCGGGCAAGCCGAACTCGGCCCGTTCTTCAACTGGATGCCGTGGCTGTTCATGTTCCTGATGCCCGCGCTCGGCATGCCGCTCTGGGCGGAGGAACGCCGTGTTGGCACGTTCGAGCTCACGCTCTCCTACCCGGTCTCGCTTTGGGAACTCGTCTTCGGCAAATACCTCGCGGGCATGGCGCTCGTCGCGATGGCGCTCGCCCTGACCCTGCCGGTCCCGATCACCATCGCCGTGCTGGGGCAGCCGGACGTCGGCGCGATCGTCTGCGGTTACGCCGGGGCGCTGCTCGTCGGCTCGGCGTTTCTGGCGGTTTCGAGCTTCTGCTCCGCGCTTTCGAAGAGCCAGACTGCCAGCTTCCTGCTCGCGCTCCTGCTGTGCGCCCTGCTGATGTTCACCGGCTGGGACCGCGTGACGGGCCTGCTGTACCAGTGGCTCCCGGAAAGCCTCTGCCGCCTCGTCTCCTACTGCACGGTCGTACCGCATTACCAGGCGTTCCAGCGCGGCCTCTTCGATACTTCCGAGCTCATCTACAGCATCCTGATCACGCTGCTTTTCCTGTACTTCGCTCGGACCGTGCTTGCCTATGCGGCGTCGGGCGGCGGCGGACTCTTCCTGCCCGGCGCACTCCGCGACCGCTACACGTGGAAAAACGTCCTCTCCATGGTGCTGTCGTTCGTGCTTGCCATTTACGTTTTCATCTGCCTCGCGCTCACGGCGGAGGCGTTCCGCATCCGCATCGACTGCACCGCCGACCGGGCGTATTCGCTCTCGCCGGAGGCGCGTTCCCTGGCGCGTTCGCTGGAACGCCACGTGACCGTGCGCCTGTACGTCTCGCCGCCGGGCGCGGACACGCCGAAAGACCTGCTGGGCTACGCCGAACGCGTGAAATGGCTCCTGCGCGAATTCGGCAAGGAGGCGGGCGGCAAGGTCACGCTCGAGATCATCACGCCCGGCCCGGACACCCGCGAGGAGGAGGCCGCCATCATCGAAGGGCTCCAGCCCGCGAAGAACGCGGGCGGCGACCGGTTCTTCCTCGGCATGACCGTTTCCGCCGGACAGCTCTGCCTCGCCGCGCCGTTCCTCTCCCCGAAAAATGAATCCATGCTCGAATACGAGCTTCTGCGGCGCGTCATGCACGCGCAGGATCCGAAACGCCCCGTGGTCGGCGTGATGAGCCCGTACCCCGTGCTCGGACGCGCCCCGTCGCCCCAGACCGGGAGCTCCGGCGCGGCCGCCTGGTATCTCTTCACCGAGCTGAACAAGGACTACACGCTGACCGAGCTTCCGACGGACCTGAAGGAAATACCGGACGGATTGGACGCCCTGCTGGTGGTGCATCCGCACGACTTCGACCGCCGGACGCTCGAGGCGATCGACGCGTATCTGGTGAAGGGCGGCCGCATGGCGGTGTTCGTGGATCCGCTGTCCGCCTACGCGCTCGCCTCGGCGCAGAAGGACTACACCTATGTGAACATGACCGACTCCACGCTGGAGCCGCTCCTCGCGAAATGGGGCGTGGCGTATTCCCCCTCGCGCCTCGCCGCCGACATGAATTTCAAGTACGACCAGCTGGACAAGTCCGGCGTCCGGCGGACGATCCCGACCGCGCTCCTCATCACGGAGGCGGGCATCGACCGCGGGAACCCGGTCACGGGCGGCCTGACCTCCCTGCGCATGAACTACGCCGGATTCTTCGACCTGCGGAATCCGGCGCGCACACTGACATTCGAGCCGCTGGTCTACACCACCGACTATTCCATGCCCGCCGACGTGGCGGACCAGCCGGAAAAGATCCTGGCGGACTTCGCCGCGCCCGGAAAGCATTCCGGCGAAAAACTCAATCTGCTGATGCACATCACGGGGCAGTTCCCAAGCGCATACGGTTCGGAAGAAGTCAGCGGCAAGCCCGGCGAGGTCTACCTCTTCGGCGACTCCGACATGCTGTTCCACGACGCCTGCGTCGCGCAGTCCAAGGACGAGTTCGGGCAGACCATCGTGGTCCGCATCAACGACAACATCACGCTCATGGAGAACGTGGTGGAGTCCCTCTGCGGCGGTGGCCGCCTCTCCTCGCTCCGCAGCCGCATCCCCATGTCCCGTCCGCTCACGCGCATCAACGAGAGCCAGATGCGCGCCGACCTCGCGTTCAAGGACCGCATCCTCGCGCTCGCCGAGGAATCCATGCGGCTGGAGGACCGCGTGGAGTCCATCCGCAAGCAGCTCATCGTGAGCGGCGGCGCGGCGCGCCTGACGCAGGAACAGCGCGACCTGCTGAACACCTATGAGCAGAAGGACGCCGCGCTCAAACGCGAAATCCGCGAAATCCGGCTCCAGCTGCGGCAGGACCTCGACCGCATCAACAACACGGTCCGCCTCATCAACATCGTCCTGATCCCCGCCTTCGTCATCCTCTGCGGCATCGTCTGGAGCATCGCCCGCAAACTCAAATGGAAACGGCATATCTCATGAAAAAGCGCAGAGCCCTCATCGTCCTTTTCCTCGCGGCCGTCACGGCGCTCGCCGTGGTGTCCGAACTGCGCCTGCGCCGCGAATCCGCCTCCAACACGGCCTCCGCGCGCCTCGTCCTGCCGGAATTCCGTCCCGAGGACGTCCGTTCGCTCGAAATCTCCTGGCGCACGCAGAAGAGCACGCTGGACTTCGTGCAGGACGACCGGTACTGGGCGGTGAAGGAACGCGCCGGAGCGCAAGCGGCGTCCGCGCAGGTCGCCGACCTGCTGGAGGGCCTCGCGAAGGCCGCGCCGCTGAAGGAGCTGGAGATCTCCGGCATCGACGACTACAGGGACCTGAACCTGGTTTCGCCGGAGGAGATCGCCGCGCCGGGCGCGGACTCCGGCCTGAAGAACGCGGAAGGCATCCTCGCCGTCCTGCGCGACGAACACGGCGCCGAACTCCTGCGCATCATGCTCGGACGCGGCCATACGCGCCTCGCCGCCGACCGCATCGGCAACCTGGCTGTGCAGGGGTATGACGGCCGTTACATCCGGGTGTGGTACCCCGACAAATCCAGCCGCGTCTTCCTCATTTCCCGCGTCTTCGAGAAATGCGTGCCGAATCCGCGCCAGTGGATCGAGCCGCTGTTCCTCTCCAAGCCGGAGAACCCGGTGTACGCCCGGTTCCAGCGCAAACGCCCCGGCGAGGAGACCGCCTCGATCGTCTGGTTCGTGAACACCGCCAAGGACAAGTTCCAGCTCGTCATCCCGGAGGGCGAGCTCGATCTGGAGGCGTTCTCGCAGAAATATTCCGCGCTCGCCGCGCCGTTCTCCGTCGACCTCGTGAACCTCCCGCCGGACGACCTGAAGTTCAACGACAGTTTCCAGACGGTCATGGGCGACGGATTCGCGTATCTGCTGGAGTTCGCCAAAGTCGATTCGGTCTCCGAGGAGGCCGAAACCGACGTCTACGCCGGACGCCTGACCGTCTCGTTCGATCCCGAAAACGTCCGCCGCCTCATCGGCGAGCCGGACGACGCGTTCGAGCGCCGCAAGAACCAGCTCGCCGCCCGCGCCGAATACGAAAAACGCACCGCAAACGGACGTGTCTTCCTGCTGAAGACCGGACTGCTGGAGCTTCTGGCGCAGCCGCCCGTCAAAACGCTGACGACCGCGGCGGCGCGCACCTCCGCTACAACTGCCCCGACCGCCGGGAAAAACGCCGAGAAAAAGGAAGATTGACCATGCCGAAGAAAAACCTGCTCCCGTCTTTCCTCGCCGCCTGCGCCCTCCTCGCGTCCGGTTCCGCCATGGCGCAGACCGTGACGGACGTCCCGCTCCCCGACGTCGCGGTCAAAACGAAACCGGCGGCGACATCGGCACAAACCGCGGTTCAAAACGCCGCTTCCGAGGCAGCGAAAAAGGCCCCGACCGCCGAGGAGATCGCCGCAGAGCGCGCCCGTCTGGAACGCATGCGCTCCGCGCTGGCGGCGGAACGCGCCGCCCTGGAGCAGTACAAGGCCGACATCGTGAAACGCCAACAGGAAGCCGCCGAAGCCGCCGCAAAGGCGAAAGCCGAAGCGGAGGCAAAAGCAGCCGCCGAAGCGAAAGCGGCAGGTTCCGCCGCATCCATCCCGCCGCCCGCGCAGGACGATCCTGCCTCGGCAAAGAAACTATCCCCGGAAGAGCTGCAGCTGCAGCGCCAGCGGGCGATCGAACGCGCCAAGGCGATCGAAAAGGCGATCGCGACGCAGAAGGCCGCCGACGCGAAGAAGAAAGCCGCCGCGGCGGCGCAGACGACCACGCCGAAGGACAAGGATGTCGCGACCATGAAACTCCGCAGGATCACGCAGAACAAAGTCCGCTACGTGCATCTGCGCGATGTCGCCGTCAACTACGGCCTCACGTTCGCATTCACGAAAAACAAATCCAACAAGATCTCCGGCGCGACCATCTACGACAAGACGCGCAAGGCCACCTTCTCCTCCGCCTACCGCGACGGCACGGTCAACGGCGTCCAGGTCTATTTCCTCTACCCGATGCTCCTCAAAAACAACGAGCCGTACATCTCCGAGGTCGATTTCCTGACCTGTGTCGACCCGCTTCTCCGCTACAAGACCCCGGTCAAGCTCGGCATGAAGACCATTATGGTCGACGCCGGACACGGCGGCTCCGATCCGGGCGCGATCAACGGCTCCCACAAGGAGAAAGTCTACACGCTGCAGATCGCGAAACGCCTTCAGACCCAGCTCGAAAAACTCGGGTTCCGCGTGATCATGACGCGCACCGGGGACACCTACCCCACGCTTCAGGAACGCGCAGCCCTGTGCAAGAAGTACAAGCCGGACCTCTACATCTCCATCCACTGCAACTCCTCCACGAGCAAGACCGCCGCCGGGATCGAGACCTACCGCGCGGTTCCCGTCGGCGGCACCGAGACGAAGGGCTCCAAGGTCAAGACGGAAAAGCAGTCCGCGAACGAGTTCGACGCGAACAGCTCGCGCCTGGCGTACGAGGTCCAGAAGGGCATGCTCGCGGCGACCGGGGGGACCGACCGCGGCACGCGCCATCAGGCGATCTACGTGATCGGAAACGCCTCCTGCCCGGCGGTCCTGGTCGAAGTCGGCTATCTTTCCAACGACGCCGAAGTCAGGAAGATCGCCTCGCCGGAATACCAGAACAAGATCGTCTCCGGCATCCTCGCCGGGCTCGCCGGATACGGGTCCTTCCTCCGCTGATGGCCGGATTCCCGTTTCAGCCTCAGAACCCGAGCAGCTTGCCGATGCCGTTCAACAGGACGGACAGGAACCGGTCGAGTCCGCTCCCGAGGACTTCCTTTTCGTTCCGTCCGACCAGATTCTGCGTCAGGAATGTGCCGCCGCAGAGCTTGTAGTCGAGGAGGGAGGTCATGCCGCGGAAATACGCCCAGAACGTCTGCGTACGGCAGAGGGAATACGCCGCGCCCGGCACGTAGCCGACCAGCACGCCGTCTTCAATCTTGTGAACCGCGGAAGAGCCAGGCTCGATCCGCTGGACGTCGATGCCGCGCCCCCCGATGATGAAGATCGTGCCCGTGCCGAAAAACACGATATGGCGCAGTCGCATGGAAATGAGGTTGTGAAGCTTGAAGCTCCAGACCGTGCGCACCTCCACGTCGTCGGTCAGGCCGATCACATGGCGCGGCGTCAGGACCAGCCCCGGGCCGCCGTTGAGCTCGATCTGCTGGATGTAGACCTCGTCGTCCCTCGGGGACGTCAGCTTGATCTGGCCGGGGTTCTTCGCGCCCGGTTCGTTGCGGTAGGCGAGCAGCTCCACCAGGTCGGACGCGATGGACACGAGCGGAGCGCCCCAGCGCCACATGAACTTGGTCCGGCACGCCACGTCGCGGCGCTCCTTGCCCCAGTCGCCGCCCTGCGCCCGAAGATAGAACTTCCGTCCCTCGGGGATCGTGAACGTGATGCTTCGGGCGGCGCGGTGAAAAACGGGTTCGTGCGCGCCGTCGCCGTCCTTGACCTTGATGCGGATCGGCGGGAACTTTTCAATCAGCGCGGCTACGCCGTAGTACATGAACACGAGCCACAGGGGCGGCGTGAACAGCACGAAGCAGATGGTGAAGAGCAGGATGCGGAGGCCGTTCGTGTTCCACTCGTTCGACACGGATTCCGTGAGGGACTGCGTTACGCTTTCGAGCTGGAACATCAGCAGCTGGCGGTTCTTGTCGAGCTGACTCAGAGTGTCCTTGTAACGCGCGATCGTAGATTCCAGCGTCTCTATCTGAAGCTCCAGGCGCTTCTGTTCGGCGGTAAGACGCGCATATTCGGTCCAGTGGTCGATCGGATGCCGCCACGCGTTCGGCAGGGCGTCGATCTTTTCCAGACACTCCCGCCGCTGCCTGCGCCAGTGATCGAGCATGGAGAGCCGGCTTTCGAGCGATTCCTTCGTCTTCGCGATCTCATCCTCGACCGACTGGATCCCGGCGAGGAGCGCATCGCGCTGTTCCGACAGTTTCAGCGCATTGTCCTTCGCGACCCGGATCCCGGGCGACAGCAGGCACAGGATCACGGTGATCGCGGCGATCGTGAGGATGTTCCGCAGAATCCATGCGATGATTTTTCCGATGAGGGACATGGTTAACGCGCGAGGAGAAAGATGAATCGGCCTCTAATCTGAAAAAACACAATCACCTTAGTCTGAAACCGTGCGTGCCATGCTCCTGCTGTCCTTCCTTACAAGTCACCGTATATTTCCCGAAATCTCGGAATGAAACCTTCGTGATGAACGACCTGAAGCATCTCAATATCCCAATCCTGATTGCCTTCCACTAAAAATGGTCCTTCAGACGTTACGGCAACATCCCAACCGACCGTCTGTAATCTCGGGAAAAGCTTATGGGCATTCAGGGCAAGGGCAACGGCTTCCTGATAGAAAGGAATCTCCCTGCCGTAAAAAAGCAGTTGCGTATCCGGATGACGCTCCAGTTTGGAGTAGTTCAGACTCTTGTCATGGGTATAACCATACCGTTTCAAATGCCCTTTTTCGTCAATTCCGACACCAATGCCGCCCTGCGCGAAGTTGTCCACGACAGCATGGCTTCGACCGATACGGAGCATGCCGGGATTCCAAAGTTCATACTTTCCGTCTTTCGTTCGGCAGGTCACGATCCGCAGGGTGTTTAAGGTTGTGGGATTCAGCGCCTTGATATCCGCATGGTTCTCAATCACAGGCTGAAAAATATAATCCTGCGACTGGCCTATGAAGTCGTTCAGTTCCGCAGGCTGGTCACCGGAAAAGAAATGTCCATCTTTTGACGAAAGAACGCAGCAGGATTTCCCGCACAAGCCATTTGCCGGTTTGATAAAGATGCGGTCCATCGACGCCAGCGGCTTGTCCTTTGGCGTAAAGTCGTAAAGCTTTCCCCCGACGGTATGGGCGAGGATTGGAACAACGGAAATCTGATGCCGTTCAAGAAGACTCCAGAAACAATATTTGTCCGTTAAAAGATGCACGGGGGAATCGCCGTCAAACAGAATTTTATCATATACAGTCGCGTTCCTCAGGCCAATTGCACTCAATTTCCGGTATAAAAAACTGATCCAGCGGTAATTACTGATATAATTATCCAGACGCGCCCCCTTGATATCAAGCCCGAAAGCATCATATGCAGCACACGGGGCGCCATCACGGATATAGATATACAGGTTGTCCAGATATCTGTGGAAAGCCGATTTTCTGGGAAACTCCGGATAGGTGGAAGAATGATGTATAATCATGGGGAGAGTATGCCCCATGTGCCAACGCAAGAAACGCACAAAAAAACGAAAGGAATTCATTTATAAAACTCCATATTAAATAAAAAGGCGCTTAGTGTAGTTTATTCGGTTAAATATAGCTCTTTTTTCGTTTTTGTCAAATAAAAAACCTCTTTTTCTACTGCCTTTCCATTGAGAAAGGTTCACGCTGACATCTTATTCTTCAGCGTCTGCTTCAGAAGAGATTCCACCCGTTTCAAATCCGCCAGCAGGCCGGCACGGACGGACGCGGCGTGCTGTTTGAATTCATCCTGATGCGCCAGAGCCCATTCCACGGATCCGGTCAGGCGCGGCAGATCAAGGGCATCAGTGGTCCCGGCTGTAGAGAGGCCGAACCGGGAGAGGAAATATTCGATCTTGCTGCCGCGGGCGATGCCGACGCCGGGAACCAGGTTGTTCAGCCCCAGGATCAACAGATGCAGGCGGCTGCTGACGATAACGGAGCACTCCGCGGCGACGGCCTGGACCTCTTCCGGTTCGAGAAAACGGAGCGACAGGATGCGGTCGGGATGCTTCGAGTGCTGTTTCATCTCCTCCATGACGCGGAAATCATTTTTCGGGTTCATCGGAATCGTAACAACGAGCAGTCCGGGGTGCGTTTCGATCATATCGTCGAGCCAGCCGGTGAACTTGTCGAACTCGCGAATACGGTTCTGCTCCGACACGCAGACAGCCATGCGGACAGGAGCGGACCGGAAAAGCCCGCGTTCGGGTTCGCTCCACGGAAGCGCCTCAGGCGCGCACTGTTTCTGCAGGATGGCCGTATCGGCTCCGGCGACGGCATCCGGGAACGGCGCACACAGGCGGAGCACTTCCAGTGATTTCGGGTCGCGCAGGACGACCAGATCGCACCGCCCGAGCGTACGTGCCAGTCTCTGCCGGATCGCCCCGATGCGCCGTTCGATCCATTTTTTTTCAAAATCGAAACCGCAACACTTTTTTACTGTATCCGCGACTCTCTTCTTTTGCCCGTGAAGCGTGAAGAATGCCGGATTGAACACGTCGTTCATCCCGACGTTCCAGACGATCGTCCGGACGCCTTTCGCCTGTGCCGTTTCCAGCAGGGTACAGGCCATTTCAGGGTAGTCGGACAGCCCGGTCGCCCCTGCCCAGATGTAGCAGTCGACACCATCCAGCACCTCGCCCAAACGCTCCGCAGGCATCGCGGGATCAAATCCGTACAATGGAACGGTCTTCAGTCCGAATTTGCGTTCCGTCCCGGCACGGTCGCCCGTGCTCACGACAAGCTCCGCGTCAGGGAAAATCCCACGCACAAGCCCGATCACTGATGCCAGGATCGACTCGTCGCCGATATTGTCGCACCCGAACGGGACACCGCCCAGTAATAGTTTCATTATGAAGGCCCCAATTCGATAGAGTCAACGATTCAAAAATGGCATTTTATCCGCGCCGGAGAACGGAACGAAGGAACGCATAAAGCTTTGTTTCCGTAAAATGCATATAAAGCCTCGTGCCGAGAGATGTCCTGGACACAAGGTCGTAGCCCCTGCTTTTTGCAAGGTCGTAGATGTCCTGCAGGAACGGATCCAGCTTCCGGTTGTTCAAAACAACGGCGATATACCGCGAACGATTCCGCGCGGTAAATTTCGTAAGGTCGAAAACATCGGAAAACTGGTCGAGTACGCCGAGAATGTCCAGAGCAAGCATAGTCCTTAGACATTTGTAGCAGACCGAGCAGTTTTTCGCGACAGTCTCATGCCCGTTGCAAACGTTCAGGTATTTCTTCACAAGCGGGTCGGAGCAGATTTCCACGGTTTTCTGCGCTCTGGAACAACGGGATCCCTCGGGAGACGCGGTAAAGGACTCCGTACAAATCTGAGGCAGAACAAAGTCGTCGATCTTCGCAATATCGTAGTCCCGTTCAACAGAGCTGCCCGGATATATTTTTTCATGATAGCGGAATCCGATCGATCCGTAATAATACAGCCGCATCTTCTTTCCGAGGAACAAAGCGGCGGAACACGACGCCAGGGAGGAAGTCTGGAGGTGTCCGGTTTGGACAAAGGAAAAGACATTGGAATCTACGGAAACGAACGGCAACCCCAGTTGTTGCGGATAGTCGCTCAAAGCTTTCCGGCGCTCCCTGAATTTGTTTTCGACCCAGTTCAAACGCTCTTTGCCGCTTCCCATGCCGTGGCTTCCCACATTAAAGAACAGAATGGTATTGAGCTTCTCCGATGCCGGGCCGTCATAATTGAGGTAATAATCCCGGATTGTGTGAAAACTGTCTATTCCGCCGGAAAAACCGGTGCCGACTGCATTCGCTTCCGGATACCCCCGGGAAAGGAGTTGAGCGGCCTGGATCCTGATCGGGTGAACCTGCCCTTCAAAAAAGTCGACCAGGATCGGAATCAGAAACTGCTTCACATGAAACAGGAGCCTCTCGGATACGGCACCTTCGAGAATGAGATCGCGCCCCGCATACATTGCCGTATAAAGAAGCCCTATCAAAAAGCAATTGCTGGAAACATCGTCCACATAATCGCGGTTTGCCAGTTCCGTTGAATAAAAGCATGTCCCGGACACCGCACCCGAAACCTCCGCGGAAAGAACGATCATTCCATTCTCTTCCTTCAGAACGGGCCTGGAGACGGTAATGCTTTTCACGGAAGAGGAAAAAACGACCTCTTTCTCCGGAGCAGACATGCGGACCGAAACATCCGGGCTCATATCCGCTTCGTTTTCCATCAGATTGCGATTGTTTGTTTGCATACAAATAAAACCTTATTGTTGGGGTAATGGTTCCGGTTCAATCCGTGTGGAATCCCTGAAATCCTTCAACTGACCGCCATCGGCGTCTCCTGCCGTCTCGGGTGCAGGGAAAGATAATTGCGGACGAAACAGGCGTTTTTTTCTGCGTGAAACTCTCTTTTCCTCCTGCTGCCTTTTATATGCGGCCCGGATATCTTTGCGATGAACCGCTATCACGCCGATCAGAGCATAAAGGATCATTTGCATGGCAAAATTGTTGTACTGTTTCAAGCTCCATTCCAAAGTCGAATGCCAGTAATTGCAGGTCAAACCGCCGAAAAGACCTATCACAAAGCCGGAACAAGGCTTTTTTCTTAGGGCGATCACACTTATAATAACCGAGAAATAATAATAAAAGAACCATAGGAGCAAAGTGCCAAGCCCCCACCATCCGCACTCGGCCGCGACCAGCAAATAAATGGTTTCGACAATTGCGCCAATATCTTGTTTTTTGCTTTTAAGAAGTTCTGTAGTTTGTTCCGGAACGCGTCGGGTAGCCGGTCCGGAGTATCGTGAAAAATGGTTTGCACCAACGCCCAGCCTATATTCATCTGCTATGATTTTGGCTCCGATAGCAAGTTCGATTCTTGTATTTTTGGATTGTTCCGGCGCTTTCGTAAAGCGTTGGATAATACGAGGCAGAGCATATCCTGTAACACTCAACATAACGATCATGCCGAGCAACATAAGGATCAAGCGCCTAAAGGAAAACCCATTGACTAATATCGAAAGCGCACAGACAATGGCAATCCCTCCGAAATAAACGACAAGACCGCCTCGGGAATAGGTAAAAATGATTAACAGGACAGACCCGCCAAACGCAATCATTGTCAGCAACAAAAGGATCTTGCTCATCCGCTCATTCATCAAGATGCCGAGTACAAGCAAGCCGGCAAGCTCCACATACAGCGCAAGCGAATTCTGATGCGGAAACGTTGAACGGATCTGGTATCTTCCCAGCCTGTATTTCTGATTGAGCCCCACAAGGAACATAACGATCAGGATGAAGCAGATCAGATAAACGAAAAACGTCAAATCCTTACAGTTGTTCAGATAATTAAAAGCGGCCAGAAAAGTAACATACATCCAGAACATTTTGTAGATTTCAAACCCCCACGGGTGCATTTGAGCCGCGTTGATACCGGACACTATGTTTGCGAGCCAGTACAAAAAATAGAAAAAAGTGCCCGGGGGAAAGAATCTCACCTTATACTGGAGACTGAAACACATGCTTAACAGGAGCGGAACGGCAAAGAAAGACACCGCGGTAAACGCGTAACCGCGAGCCGTGCCAATCCTTTTGGGCATGGGCAGGATATTGAGCGAGTATTCATTGGAAGTAAAATAAAGCATCCCGGCGAAGCAGAGATGCTGTAAAAAAGGAAACAGGCAACACAGCACCGTCATAATCGGCAGTGCATATAGGAAGATAAAAAGTAATGCGACAATTTTGACGAGAGACATATGCCCGCACTTGAATTATTTGGAGCCGGTGCTGAAGCCGAAATAACCGAAGATGTTCGAACCGAAAGGACCGGCAAGCAGATTGATGAGCTGAATCGTCGGCAGAATATCCTTAATGATGTTGTTCCAAACTGTAATGTTGTTTTGCGGGACATAAATGATGTCATTGGCGTTCAGGCTGAAGTCCTTCATCTTCCCGTTCAGAATCTTGTCAACATCAACAGTATAGACCACGGTGTTCTCCGTGCCGCCGCGGATGACCCGGACATACCGGTTGTAGGTCCCCATCTTCAGGCCATTCACATACGACAACCCCTGCAGAAGCGTCATCCCCTCCGAAAAACCGACATAGGTATTGCTTCCGACTTCGCCGAGGAAGATAATGTAGCCGGACATCGTGGAAGGAATATAGATATAATCTCCGTTCAGGATGGGGATATTGTGCAGGTCGTCCCCCTCATAAACAAGCTTTCTGAAATCTACCGGCAAAACTCTGCCGTCCCGTTTGATATAGGCGTTGTCCAAGTCTGCCAGCTCAACGGTGTCACCATGAAATTGTCCCGTCTGGAACCCGCCGGAAAGGGCGATCGCATCCAGAAGGCGGGTTTGACCAATGGATACCGTATAATTGCCGGGCTTTATAACACGACCCGCTATCGTAAAATAATAACCGCTCACAGACAGAGGCGCCAGCGTAACGATAGGGGACTTCAAATAAAGGGCAAGCTTTCGCTCGATCATGTCCGTGGCATCTTCCAGATTCATTCCTGCAAGCTTCAGGATCCCGACCAGCGGAAGACTGGCCGTTCCGTCAGGTGCGATCAATACATTTGAAGTAAGCGAAGGCTGGTTATAAACGGATATTTGGAATGTGTCGCCCGGATGGATCACATACGGAGAGGGATTGATCACCTGCAGAGCTTTCAAATCCTCCTGAATGGTCACAGTGTCTTCCTTCTCTTTCGGAGGCACCGAAGTCATCCCGGGAATGGCTATGCCTCCGAACGGCGTATTGTTGCATGCTGTTACGACAAGGGAAAGGAATAACAGGAGAGGAAACAGAATCCGATGCGTTTCGAGAATCATAAAGTCACCTTGTTGTAATGCTTGTTGTTGACATTATAAAGAAGTCCGACGATGCTTCTGACGTGGAACGACTTCAGGAACTGAAGGATTCGATAAATGCTCAATTTCGATGTCTGGGCATACTTCATCGGAATAATGGTCAGATCAGCATTGCGGGCGATTTCCGCAAACAGTTGACGGTGCAATTCGAAAGCGAAAAGGTCCCATACGATCAGAGACACGGATTTGTAGGCTGTCTTGACTCGTTGGATCTGATCTCCCGCCAGTGGTGAAATAAAGGAAAGATCGTCCAGCTTGAAGTAAACCGTATGATCTCTGCCCGGTTTCGGGGCATCATCCGTAAACTGGTAAAGATAATCGTTGATCAGGACCGGATTCTGCATTGCAGCCGCTTCGTCTTCAGTTATTGAGGATATTATGACATAGTTGCATCCCAAACGGATCTTCAGAGTTTCGCAGAATTCCTCTCTGGCTTTTTCATCCAGGTCAGACCGCCTGTCCGGCGCAAATACGATCATCAGAGGATGATCCGGCGATAATTTGGAGAAATACTCTTCCCCGTTGTTAATCATTGTTTGGAGCGCACTGTAATAATTGGCACGGTATGTCTGCTCGAGAACGGGAATCATTCCCAGCATTTTAATCCTGAGAGCCTGTTCGATATCAATGTTGGAGCGAACGGTCAAGTTGAAAAGCTCGCACCCGAGAATAATGGAAATGGCAACAAAAGTCCCCAGGACGAAACCGATTACGGCCCAGACGCCGCGTTTGCGTCCCAATGGGATTTTGGGAGCCTTCGCCAGCTCCTGAATGGAAATATCGGAATAGGAACGTTCCAAAAAGTTCTGAATCGTGGCTATTTGCATTTTTGTTTGATTGATCTGCTCCTTAAACTGGGCAATATCGGTTTCCATCTGGCGGGCGACCGGCTGGATCGAAGCGAGAAGCTCACGTCTTGCCCGCAACTGGATCGCGGTTTCATTACTGAGCTTGATGTCATTGGTCAAGGTCGTTATTTCAGCCCTTTGTCTCGCTATGGAAACCTGAAGCTGAGTATAAGTCGGATTGCGGGAAACGACAACTCTTCTGTCTGCATCGCTTTCCGTTGATTCCTCTTCCTGTTTCGCTTTTTCGAGAGCAGCCTCCATTCTCCTGACAAGGTCACGCTGCTGAATCAGGAGAGGATTGCTCTTTGCATAAATCTGTTCATAGGATGCCAGTGTGGATTTCGCTTTCGAAAGCTCGTCATCCGCAACCGTGCTTTTTTCTCTTGACGTAACGACTTCCTCCGGCGTACTGGCCAGTTCTCCCTGAAGTTCATACAATGCCTGCTTCGCCGACTCCAGTGTGGAAGAGGCGCGCGTAAGCTGATCTTCAACCTGAAGCAAGCGCTGGTTATTGAATGCAATGTCGTTTTCGATCATCGTCAGGTTGTTCTCCGCATTTAATGTTTTCAGCTTGTCTCCCTTGTCGGCAAGCTGTTTCTCCAGCTCGTTCAGAATCCGGACGTAACTGTCGTTCAAATCCTCCAGATTCTTCCGGATCAGTTTTTTGTATTCCTCAATAAAGACATCCGAAAGCGTGTTGGCCAAAGCGGCGGCGATCGTCGGATCCTTGGATGAAGCGGATACGAAATAGTAGTCGGAGTTTTTTTCCGAGCTCACCTCAATGTTATTAAAGAGTTGCTCCGCGGAATACGGCAGACTCAGGCGTTTTACCGTCTCTTCCAAAACCCCGCGGCTTTTGAAAAGGTTCATGATAATGGATTTCTGGATATTCACATATCCGGGCGGAAGGACTCCGCCTTTGGATTCCTTCAGCTCCTGGCGGATCAATCCGCAGTTTGCCACATAGACATTCGTAGTGGTCAAGGTCCGGACAAAGAACATAATGACTGCGAACAAGAGGGGAAATATCAGGAAAAGCCACCAGAGTTTCTGAACCGCGCCGATCCAGCACCAGATATCCCGCGTGAAAAGGCGGGTAAACCGGATAATCGCAGGTTCGATCACTTCCTGTTCCGGAACGAGGCTGCTCTTCTGCATCGGGGCTGTTTGACCGCCGTTGTCTGATAAAATCATTCGACTGCTCCTCTCTGCTGCAGTGACGGATTCGCCGGCTTCAGATTGCGCAGCAGAATCCCTGTCAGGACCTTAATGTTGAACCAGCAGTTTCCGGCATACCCGTAATACTGCTCGTCAAATTCACGTTGATACGGCTCTTTTTCATGCCCCAGATACTCGCTGTATGAAAAAATGCCGGGTGCATAGCCGGATAAACTCCGGATAAAACGTTCATTCTGTTCCGTCGCCTCGAATATGCGGTTTCCGACCAGCCGGATCTTCCCTGCCGCCGCATACGGCAGCAGATGATATTTGTTCAGGGTCAGCCTGCGGAAAAGCCGTCCGGCGAAACTCTCACGGGGCAGCGCATATCCGTTCAATGCCATCGTGCGGCTCCATCCGCCGCTCATGACGCATTCCGCCAGCGTGGTGTGGATTTCAAGGAACGGCCTAAGCAGGACATAGGGCAGCGTCTGAAGCAGAAGAAGCACACACGCCAGCACACGCTGATAAAGCGGATATCGGAGAGACTCGTCCGCTTCCATGCCGGAAAGAACGGACTCATTGATGGCATCGACTTTCGCTCCGGATTCAGGGTCGATCAGATGATTCCCGCTGCAGATCTTCCCTGCGATCTCGAGATCCCGGCCGACATACGTATTGCCGAGGATGATCGAATCCCGGATCGTCGTTCCGTTGTCTATCACGCAGTTGTCCCCTACGATGATGTTCGGTCCGGCATGAACTCCGCGCCCGAACTGGATCCAGTTCCCGAGGATGACCGGCTGCCTGACGCGGGCGGATCCGGGAATCCGGACATCCCGCCCGACGAAGCTGTTTTTCCCCTCGCTGAATCCGGGCAGATTGTATTTCTCAATGTCGCTTCCGGCCAGTCGCATGTTGTGCTGGTAATAATCGCGGATATTCTGAACGGCGGAACCGTTCACCGGGGCATCATCGTGGAATCCGCTCCAGTCATCCGGCAGGTCCTGCAATCTGCCCCGCCCGATCAGATACCAGGCCGCGGAGCCGTATGTACAACCCTTCATCCCGTCAGCGCCGATATTCAGCTCGTGCGGGTTCCGCTTGTCGTACACCGGCAGGAACAGCCCGGAAAAGACCAGAAGATCGCACCCCCGGCAGAAGGCCATGTTCTGTCGAATGACCTGTTTCAGGGAAAGAGCTGACCTCACACCCTCAAAAGAAATGCTCATGCCGAGCACTTCGCTGTTCCGGAACCGTGCTCTCATGACCTCGGAATCATCTTCGGAAACGATCCTGATCTCGCGGATCCCGCTTAAAAAACAGTAATCCAGCATAAACTCGATCGCGGGCTTGTTCGCGAACGGAAGAAGATAAACCGGATAATCCGGGAAATACCGCGTCAGCTCCGAATCACTCTGAACAGGGCAGAACAAAAGGGCCTTCATCATCTCAGTACGCCCCCTTCCCCGTCAGAACTGCGGGAATCGTCTTGAACAGGATCAGGACGTCTTTCCATAACCCCTGTCCCCGGATGTATTCCTTGTCGAGCACGACCTGCTCCCGGAACGGAATATCGCTGCGGCCGGAAATCTGCCAGATACATGTGATCCCCGGCAGGACATCCAGGCGTTTCCGGTCGTCGAGCGAATACTGCGCGACCTCGGACGGAAGCGGCGGGCGCGGCCCGACCAGGCTCATGTCTCCGATCAGGACATTGAAGAACTGCGGGGCCTCGTCGATGCTGTATTTCCGGATGAACCGGCCGCACCTCGTAATGCGCGGATCATTTTTCATTTTGAAAATCACGCCGTCCCTGGATTCATTCGTTTTCTCCAGAGCGGCACGCCGGGCCTCGGAGTCGATATACATGGACCGGAATTTGTAGAAATAAAACGGGTGTCCGTGAAGCCCGATCCGCACCTGACGGTAAAAGAGCGGGCCGGGCGAATCAAGCTTAAGCCAGACGGCAATGACCAGAAAAAGCGGAAGAAGAAAAATAATCGCAGACAAACTGCCGCAAACGTCCAACCAGCGCTTGAACACTCGGTCGCCGTTCAACAAGAGGCTGTGAACACGTTTTTTGAGGTTAGTTCGAAGCTTGGCGTGAATCGTGGCGTGGGAAGAAAGCGCGCCCGACAAAAGGGCAAGCTCGTCCCCTCCCGATACCTTCTCTGAGCCGGACACACGAAAATCCTTCCCGGGATCAAGCATCTTTTCCCGTTCCGCTGTCTTCGAGCCGTTCAGCCCCATTCCTGCACCTCTGCCTGTTTATCCGCCGTCTCCGTGTACGAAAACATTCGGACGATTACGCCTCGCGGGCGGCTTTGATCGCCTCGTCCAGCTCGTCGTAAATATCGAAAATACGATACGCTTTCGTAATGTCGAAGATCATTCTCGCTCGCTGCGTCAGATTTGCCAGCTTTACGACGCCGTTAAACTCCGTGCAGCTTTTCAGGCAGAACACCAGCGTTCCGAGCCCCGTGCTGTCCAGGTTCTCCATCTCGGACAGGTCGAACACGAATTTCCGCTGGGTGGCAAACAATTCAAGAAATTTGGACCGCAGTGTTTCCGCATTTTCCGCGGAGAGATGCCCTTTGATCTGAATGACCTCGATTCCATCGTTTTCGAAATTGGAAATTTCCATGTGTTTTTCTCTCTGGTTCTTTGTTCAGAAATATGACGTGCGCGTTATGATTTCATTAGTACCATACATCACATTTACAAAAAATCAACTGTTTTTTTTCGTTCTGAACCATTTTTTTCTTTTTTTTTGCTCTTTTCTTCTTTTTTCGCCGTTCTTTTTTTCAAAGAACCGGATATAATACTATGTTTTATCCAGTTAAACATCTATTGAAAAAACATGTTTTCAAAAAAATATTAACTCGTTTACAATGAGTTACGCATTCTCCGAAAAGGTTTCAAACAAAAAAGGACAATGTCAAGATACAAAAACGGATCCTCCCCTTTTATTCATCCGTTTATAGAAAAAAGCTGGGGCGCGCAACAAAACAAAAAGGGACTCAGTATCCGGCAGAATGAAGCGCCTCATCGAGCTGTTCCAGAAATCCCTGCACCGCCTCGATCGTGCTGCCGATGACTTCCTCTTCCTCGGGCGTTTTGAGCATGCGCTGAAGCTGTCCGGTCTGAAGGAAATCCAGCTGGGCACGATATTCTTTCTCAAAACTCTCGCGCTCCTTTTCCAGCTCCTCGGGCGACATGTTATCAATGGATGTCACACTGAGGTCGGCGATCAGACGGATCAGCTCTTTTCCACCCTCGCATTCCTCGATCACTTCCTGTCGCTCCTCGTCCGTGCCGCGGAATTTCCGGACCATCTCTTCGACCTCGTTCCGCATTTCCCCGACGTCGAACTTGGATTGTTCGCGGTCGGACGACGTTTGCGCCGTGTGGACGGAAGGCGTTTTCGACGAGCGGGAACCGGAGGACGCGGGGGCAGTCCTGACGGAGACTTCCGTTTCCAGCCCGTCTTCCTGCTCGAGCTCATCTTCGGCAAGTTCCATGCCGTCGGGATCGCTCCCGCGGTCCCTCAAGTGCGGCACGAGAATGAGCGTGGCGGCGCAGAGGACCGCCGCCACGGCGATGATGACGCTGGCTTTGAAAATCGGATTCATAGTCGGGAAACCGTGGTCAGTCGTTCGGGAAGAGTTCGTCCAGGTTCAGGATGCGGACTTTGCCGTACTTCTTGAGGCCGTCCTGGTCGATCTGCTTCAGGTCGGCGAGGATCAGGATGATGTTCTTCTTTCCGGCGACGCGCGTCTTCGCCTCGTCCAGATACTGTTCCAAGCTCATTTTGAGCAACCCCTCGTAGGCGGTCTTCCGCGACTCCTCCTTCAGGCCGAACTTCTTCATCGTGCGGCGGACGCCGTAGCAGTCTTCCTTCCGGACGCGGACATTGCGGTACTGCGACAGCAGGTTCTGGCGCGAGGACTCGAACGCCACGGCGGCGCCGGTCTCCGGGTCGTTCAGCAGCGCGAGCACGCCGTCGAGCGAGGTGTAGAACTTGTCGTGCTGGGTGCCGATCGCGCCGTAGGACATGGAGTAGCCGTTCGGATCGCGTCCGGGGTTGGAATACCCTGCGCCGACCGAATACGCCAGCGCCTGGCGCTCGCGAAGCTCGTTCATGAACGTACGGGATTCGAGCGTGGAGTAGATGTCCTCGAAATCGTACGGCTTTTCCTTGTATTTCCCGTCGAGACGGATGACCTCGATCTCGGCCTGCGCAGCGCCGGGATAATCCACCACGTAGACCATATCCTCTTTCGGTTCGACCGCCTGGAAGAACTGTGTCTTCGGGAACGTGCCGGGCGCGCCGTTTTTGTCGATGACGTCCGCCAGGAGTTCCTTGACATCCTTGTCGTCGACGGGGCCGTAATACACCACGTCGTGCGTGAAACCGCGCAGGCCGTGGACGCGTTCGATCAGCTTTTCCGGGTCGATCTCGCGCATTTTCTTCACCGGCAGAATGTCGGCGGAATAGTTCTCCGGGCCGCCGTAGATCGCGTACCCGGCGGCGGCGGAAAGCCGCGAACTGCGGCTCGACCTGCGGTCGGCACGGCTCTTCTCGACGGCGTCGACCAGCGTCTTGTACGATTCCGCATCGGCCTTCACGTTGGAGATCACATGGTTGAAGAGCGCGAGGGATTCCTTGAAATTGCGCTGGAGGCCGCTTAACGTGAGGCCGCAGCGGTCGGTCTCCACGAACGTGCCCATGCGGGCGGCGAGCTTGAACCATTCCTGGCGGAGCTCCTCGGCAGTGTACTTGTCCGTGCCGAGCTCGTCGATCCAGCCGAGCGCGAGGGCGAGTTCCTTGTCCATGCGCGTGCCGACGGGGAACTGCAGCGAGAGCGAGAAGCGTTCGTTGATGTCGTTTTTGGAAGTGAAGAGGGTGATCCCGTCCGCCAGCGGTGTGATGTGCAGGTCTTTTTCGAGGTCGACGTAGACCGGGCCGATCTCGGGCTCGACGGGCAGGAGCTCGAAATTGCGTCCGAACTCGGAAAGCTCCTCATGGACGGGCACGGGCGTGATCGGGGGCTTCACCGCCTTCACGATGTCTTTCGCCTCGCCCTGGCGCTTGTAGACGATCACGTAGTTGTCGCGGTAATGTTTCTTCGCGAACTCGGTGATCTGCTCCTTCGTGATCTTCTCCATCGCGTCGATGTCGTTCAGCTGGTCGACCAGCGGACGCCCCTCGATGAACGCGTCGTTCAGCACGTGCGCGGCGGTGGAGGCGTCCTCGGAGATCGTGATGAGCGACATGCGCTGGTTGTTCACGATCGCGCCGGGCAGCCAGTCCGGGAACTCGCCGCGTTTGAGCTTTTCGAGTTCGCCGAGGATCAGGTCGCGCGTTTCTTCGAGCGTCTTGCCCTGCGCCGGTTCCGCCGCGAAAACATGCAGCAGGTAGTCGCGCATGGCGTGGACGCCGCTGGATTCGGACATCACCTTGCGCGGCAGCTCCAGGTTCAGCTCCATGATCCCGCACAGGTTGTTGTTCAGGATGCTGTTCACCATCTCCAGCATGACTTCCGTCTCGCGGTCCGCCTCGAACCGGAACGCCATCTGAAGGCTTTCGGCGTCGGGCCCGAAGACTTCCGCGGTGCGGACAGATTCGATGGGCTGTTCGCGGCGGATGCGCCCGCTTTCGCCGAGCGTCTTGCGGGCGGCGAGCTGTTTGTCGGTGTCGGTGCGGAACACGCCGAAATACTTGCGGACGGAGCGCATTGCCTCTTCGTAGTTCAGGTCGCCTGCCAGGATGATCGCCATGTTCGCAGGCTGGTAATACTCGAAGAAGAAGAGCGAAATATCGCTCATGGACGGGCTCTTCAGGTGTTCCGGCAGCCCGAGGATGTCGCGGCCGTAGGGATGCGTCAGGAAGAGCTGTTTGCGGAGCTCGGCGGAAGCGCGTCGTCCGTCGTTGTTCTGGGAACGGTTGAACTCCTCGTAGACGGCTTCGAGCTCGGTGTGGAACCTGCGGAGCGCAATGGAGGAGAACCGGACGGATTCGAGGTAGAGGTACTTGTCGAGCGCGTTGGACGGGATGTTGTTGATGTAGACGGTCTCGTCGTATCCGGTCCAGGCGTTGGTGTCGGTCGCGCCGAGCCCGCGCACGAGCGTCCAGTATTCATCGTTGGAATACTTGGCGGCCTCGCCGGAAACTTTGTCGATCTCCTGATAGAGGGCCGCGCGCTTGTCGGGGTCGGTTTCCTTGCGGTACCGGTCGAACAGCTCCGCGAGCTTGTCCAGCAGCGGAGCCTCCTTTTCCCAGTCCAGCGACGCCAGTACGCCGTTGCCCTTGAACATCATGTGCTCGAAGTAGTGCGCGAGTCCGGTCGAGGCTTCCGGGTCGTCGGCTCCGCCCGTGCGCACGGAAATGAGCGAGGTGATGCGCGGCTCGAGGGTGTTGCGGGAGAGGAACACCTTCAGGCCGTTCTCCAGTACGTAGGTGCGCGTGGAGAACGGATCGTCGGGGATGTATTCGTAGGCGAATCCGTCCTTGTCGACGGCCTGTCTGGTCTCCCAGGCTCCGCAGAGGAACGGCAGGGCAGTCAGCAAAAAGAACAGCAGACAGCAAATAAATTTGCGCATGAGCGTTTTCCTTTCTTCCCCGCCGTCCCTTCAGCGGACAGACGGATTCAATTTTGAATGTCCAGGATCAGTTGCCCTGCGGCTGGGCTTCGGCGGCATCGTCTTTCTTTCCGCCGAAGAGGCCCCTGATGGCGTTGCCCGCGGCATTCGCGGCGTCGTTCACGGCGGTATTGGCGGCGTCGACGGCGGCGCTGGTCGCGCCCGCGACGGCTGCACTGGTGGCATCTCCGATCGCGGAAGCCGCGTCGCCGACGGAACCGCCGGCGGTCTTGATGGCGGTGGTCACGATGGCGCCGAGGATGCGGAGCGTGAGTCCGACGGGCGTGATGCCTTCTTCATCCGTGCCGAGGTTGGTCAGCGGGTCGATGGTGACCTTGATCGGGAGGCCGGTGGCGGCGCCCTTGGCCTGGACCGTGACGCCGACGTTGCTGAGCTCGATGACGTCGACCTGGAGCGTCTTCTCCTTGTCTTCCTCGCCCTTGGCCTCTTCTTCCTGATGCTCCTTCTTCTCGGCGGTGTCGAGCTTCTTCACGTTGTCGAGAATCTCCTGCAGGTTGCTGTTGATCACGTTCGTTTCATACACGACGTCGACTTCCTTCAGGAACATCTCTTCGATGCGGATCTTGTGATTGAGGACGGTATTGATGTCGACGTCGGCGATGATGTCGCCGAGCTTGATCGCGTACGGCGAGGAGTAAGTCCCCTGCGGATTGTCGACGATCAGGTTCGTGATCTCCACGCGGCCCTGGAACGGCGCGATATGGATGCGCTCCACGGAGACGTTGGTGCCGAGCACCAGCGGCGCGCCCTTTTCCAGCGCGTTCTTCGCGAGCGTGTCGATGAACACGAGAGCGGCGACGACGAGCGCGACGAGCACGACGAGCACGATAAGGACGATCTTGAAAATCAGACCGGATTTGCTTTTAGCCATGACGGGTTCTCCTTCTGGTTGGGTACGGCGGAACAGTCATGTTCCGGCCGGTATGAAAGGGTTGAAATGAAATTGACTGTGTTGCGAAGAATAATATAGCAGACAAAAAGAGAATGTCAAAATTTAAAATACAAAAACCGCTCCGGGACGCTTGCTTGCGTCCGAAGCGGCTTTCAGTGTTGCGATTCAGGCAAAGGCCATGAAGCGCCGGGAAAAGAGATCCCTCAGCAGGCTTTCTGGACTTTTCCGCTCCGGATGCAAGCCGTGCAGACTTTTTTCCGGACGGTGTTGCCGTTCTCGACCACGCGGATGGTCTGGATGTTCGGCGTGAAGGTGCGGGTGGTGTTTTTCACGACGTGCATACCGATACCGCCTTTTTTCTTGGCGAGACCACGGCGGATGATGTGTCCGCCCTGGACTTTGTGCTTTCCGCAGATTTCGCAAACGTTGCTCATGATGGGTTCCTCCGAGCTATATTGAGTATTGTTTGTATGATTTTTCGATAAACGCAAAATATAATATACACCAAAAACCGTTTCTTTCAAGCCGCTTTCGCGTTTTTTTCACGCTTTCGCCTGATTTTCGGAGGAAGACAGGCCCTCCGCTACGCGAAAGCAAACGTGCCGGGGCGTAAGCCCGGCACTGTATCAGCACACGAAGTGTGTCATCCCTTCGGACGGAACCCGAAGAAGCACATCAGACGGCGTCCGATGGTCGCCTTCGGCAGCGCGGTGTCATAGACGAACTTATAGAACAGCGCGGGGATCAGGTAGACGGTCAGGACGGAGGCGAATGCCAGGCCGCCGACCACGCCGAGGCCGCAGCTGGACCGGAGTTCGGAGCCGAGGCCGCGTCCGAACGCCATCGGCAGCATGCCGGCGACGCTCGCGATGGAGGTCATCACAACGGGGCGGAACTTGTTCTTCGCGGCCTGCGTCATGGCTTCGTGCGAGGTCACGCCGGAGAGCGCCAGCATGCGCGTCTCGTCCAGGATCAGGATGGCGTTGTTCACCACGATGCCGATCATCATGACGGCGCCGAGCAGGCCGACCATGGAGAGCGAGGAATGCGCGAGGAAGATGATGAGGAAGAGCCCGACGAACCCGAGCGGCACGGTGAACATGATGAGGATCGGGCGCGTCCAGGATTCGAGCAGGGCGGCGATCAGCAGGTAGGTCATGATGATGGCGATGGCGAAGACCGAGACGAACTCGTTCGCGCCGTCGCGCATCATTTCCGCCTGCCCGAAGAACTTCAGTTCGTATCCCTGGTCCAGCTGCGGCGCGAGCTTGCGTTCCAGCAGGCGCATGATGTCGTCTATGGTATAGCCGCGGGCCGGGTTCGCGTAGATCCAGCCGCCGCGCATCTTGTCCTCGCGCATCAGGGCGATGGACACCGGGTCGGCTTCGAGCGATGCCACCACGTCCAGGTCGATGGGCTTGCCGTTGACGGACCCGGCGACGATGTTCGCGGCCTGGTCGAAACCGGGGACGTCCTCGGTCTTCACGCGGATGTCGTAGCTGCGGCCGCCGACCTTGAACGTGCCGGACTCGATGCCTTCGTAGTAGCCGACCAGCGAGGTGCCGAGCGTGGCGGCGTCCACGCCGAGATCCTTGATGACCGTGCGGTTCGGCTTCAGCACGATGCGCGGCTTGCGCGTGCGGACGCTGGTGTCGATGTCCTGCGCCATACCGGATTCGCGCAGGATCTTCGCGCCGAGCAGGGCGTATTCTTCAAGCTTGTCGAAATCGTCGCCGGAGACGAACGCCGTCATGTCCACACCGGACACGCCGGTCGCCTTCGGAAGCGTCAGAGAGTACAGCACGTTTTCGTATTTGTCCAAAATGGCGTGCAGCTGCGCCGTAAGCACGTTCATCGGCTCGCGTTCGCTCTTCGGCTTGCCGATGATCGCGATCTCCGCCAGATGGACGCCCTCCGGCACCTGGCCGGGCATCACGTTGCGGTAGCCCACGGTCGCGCCGGTCTTCACCACCCACGGCAGCGCGCGGACTTCCTCCATGATCTCCATGGTGCGGGCGCGCGTTTGGTCGAGGCTGTAGTTGGCGGGGAATTCGAGTTCGATGGAGACCTCGCCCTTGTCGTTGTCCGGGATGAACGACATGCTCACGTTCGGCAGGACCATGCGCATGATGAGGAAGCATCCGGCGAAGATCAGGATAATCACGATGCCGCTGAAACGGCGGATCACGCCGAGCGTGTACCCGTAGGCGGCACAGATCGCGTCGTAGACCTTGTCCCACAGCCAGAACAGCGCCTTCTGCCACGCCCGCGGTCCGGTGGAGTCCTTCAGCAAGATGGACGCCAGAAGCGGGGTCAGCGTGAAGCTCACGAACAGCGAAACGACCGTGGCGATGACCATCACGCCGGCGAACGGCGCGATCAGGAGGCCGACGACCGATTTCATCAGCGCGACGGGCACGAACACCACGATGTTCGTCAGCGCGGACGCCGCCACGGCCACGAGCACTTGGTCCGCGCCCTTGGAAGCGGCCTCGGCGGGAGGCAGCCCTTCGTGCTGTTTCCTGATGATGTTTTCGATCACCACCACCGAGTTCGCCACGAGGATGCCGGCGGAACATCCGATCGACACGAGCGTCATCATGTCGAACGTGTAGTGCATCAGGTCCATGGCGGCGAACGTGATCACGACCGAGACCGGCATGGTGATGGAGATGATGAGCGTGGGGCGCACCTCGTGCAGGAAGAGGAAGATCAGGACGGCGGTCAGCAGGATGCCCAGCAGGACGCTCTGCCACGAATCCGCCACGGACGCCCGGATGAAACTTCCGGTGTCCTTGAACCACGTGAGGTGCATTCCGCCCGGGAGCGCGCCGCCCCGGTTCAGCGAGTCGTATTTCCTGCGGATGCCGTCGATGACCTTCACGGCGTTGGCGTCGCTGCGCTTGACGATCTCAAGGCAGATGCCGAGCTCGTCGCCGTAGTAGCCCTCCTGGCGGATCTCCTTCGAAATGAGCTGGACGTCCGCGATGTCGCCGAGGTAGACGCGTTTCCCCGCCTGCGACCCGACCTCGAGGCTCTTCACGTCCTCGACGTCCCGGAACTCGGCGTTGTAGGTGAGGCTGATCTCGCGGCCCCCTTCGCGGACGCGTCCGACCGGGAGCTTCACGTTGTTCTTCGCGACGCGCTGGAGCACTTCGGCGACCGTGAGGTTGGCGGCGGCCATCTTTTCGCGGTTCAGGATGATGTGCAGCTGGACCTCGTTGCCGCCGTGGATGCGGACCGCGCCGACGCCGGGAATCGAGGAGAACTGGTCTGACAGCTTGTCGTCCACGTAGTCGTACATCTCGTCGAGCGTGCGCGTGCCGGTGAGGAAGAGCGTGACGACCGGGATGGCGTTGATGTTGATCTTGCTGAGCTGCGGGGTCTCGACGCCGGACGGGAAATCGTCCGTGATCGTGTTGATCTTCTCGCGGACCTGGTGGATCATGATGTCGACGTCGGTGCCCAGCTCGAACTCAAGCGTGAGCGCGGCGGCGTTCTCCATGCAGACGGTCGTGATATGCTTCAGGCCCTCGATCGAGGCGATCGCGTCCTCGATGCGGCGCGCCACGTCCACCTCGATCTCCTCGGGCGACGCGCCGGGATAGATGGCCGTGACCTGCACATACGGCACGTCGAACTTCGGCAGCAGGTCGATGCCGATCTTCCGGTAGGCGAAAACACCGAGGATGACCAGCATCAGGATGACGCAGGTCATGGCGACCTTCCGGCGGATGGAAAGCTGGCTGAGTGTCATGGGACGGCCTCCGCGCTCAAATCGCGCCCGTGACGTTCACTTCGGAGCCGTCGTTGACGAAATACTGGCCGGAGACGATGAGGTCCCTGCCCGCGACCGCGCCGGGATTCAGGATCTCGGTGAACCCGTCGGACGTGATGCCGGTCTCCACCTCGATCTCCTGTGCCCTGCCGTCCTGCACGGCGAAGACCGCGCTTTTGCCGCCCTTCTTCAGGATCACGGCGTCGCGCGGCACGCCCATGCCGTCGCGCTCGGCGAGCGTGATGTCCACGTCCACGAGCATGCCGTCCAGGAGCGGCGTCCCCTCCGGGAGATAGGAGCGCATCGTGAACGTGCGGCTGAGCGGGTCGATGACGGGACTGCACCAGTCGGCCTTCGCCTCGATCTTCCTGTCATGGAAGCTCACGGTGATCGGAGTCACGCCCGGCTTGACCGCCTCGAAATACACGGCGCTGATGAGGCAGGCGGCGCGGAGCTTCTTCGGGTCGTTGATGCGGATCACGCTCACGCCCTTGCTGACGAATTCGCCGTTCTCATGGAATTTGGCCGCGACCACGCCGTCGTAGGGAGCCTTTTCCGTGGCGTCGCTGAGGTCCTTTTTCGCGATCTCGAGCTCGAGCGCAACCAGGTCGACTTTCGCCGCGGCGTTGCGGAGCGCGGCCTCGGCCTTTTCATAGGTCTTCTTCGCCTTGTCGAGCGCGACCTCGAACGTCTCGAACGTGTTGTCGGACACGGAGTGCTGCTCATGGAGCATGCGGTTGCGGTCAAAGTCCTTCTGCGCCTTTTCCTGCTGGGTCTCCGCGATCCCGATGTCCAGCTGCGCCGAACGGTGCGACTCCTCGACCACCTTCAGCGCCTGTTCCGCCATCGCCACATGGTTTTTCAAATTGTCCTGGTCGATCAGAAACAGGGTCTGCCCTTCCTTGATCGCGTCGCCGTCGTCGACCTTCAGCTCCATATTCCCGATCGCGCGTGCGGCGACATTCGTGAAGATATACGCCTGGATCGTGCCCTGCACGCGGATCTGCTTGCGGAAATGACGCGGCTGCGCCTGCGCGGTCTGGACTTTGACCTTGTAGACGGTCTCCGCCTGCGCACCGGCGTTCTGCCCGGACTTGGAGCAGGCGGCGAGGCAGAGAAACCCCGCGGCAAAGAGGAGGAAGGAAGAAGGATGTTTCATGATCGCCTCATCGTTTCAAAATAGGATGCAATCTAATGATTTCAGTTTTCAAAAACACTTACCTGCTAATCAATATAGCACCTTATCAGCTCAAAGTCAAACGGAAAACCGAATTTTGGCGCAAAAAAACCGCCGTCCTGTTCGGACCGGCGGGAAAAAAGACGGGAGGAAGAAAGACGGGGCGGGGAAAGGCGATCGCGTCAGGCCTTGGCGATCCTGCGCTGGAGCCCCACGACAACGCCCTTGAACTGGGGTGTGCCGGACGGCGTGCCGTTGATGACGGCGTCCTTCGCCTGCTTCAGGATCTCGCGTCCGTTTTCCTCTGCCACGACGATGTCCTCGCTCCCGACTCGTTCCGGGTTGCTCTTCACGATCAGGATGTCGCCGTCGAAGATGCCGCTGCCGTTCAGGTCCGAGCCGTGCACGTGGACGGCGTACAGGTCCTCCTTCGCCGGACTGTCCAGCAGACGCGCCACATCGCAGACCAGCGTCCTGTCGCCGGGATCCGCCGCCGTCGCCTCGCCGATGGCGTGGAACGGGATGGACTGGATGCCGGCGGGGAAACGTGTGCGCTTCTTCGGATGGGACAGACTGATGCTGCGCGCCTTCGAGCTGCGCGTGAGGTAGTTTTTCTTCTGCAGGGCCCGGATGTGGGCAAAGACGGTCGAGGTCTTGATGTGGAAGTGCTCGGCGATCTCGTAGATGGTCGGCGCCATTTCCTGCGTGGTCATGAATTCGTTGATGAACTCGATGATGTTTTTCTGTTTCTGGGTCAGGCCTTTCATAGATGGATTCCCTCCTGTTTGATTTGGTCCGGGCGCTCCCGTTCCGCACCCCCTGCGGCGGAGTTCATGCGCCCGGTTTCCGTTTACTATAATTGCCTGCGCAGGTTTTTCCAGCGGTATTTCCTGCGCGGCATACACTTTCTCCTGAAAAAACGCAAGAAAACCCGGCATGGTCAAATTTGCTGTACAAGTTTTTCCGTGCGCTTGACAAATCCGCGCGGGCGTGCTATACTATTGTTTAATCTCCGAAATACTCCGTTTTTCCCGATCCTCAGAAAGCTTTTTCCTCATGACGATACATACCCGCCCGACCGAATTCCGTTCCGCCCTGCTCTCCTGCCTCCTCTGCGCCGCGGCGTTCCTGAACGCCTCCTGCGCGTCCGCCATCACGCCGATCTACGAACACAAGGACGGCTCCCTGCCCTCCATTCGATTCATGCTCCCCGGCGAGATCCCGCTCGAGCTCGTCACGCTGCCCGCCGGGTCCATCGCAATGCAGGTGAACCGCAAGCCGGCGGCAAATGAAACAGTCGACAAGAACGGGCGCGTGGTGTACAAGTTCAAGGAGAACGAATTGTCCATCGGGAAATTCGAGGTAACGCAGGCGCAGTGGCAGGCCGTCATGAAGACCACGCAGAAACAGCTTTCCGAGGCGGCGCGTCCGGGCGGAAAACAGTACAGCGTCGGTCCGAATCTCCCGGTGTACGACGTTTCGGCGGAACAGGCGAAGGAATTCTGCGCCCGCCTGAACAAGTCGCTGCCGAGCTCGTTCCGCTACCGGTTCACGCTCCCGAACGAGGCCGAGTGGGAATACGCGTGCCGCGCCGGAACGACGACCGAACTCAACAGCGGACGCGACCTGCGAGCACGCAATAACGTTTCCATGGCGCTCGCGGAAGTCGCCTGGTACCGAGGCAACGCCTTCAACCCCGAACCATCCGTGTCCGAAGCCGGGCGGAAAGCGCCCAACGCCTGGGGGCTCTATGACATGCACGGGAACGTGCAGGAACTCTGCCTCGACTGGTTCATGCGCGACTTCACCGCCGCGTACAAGGGCGACCTCTGCGCCATGCGCGGCGGCTCCTGGCACTGTTCGCCGGAAGACTGCACCGTGACCGCGTGCAGGCCCGTCGACGCCTCGGTCCCGGTGTTCGACGCCGGATTCCGCCTCGCGCTGAAACCCGCCGCGAACATCCCGAAAACACCTCAGCAATACGCGCAGACGCCGCTTCATCAGGACCATATCACCGGGCTCGTCGTCCTCGTGAAGTTCCCGGACGACCCGGAGAACGTGATCATCCCGAAGGAAAAGGTCGAGTTCTTCCTGAACGAGAAGAACTACCGCGGATACGGCAACTCCTGCAGCATCCATGATTTCGTCGACAACCAGTCCTTCGGCAGGTGCGACCTCAAATACAAGGTATCCGACTACGTCGTGGCGGACCACGAACGCGACTACTACCAGAAGGCGCTGAACTACCGCGGCGCGGACATGCTCATCAAGGAGGCGATGGCGAAGCTCCCGAAGGATTTCGACCTCTCGACCATCTCGAGGGAGCCGGACGGCACCATCCGTTCCGCCTGCGTGCTCTACTCGCGCAACAGCTCGTTCGACGGCCTCTGGCCGCAGGCGCACTGGTTTACGCCGATGGACCAGATCCGCCTGCCCGGCGGACTTCACAGCATGCAGGTGCTGATCTGCGGCATCCAGGACAGCCCCACGGTCAGCATCCTGATCCACGAGATCATGCACCAGACGTTCGACATTCTGGACTACGTCGACTACGGCGAAAAGAGCGACAAGACGCCGAAGAACGAGCAGAAGGTCTCTCACGGCCTCGGCAACCACTGCATCATGGGCATCGGCATGTACGACCGCATCTCCGGGCTCCAGACCAACCCGACCGCCCTCGCCGGCCCCTTCCGTTACCGCCTCGGCTGGCTGAAGGCGCTCCCGCTCCCGTCGAAGGGCAAGGTCCGCATCCCAGCCTCCAGCGAGTACGGCTACATCTACCGCAATCCCGCCAACCCGGACGAGTATTTCCTCCTCGAAAACCGCAACGCCGACACGTCGTTCTACCGCGCGCTCCCCTCGCACGGGCTCGCCATCTGGCACGTCGACGACGCCGTGACCGACATGGAGGAGGACGAGGAGATGACGCTCGAAAAGCATTACGAGATCTCGCTCGAACAGGCCGGCGGCGAACCGCTCCTCGAAAAGCCCTGCCCCGGCACCTTCGGCCACCAGACGCACGGCAGGGACTGCAACGGCATCGCCACAGATTATTTCTATCCGCCGGACCGCGTCGTCTTCAACGATACCTCGAAGCCGGACAGCCTCTGGTGGGACGGCACCCCCTCCGGGCTCGACATCTCCAACATCGAAGTCGACGGCCGCGACCTCATCCTCACCATCGGCCCCGATCCGAAGAACCCGAGACCGCGCACGCAGGCCCAGCCGCAAACTCAGGCGCAACAACAGTCTCAGCAGCAAACGCAAAATCAGCCTCAGAATCCGCTCCGTTCAGGCCGCCGCACAGGCCAGCAGCCCGCGCAGGGACAGGGATTCGGTCCCGGCCGCAACAACGGCAGGATGCCCGGCTTCGGCGGCCGCAACACCGGCACCCGCCAGTAAACGACGAAGTGTTTTTTCCGGCTTGCATTATCGCGCAAGCAGGTGTATCTTTATAACGAAATAAGAGGCATTTTCAATGAGGCGGACAATATGAGCGAGAAAAAAGTTTCCGTACGTTTTTACAACGACCGCGAAGTCCGCGCGATCTGGGACGATGAAAACGATAAGTGGTGGTTTTCTGTCGTGGACATTGTTGCCGCCCTGAATTTGAGCTCCGATCCCGCGAATTACTGGTATGTCCTGAAAAGCCGCCTCAAGAAGACCGGAAACCAAACCCTTACAAAATGTAAGGGGTTGAGGCTGATTTCTGCTGACGGCAGGCAGCGTAAGACAGACTGTCTGGACAGCGCCGGAATCATTGAACTCGTCAAGAGTTTTCCCAATGCAAGGGCATCGTCTTTTCTGGATTGGTTCCTTTACAGCGACAACACCATCGACGGGCAAAGCAAGAAAAAAGCATATGACCTCTTTGAAAGCGGGTTGCTGGCTGCTTTGGAACCCGGAACGGTGGAATGCCTCCAGCAGATTCATGCTTATCTGTTCGGCGGACTGTATGACTTTGCAGGAAAGATCAGGGAAAAGAATATCAGCAAGGGAGGCTTTCTCTTTGCCAACGCCAATTATTTCAGTACGATCCTCCCCGCGATCGAGCGGATGCCGGAAACCACATTCGGCGAAATCATCGACAAATACGTTGAAATGAACATAGCGCATCCGTTTCTGGAGGGAAATGGACGCAGCACGCGAATCTGGCTTGACCTGATGTTGAAGCGGACACTGAAGAGATGTGTTGACTGGAGCCGGGTCGGCAAGAAGCAGTATCTCGACGCCATGGAACAAAGTCCTTCGGATAATGCTCCCATAAAAGCTCTGCTGTTTGCAGCATTGACGGATAAAATCAACAACCGTGAAATGTTCATGAAAGGGATTGATTACTCCTACTACTACGAAAGTGATGATTCCAGCATGGAACCAAGTAGAGTCAGGAAGAATGAATAAGACAGGAACCAACCGGTTAGTCTCACTACCCAGTTGCGCCTCTTTAACACACAAAACCATTTTCGAAAGGAACGACTGAAAATGAGTTGGAACAGGATCACGAATTGGAATCATCGGATATCCTTTGTGTTCGCGCTTCTTTCCGTCTGCCTGTGCGCATCCGGGTGCTGTATCCGGAATGCCTGGAGCATCGGAGACAGGGTTGCGACTCTTGACGACCGGTATTATGAGGTTTCGCCGGACGGGAGCGAGTTCACCTATACATGCCTCAGGAAAACGACGCTGTCCCTGCCGTTCTTCCTGACACGCGCCACCTGTGACCCCTTCGAAATGCGTGTCAATCTGGACTCCGTCCGGGAGGACATGATCCCCGTTATTCTGGAAAAGGAGCCTTATTCGACGTATTCCTACATGCAGCGAAAGAGCCGGGACGGAGAAAAAACGGCAAACCGTTTCGAGGTAGCGGATCTGATCCGGGATGGGAAATATGTCGATGCCCAAACGATAAGCGCCGAATCCGGTGTTCGCCCCGGCGATATGATCCGGCTGCGGATCGCTCCCGAGGACTATCCTCGCCTGTCCGAACCGTGCCTGATCGAATTGGGCTATCCGCCGATGGACAACCGGCTTACGACGGGGTTCGACTTCGGCTATTATTACGGCTTCGTATTTCCGCAGCAGCAAACCGCGGACGGAGACCGCTGTGAAATGCTGGCATATCCGGAGCTTTCCCGCTTCGACGAACAGGTCCAGAGGGACATCATAGAGAAAAACAGGCAGCTTCGGAATTCCTACAATCCGCTCTGGTACGGGGCATGTGTCCTGATGACGCCCCTGGCGGTCGTCGGCGACGTCCTGCTGCTGCCGTATTACATCCCGTTGGGGATTGTGATGATCGTGACAGGCGGACATCCCGATATTATTTTTTAACGGAACGTTTTTTGCTTCCTCCCGTTTGAATTGCCATTAAAAATGTGCTATATTAGTTAGATACCATTGCATTTTGCAATAAAAAAAACAACCGTTTTTCTATCGTTTCAGTTCAGACGATTCCCCCCTTTTTTTGATACAGGATTCCTTCAGCCCCATGAAAACCGAACAGACCTCACAACCGGAAACGCAAAAAAAGACGAACCCGGTCGTCAATTTCTTCCGCCATTATCTTTTCGACGATGAAAACGATCACGGCGCGGACGGCGTGAACTTCACACGCATCCTCCTTATCATCCTGTCCGGCTGGCTGGTCTTCTGGACCGTGCTGCCGTGCATCGCGCTCGCGAACGATTTCATCGACGTGCTGGAAAACATCGTGTGGGGCCGCCATTTCCAGTTCGGATTCGACAAGAACCCGTACGCCGGGCCGTTTTTCGGCGCGGGCGTGTGGTATCTGAGCGGGAAGGCGTTCTTCTCGAGCTTCCTCGCGAGCCAGGTCTGCGTGTTCACGGGCATCTTCTGCGTGTTCCAGGTGGCGAAACGCATCCTGCCGCTCCGCACGGCGTTCCTCGCCGCGGTCACGCTCCTCTTCATCAACTTCTACGGCATCAAGGCGACGGAACTCTGCGATGACGTGATGGAGCTCGCGGTGTGGCCGCTGACCATGCTGTTCGTCTACCTCGGCGTAAAAGGCAACCAAAAGAAAAGCTGGCTGTACTGGCTGTGCGCCGGATTCTTCGCCGGACTCGCCATGATGGTGAAGTATTTCGCGCCGGCGATGTACGTGTGCGTGGCAATCCCGCTGCTGTTCACGAAGGAAGGCCGCTCCGTCTTCCGCAGGCCGCAGTTCTACCTGGCGGCGATCCCGTTCGTCCTCGTGGTCCTGCCAAACATCCTCTGGCTCTTCTCCAACGACTTCAAGCCGTTCCACTACGCGGCGGGACGCGCGGCGCTGTCGGGCGGCGAGACCATAACGCTTTCCGACCATTTCACGCGTCCGCTGAAGGCGCTGGACCGCGCGGCGCAGGTATTCGGCGTGGCGGTCATCTTCTTCGCGCTGTTCTTCCCGTGGCGGCGGAAACGCGCCGACCGGACGCAGTATTCCGCGTTCGATAAGGTGTTCGTGTGGTCTTGCTGCTGGGGTTCGTTCGCCTCGGCGCTGGTCTTCTCGCTCGTGACCGGCGGCAAGATCAATTATTCGTGGGTCGTGCCGTGCTTCCCGTTCATGGGCGTGTGGCTCTTCATGGTCTGGTCGCCGCGCATCACGCGGATCAAGGCGCGCGCCTACCTGGCCGCCACGCTGCTGATGGGATTCGTCTTCGGCGTGATCTTCGTGCTGCGTTCGCTGGAGAATCAGGGGTACCAGAAACGCGGCTGCGACTATGAGAACTACCCCGGACACGCCGTAACCGCGGCGGCGACCGCCCTGTGGCACGAGGTCTCGGATCAGCCGATGCCCTACGTGATCTCCGACCGCAAGGGCTCGTGCAACGTGGCCGTGTACTCCCCCGAAGCGCCGGAAGCGTTCTTCGACGCCGACGTCACGCAGAGCCAGTGGATCGACCCGGACGACATCATGAAACGCGGCGGCGTCCTGATCTGGGACGAGAAATTCGATGAGGACGAGGTTCAAAGGCTTTTCGATTTCACGAATACGATCCCGGCGGAACGGCTCGGCGAGATCCGCGAGATGCAGTTCCCGCGCGCCGTCCCCGCCTGGTATCAGAAACTCCGCGGCACGCCGAAACTGTTCCATGTCTCCATGCGCGTGATCCTGCCCGAAACCGCGGTAAAAACGCCGGAAGCACAGACGGAATAAGTCCCTCTTCCCCGCTCTCGAAAAAGATGCTTTTCGACCGTTATTCCGCCTGGATGATCGGTCGGCGCGCCGATGCCCAAAAAGTATTTGCACGGCTTGACTTTTGCCTGGACGGATGATATATTAGCCATCAGTCTTCGAACTGTTCCTGCGCCCCGTATCCGTTTCTAGCATAACCTCTTCCAACCTGAAACAAGGAATCCGACATGAAACTGTTCCCCCTCCTGTTCCTCTCCGTCCTCCTCGCATATCCCGTCATGGCGCAGGAAACGCAAACGCAGCTGTCGGATGCCACATCCGCAAACGAAACAAATTCCGAGGCGCGGAGTCTTTATGATGCCGGGGTTGCCGCATACGAAAACGAGCGTTTCGAGGAGGCGGCCTCACGCTTCCGGCAGGCGGCGGACATGGAATATGCGCCCGCCCAATACATGCTCAGCGAGTGTTACCGCAGGGGACGCGGGGTAAAAGGAAACGAGGCGCAGGCACGGGATTTGCGGCAGAAGGCGCTGAAACCGCTTCAGGACGCGGCGGACAAGGACGACGCCGAAGCGCTTTATCTCCTCGGCAAATACGCCGAAAGCATCTATTCGTTTCCCGCCTCCGGCATCATCCGGCCGGAAGCGCGTTTCTGGGTTTTCTACCGGAAAGCGGCGGATCTGGGCTATGCCCCCGCCCAATATGCGCTCGGAGACTGTTCTTATTCCGAGGTATTCGGCGCGCCGGTCAAAAAAGACCTTGACGAGGCGTTGAAATGGTATCGGAAGGCGGCGGAAGCCGGGTATGCCCCCGCGCAGCATGTGCTGGGCATGTGCTATGAAACGGGCGACGGCGTAACAAAGGATTCGGTCGAATCCCTGAAATGGTATCGGAAGGCGGCGGAAGCCGGGTATGCGCGGGCGATCTACCGGACCGGCGTGTATTATGCCGAGGGAAAAGCCGTCGAAAAAGACGAAATCGAGGCGGGGAAATGGTATCGAAAGGCCGCGGAACTCGGTTATTCTCTGGCGCAGTTTGTGTACGGCAGATGCTGCGACCGGGGCGAATACGGAGTCGAAAAGAACGAGGCCGAAGCGTTCCATTGGTATAAGAAGGCGGCCGAACAGAGCCTGCCCGCCGCGTGCTCCGCACTCGCGGAGTGTTATGTAAACGGCCGGGGCACGGAATGCGACATCGGCGAGGCGCGGAAATGGAACAGGCATAATCTGGGCGATTACACGCGCCGCGAACTGCAGATCGGAAAACGTGTCATGCGCCACCCGGATCCCGGGGAACTGGAGGTTTTCGACAACGGGCTGAATGCCAGAATACTCGAGGATTCATCGGATGTCACCATGCTGCGGACGGACATCGCCGACAGTTATTACTACGGTCGGAACGGCTTCAAACAGAATTACGCGGAAGCCGCGAAGTGGTACAGGATCAGCGCGGATATGCAGAGGGAGGGGTATGGGTTCTACGAACTGGGATTCTGTTACGAGTTCGGCAAGGGCGTGGAAGCCGACCTGGAGGAGGCGGAGAAGTGGTACGACAATCCCCATAACAGTTACAAAAAATACAGCTGGCTGATCGAAAACCGGACGAATATCCGCCGGATGGTCCGCCGGGCGCAGGCCGGCGACGCGGAGACCGCATATCAGCTCGGGCTGGCGTTTTTCAGCGGCATCGGCGTCAAACAGGACACGCCGGAGTCGGCGAAATGGTTCCGCGCGGCTGCAGAACAGAATCACCCCGGTGCGCTGTACCGGCTCGGACGCTGTTACGCGGAGGGTCTGGGGGTCGAAAAGGACATGAAAGAGGCTGTCGAATGTTATTTCAAGGCGGCGGAACATGGAAACGCCGAGGCGCAGTTCGAACTTGGAAAATGCTGCGAGACGGGGACCGGCGTACCGCAGGACGACGCGGAGGCGATCGAACGGTACAGGCAGGCTGCGGAACAGGGCCTCGCGGAAGCTCAGTGCGCCCTTGCGAACCTGTATTTGAAAAGTGAAGAGGCCGGGGGAACCGCAAACGAGTTCAACGCCCTGCTGTGGTTTTTCCGCGCGGCGGAGCATGGAAACGCCGAGGCGCAGTACCGGACCGGGAAGTACTACGGTTCCGGAAAGGATTACAGCCGCGAACGGCGCCGGGATTGGCTGACGCTGTCCGCGGAACAGAATTATGCTCCGGCGCTGTACGAGCTCGCCCGTTCGGCGCGCGGGACCTATCCCGACCCTGAAATCAGCCGTGACCGGGCGGCGGAGTATCTCATCCGGGCCGCTTATCTGAACTACGCTCCGGCGCAGATGTACCTCGCCGAATGTTATCGGGACCGGGACAACATCGTCAAGCAGGACGAAGGCGAAGCCGCCAAATGGTACCTTCGGGCAGAGAAAAACGGCGCCGAACTGGACAGTTACGCCATGTATTTCGTGGGACAGTGCCATGCCGCCGGGAAGGGCGTGAAACAGGACAAGGCCGAGGCCGTCAAATGGTATCGCAGGGCGGTTGAGCACGAGAAGAAAGATCGTCCGGCATACCTTGCGGCCTCCGCGCTCGGAGACTGCTATTATCTGGGCGACGGCGTGAAGCAGGACAAGGCCGAAGCGGAGAAATGGTATCGCAAAGCGGCGGACGATGGGGGATCGGGCGCATACAATTACAAATCCCATGTGATGCTCGCGATCTGCTACCGGGAAAGCGGCGACGAACGCTACGAGGAACAGGCCGCGAAGGCAATGAAGAACCTGCTTGCAGCCGAGCATTATGTCACCGACCGGGAGGCGTACAGGCTGGTGCTCGCCACGTGCTATGAGAAGGGGATCGGAGTCGGCAAGTCGGATTCCGAGTCGTTCCGGTATTGCACTCTGGCGGCGGACAGATATGTCGGCGTTTCCACGGCTTTCATGCGGATGGCGCGCTGTTACAGGCTCGGCATCGGCGTCGAAAAGAGCCGGGAGAAGGAGGAGGAATGGCTGCTGAAGGCGGCGATGAAGGACAGCCCGGAAGCCCAGGTCATGCTGGGCGACTTCTACGCCGAAAGGAAGGACGATCCCGTCAGCTGCGCCAACGCGCTCCGCTGGTATCAGGCGGGGGCGGAACACGGCTATGCTCCCGCGGTGAGAAAACTTGCGACGTGTTATTCCACCGGTTCGCTCGGCGTCAGACGGGACACGGATCTGGCAATGGAATTCAGCCGGGAAAAGGCCGGAATCGTTCAGCCGGTGCGGGACGCCCTCCGCGAGTTCGGATTCGCGGACTGAAGCCCGCCTTTCTCCAGCTCCGGGCTGCTTTTCCGCACCCGGAAACAGCCTGTTTTTTTCCGTTCCGGGCAAAGCCGGGCGCTGCCGCAGCAGAGTTTCCGCATCCTCGTGCGCAAGCGAAGCTGAGCGCACTACCGCAGTCCAGGGCTTGCCCTGGTAAATTTTCAGCAAATAGCATTTGAAAAAGGCGGGCTTTTATGATATATTAAAGTTTAAAACTTTTTTCGGACGTGAAAAAACATCATGATCAGAAACCCGCGCATTTTGTTTATGGGAGCCGGCGTTTTCGCCGTCCCGATCCTCGAGGCCCTGGCGAACAGCCATGACCTCACGCTCGCCGTGGCCGTGACCCAGCCGGACCGCGCGGCGGGGCGCAAACGCGTGCTGACGCCGACTCCGCTCGGACGGTACGCGGATGCGGCGGGGATCCCGTGCGAACGCGTGCAGTCCGTGAACACTCCGGAGTTCCTGGACCACGCGGCGGCGCTGGAGCCGGACATGATCGTGGTGGTGTCGTTCGGACAGATCCTGCGGGAACCGATCCTGAATCTCCCGCCGCTCGGCTGCCTGAACGTCCATGCGTCCCTTCTCCCGAAATACCGCGGGGCGTCGCCCATCACCACCTGCGTATTGAACGGAGACGACATCACCGGAGTAACGTTTATGCAGATGGAACGGGGGCTGGACTCGGGGCCGATCTACGAGATGCACCGCATGCCCGTCCCGCCCGGGATCACCTCGGAGGAGCTGGAACGCACGCTCTCCGCGATGGCCGGGAGCCGCATCTGCAACTGCGTAGGCCGCATCGCGCGCGGCGAGATCACGCCGTGTCCGCAGCCCGCCGAGGGTGTCACGATCGCGGTCAAAATCCGAAAATCGGACGGGTTCGTCGACTGGAACGAAGACGCCGCCGTCCTGGAACGAAAGGTGAGGGCTTATCATAACTGGCCGTCGATGTCCTTCCGCGTCAACGTGCGCGGACGCGTCATGTCGGTCAAGATCACGAAAGCGTCGTATACGTCCTTCAAAGCGCCCAATGCGGAGCCGGGGAAGATCACTGCACTCGCCGACAACAGGATCATGGTGTCCTGCGGCTCCGGTTCCCTGCTGCTCGACCGCATCGTGCCCGAAGGAAAAAAGGAAATGCCCGTCGCCGATTTCCTGAACGGCGCCCGCCTCGAAGTCGGCGACGTCCTGCTGAACGGCCAGCCCGAACAGCAGCCAACCCCGTGAAAGATTTTCCCAACTCATGCCTCAAGAGAAAAAACAGATCATCCTGAACTGCGAGGAACTTGAGACCCGCTCGGCACTGCTCATCAACGGCCATCTGGAGGACTACCAGATCGAGCGCAAGGGCGACGACATCGTCGCCGGGTCCATCTACCTCGGCAAGATCGTCCGCATCGAACCGGGCCTGGAAGCGTGCTTCGTCGACATCGGCGCGGAGAAGAACGCCTTCATGCACTTCCGCGACATGCTCCCCGCCTCCTACGACATCCTCGACAACATCAAAAAGATCGGCGAGGAGCGCGAGCGTGTCAAGGAGACCGACGCCTCCCCGAAAAAGAAAAAGCACATCATCTCCCTCCTCAGCGAGAAATTCCGCAACCTCGTGACGGGCGGCGACCGCGCCAAACGCCTGAAGGAGATGGAGGAGCGCATCCACACCGGCAGGATCACCATCGAGGACATCCCGCGCGTCTTCCCCGCCGGCTCCGAACTCCTCGTGCAGGTCACGAAGGGCCCCATCGGCACCAAGGGCGCGCGCGTCACGACCAACATCACCATCCCCGGCCGCTACCTGGTCCTGCTCCCCTACTCCAAGCACATCGGGCTCTCCTCGCGCATCGAGGACAGGAAGGAACGCGACCGCCTCCGCAAGATTCTGCTCGGGCTGAAGCTCCCGGACGGAATGGGCCTCATCTGCCGCACCGTCGGCGAACACCGCAAGGCGGTCTTTTTCCAGCGCGACCTGGAAATGCTCCTCGAACTCTGGGAGAAGGTCGACAACGCCCTGCTGAAGCCGAAGGCCCCCGCGCTCGTCTACGCCGAACCGGACCTGCTGGAACGTACCGTGCGCGACCTGCTGACCGATGACATCGACGAGATCGTGGTCGACGACAAGGACAAGTACGACTTCCTGGTCGAAGCGCTCAAGAAGTTCGTCGGGAACGACTTCAACACGCAGATCACGCGCCACAAACGCGCCGAATCCGTGTTCGACCGCTACAAGGTCACGCCCCAGGTCGCCGAAATCTACAACCGCATCGTGAACCTCCCCGGCGGCGGCTACCTCTGCATCGACGAGACCGAGGCACTCGTGGCGATCGACATCAACACCGGCAAATCCAAGGCCGGCAAGGCGCAGCGCGAGCTGATCCTGAACACCAACCTCGAGGCCGCGAAGGAGATCGCGCGCCAGATACGCCTCCGCAACATCGGCGGACAGATCGTCATCGACTTCATCGACATGGCGAACAGCTCCGACCGCGAACAGGTCAACCGCACGATGAACAAGCTCGCCGACCTCGACCGCGCCCGCACGAAAATCCTCCCGATCAGCAAGTTCGGGCTCATGGAAATGACGCGCCAGCGCGAGAGCGAGAGCGTGCAGGATTCGCTGTTCGACCCGTGCCCGTACTGCGGCGGCTCCGGCCATGTGAAGTCCGCCATCAGCATGAGCGTGGAGATCCAGCGCCGCCTGCTCGAAATCCTGAAGCAGCGCACGAAGTCGAAGAAGGCCGCCACCGTGCGGGTCATCCTGAACCCCGCCGTGCTCGCGCGCCTCAAAAACGACGACGCGAAGATCCTCTACGAGATGGAAAGCAAATATGGCCGCGACCTCGAATTCCGCGCGGACCCGGCGATCCACGTCGAGGAATTCCGCCTCATCGACCCGAAGACGGGCGAGCTTCTATAAAAACGGTCAGTTGCGTTTTTCTATAATCACCCGGACGGGCGGTTTCGCAGGCGGTTTGCCGGGATTCTCCGGCGGCCCCGCGATCAGTGCCGCCGTCACTGCCGCCAGACGCCACGGGATGCCGAGCGCGCCCGACGGCGCGGCGACCGGCGGGAAATAGACGCCCGTCCCGGTCAGGATGCCGCCGTTCGCGAGATGCCAGCATTCCTCCTCGTACACGTAGTGCGTCTTCATGTCCGGACGCCAGTACACGCCGTCCTTGTGGTAATACCCGCCGTCCGCGTAGTAATAGCAGTCTCCGATCCAGCCGAGATCGGGTTCCGGCGCTTTCTCCGCCTCATCCGCCGCGCACGCGAACGGCGCGAGCAATGCCGCCAGCGCCAGTGTTTTCAGCAGTTTCGAGGGGATCGGGAGCGTTTTCATACAGTTTTCTCCGGCGGGAAAGCCTTATTTACGATTCCGTGTCCACAAGACCCGTTTGTTGAACTTCACGACATCGACATGCGGAGGAATCTCGACCTCGTATTCGAATGCGCCCTGTCCTTCCGACACCAAAGTGCCGGACAGAACGATCATATTGCCGTTTGTTTCCTGTTCGATGCTCTTGATGCCCCAGGTGCTTTCCGCATAGTCGCCCTCGATTTTCAGCGTCAGCATGCCGTGATCCTCTTCATTCGGAATCACCGCCATGCTGGAAACGACAAGATAATCTTCGTTGATCTCTTTCGTCGTTTCGCATCCGGTGAACGATGCAACGATCAGGAAGACCGCGATGACGGCAAAGACAATGGTTCGAATTTTTTTCGTGAATTGCATTCCCGAATCGCTTATCCGAATATCATAAGAAGGGCTGAAATGATGTTGAACACGGGGGGAAGAACCTTTCGATGAAAACGCGTGGGGCTTCCTTTGCCCGGTATGAATCGCCTCGGTCAAGTGTCGCGTTATATACATAGCTCAAACCTCGTCTAATTTGGGTTTTAATTCCAACATAGCCGACAATTCCGTTTTTTCAAGTCCGCTTTCTTTATAAAAACCAAAAAAAATCATGGTGTTGCGGATGGATCGGATTCCTGTTCGGCAAGCTCCTGCCGGATGATCTCGCACATTTCGAGCGCGTCTTTTCTCCGGCCGTACCGGTCCACGGGGTTTTCGGCGGCTTTCCGAAACCAGATAAGCGCCTCCCGTTTGTCCTGCGGCATGTGTTCCCCGGAATACAGCATCATGGCGTAATCCCACTGGCACTCGATGTCTCCCAGCATCGCGCCCCGTTTGTAGAACCGGATGCCGAGGTCAAAATCCGCCTGCTCTCCGTCCCCATACCCGCCCGTCACGTACCGGGCTCCGAGCTGGTGCATGCTGTACGTATCCTTCAGGACAAACGCCTTCAACGCCTCGTTCAGGACCGAATTATCCTGTTCCAGCCGCTTGATCCGCTCCGCAAAGGCATTCAGACACTCCATCGCTTTCCTGTACGGAATCCGTTTCCGCCCGCGCGGTTTCATGCATTCGAGTCCGGCAATACAGTCCTCAAGACGCTTGTTTGTCTTGGTCTTGTATGTCTTCTTCCGATGTGATCGGCTCATGGTTTCAGATCCTTTCACTGTGTTGGAGATGGAGGGGGATTTAGAAATCACAACTTTAATTATACCACTTTTTCTGATAAAAAACAAGGGCGAAAACCATTTGCGCCGGTCATGACTGCTCAGTGGATGCCGGTCGAACCGAATCCGCCGGCGTTCCGGTCGGTCTCGTTCAGCTCGACGGCGGGCGTCAGGACGACCTGCGGAAGCTCGGCGATCACCATCTGGGCGATGCGGTCGCCGCGGCGCACGGGGAACACGTTTTCCCCGGCGTTGAACAGGATCACGCAGACTTCGCCGCGGTATCCGGCGTCGATGGTGCCGGGCGTATTGAGCAGGGTCACGGCGTGCTTGAGCGCGAGTCCGCTGCGGGGGCGAATCTGCGCCTCATATCCGGCGGGCAGCTCGAGGAACAGCCCGGTCGGGATGAGCGTGACCTTGCCCGGCGCGGCCTCGACGTCCACGCGGCTTTTCAGGTCCCAGGCGGCGTCGTCCTCGTGGGCTTTCTTCGGGGCGAGGTCTTCCGCGCCCTCCTGCATTTTGAATCGGATTGTGATCGGCATAGGAAGGCTCCTTCCGGGTTATAGTCAGCTCTTCAGGTCGATGGAACGGCGGATGCCGTCCGCGATGAAATTGAACGCGGTCACGCACAGGAAAATGGCGAGGCCGGGCCACAGCATCAGGTTCCAGTAGCTCAGCGGATCGGCGAACGCCTGTTTCAGCAGCTCGCCCCAGCTGGCGGACGGCGCCTGCACCCCGAATCCGAGGAAGCTCAGGCTGTTCTCCGCGAGGATGAATCCGGCGATACTGAACGCGAACGAGACGAAGATCGGGCCGGAGACGTTCGGCAGGAGATGCCGGAAGAGGATGCTGTGCAGGGGCACGCCGAGGCTTTCGCAGCTCTGGATGTACGCCATCTGGCGCGCCTTCAGCACCTCGCCGCGCACCAGACGCGAGAGGCCGGGCCACCCGGTCATCCCCAGCACGAAGATCACCAGCAGGATCGACTGGCGCGCCCCGTAGTCCAGCATGATCGACATCAGGATCAGGAGCAGCAGGAAGGTCGGGAAGCAGATCACGATCTCGACCAGACGCTGCACGGCGAGGTCGACGCGCCCGCCGCGGTACCCCGAGAAGAGCCCGATCATCGTGCCGAGCACAAGCTCGATCGCGGTCGCGAGGAATCCGACCGCCAGCGACACACGCGCCCCGTACGTCATGCGCGCGAAGACGTCGCGCCCAACATTATCCGTGCCGAACGGATGCTTTTTCGAGGGCATCGCGTAGGTGTCGGGCGACGTCTCGAACGGTCCGTACGGGACCGCCGCGAAGTAGTATTTCGATGCCGTGTCTTCAGCGGCGGCCTTCCGCCAGTCGAGCTGCGTCATCTGCGCTTTCGAGAGGCAGAACGGCACAGCGAGAAGAACCAGGACCACGGCAAGCACGGACCAGAAGACGCGTTTGCGTTTCCGGAAGCAGCCGTACAAAATGAGCGTGGCGGGGATCGCGAGGAACAGCCAGTTGAACATCTTTTCCACGAAGACTTCCTGCGCGTCCGGGGCGAAGAAGTCGCGCAGCGCCGGACTCGAAAGCGTTCCGTCCGCCGCCACGATCAGAAGTGGTTTGCCGTTCACGAAAAGCGGCGCGGCGACGGCGGCAAGGATCAGCAGGATCACGAAGACGAGACCCGCGACCGCGGTCTTCTCGCGGAAGAACCTGCGGACCATGAGCTGGCCGGGCGTCAGGTACGCCGCGGAATCCGTCTCTTCGGCGGAAACACGCGCCTGTTCCTGCGCCTGTTCGTTCAATTCTGCTGTCTCGTGCTGTTCCATCGCGGTTTTCAGCTTGGGTTAATCGTTTTCCGGGAAGAACGCCGGTTTGCCGTCCGCCATGGAGACATGGATCTTCGAGCAGCCGTGGAACGTGCCGCGCAGGATCTCGTCGGCGAGCGGGTCTTCGATGAGCGTGCCGACGGCGCGGCGGATCGGACGCGCGCCGTGTTCCGGGTTCGCGCCAGAGTTGACCAGGCATTCGATCACGTCGTCGTCGATTTCGAGCTTGCGCCCCTGGTCGGCGAGGCGCGCGACGAGCTTGGAGAGCTCCAACCGGACGATCCGGCGGAGTTCTTCGGGGCCGAGCTTGCGGAAGACGATCAGCTCGTCGAGACGGTTGATGAACTCGGGCTTGAACGCCTTGCGCGCGGCTTCAAGCAGGCTGTCGCGGAGCTTGTCGTAATCGTCGTTCACGCCCGATCCGGTCGCGAATCCGAGCGGCGCGCCGTTCGCGAGGCGTTCCGCGCCGACGTTCGCGGTCATGATGATGATGGTGTTGCGGAAGTCGATGTTGCGTCCAAGCGTGTCGGTGAGGCGGCCTTCCTCCATGATCTGGAGCAGCATGTGGGTCACGTCCGGGTGCGCCTTTTCGATCTCGTCGAACAGCACCACGCTGTACGGATGGCGGCGGACGCGTTCGGTCAGCTCGCCGCCTTCGCCGTGCCCGACGTAGCCGGGCGGGGAGCCGACAAGACGGCTCACGTTGAACTTCTCCATGAACTCGGACATGTCGATCTGGATCAGGGAGTCGGCGTCACCGAACATGAACTCGGCGAGCGACTTCGCGAGCAGGGTCTTGCCGACGCCGGTCGGGCCGAGGAAGATGAACGAGCCGATGGGGCGGTTCGGGTCCTTCAGGTCGGCGCGGGCGCGGCGGAGTGCGCGCGCCACGGCGTGTACGGCGTCGCTCTGCCCGATCACGCTCTTTTCGAGCTCCACCTCCATCTGGAGCAGGCGCTTGGACTCGGTGTCCTGAAGCTGTTCCAGCGGGATGCCGGTGAGCTTGGAAAGCACGCGGTGGATGTCCTCGCGGGTGACTTCCGGCGTGGTCTCGCTGCGGGCGTCCTCCCACGCCTTGCGCGTGGCTTCGAGCTGTTCGCGGAGCTCGCGCTCGCGGTTGCGGAATTTCGCGGCGTCCTCGAACCTCTGGTCGGAGATCGCCTTCTCCTTCTCGCGCACCATCTGCTGGATGGCGTCCTCGGTCTCCCGGAGGTCGGGATGCTTCGGCGCGTTGGCGATGCGCACGCACGCGCCAGCCTCGTCCATGAGGTCGATCGCCTTGTCGGGCAGGAACCGCCCGTTGATGAACCGGTCGGAGAGCTTCACGGCGGCCTCGATGGCGTCGTCGGCGTAGCGCACCTTGTGATGCGCCTCGTAGGCGGGCTTCAGCCCGTAGAGTATCTTGATAGCGTCGGCGATGCAGGGCGGCTCGACCATGACCGGCTGGAATCTGCGTTCCAGCGCGGCGTCCTTTTCGATGCCTTTGCGGTATTCGTCGAGGGTGGTCGCGCCGATGCACTGGAGTTCGCCGCGGGAGAGCGCGGGTTTGATGATGTTCGCGGCGTCCATGGCGCCCTCGGCTCCGCCCGCGCCGACGAGCGTGTGGAGCTCGTCGATGAAGAGGATGGTCTTTTTGGACGCGCGCACCTCGTCGAGGACGGCCTTGATGCGTTCCTCGAACTGGCCGCGGTATTTCGTGCCGGCGACCATCAGCGCCAGGTCGAGCACGACGAGGCGCCTGCCGTGCAGGAGCTCCGGCACATCGTCCGCGGCGATCTTGCGCGCCAGGCCCTCGACGATCGCGGTCTTGCCGACGCCCGCCTCGCCGATGAGCACGGGATTGTTCTTCGTGCGGCGGCAGAGGATCTGGATCACGCGTTCGATCTCGTTGTGACGGCCGATGACCGGATCGAGCTTGTTCTTCTTCGCCAGCGCGGTCAGGTCGCGGCCGAACGCGTTCAGCGCGGAATGATCGTCGCCGTTGTCATTCTCGTCGCCGTCGGCAAAGAGCTTTTCGTCCGTATCTTCGAATTCGTCGTTGTCGCCGTCATCGCCGTCGTTCCGGTCGTCGTCCTCGTCGTCGGAATCCGGCAGATAGTCCGGGTCGAGCGTGGCGAGGATCCGCTGGCGCGCCCTCGCCGGGTCGACCTTCGACGCGCGGAGCAGGCCCGCGGCCGCCGTTGCGCCGTCGTTGAGGATGGCGAGGAGCAGATGCTCCGTGCCGATGTAGTTGCAGCGCATCGCGCGCGCCTCGTCGCCGGACATGATGATGATCTTGCGCAGGCTGGCGGAGAACGGCGGCGCGCCGATCTGGCGTATCTCGGAGCCGGACTGCGGCAGTTTCCGCGCGAGGTCCGACAGCAGATTCTGGAAATCGACCTTCATGGCGCGCAGGACTTCGACCGCGACGCCTTCCTTGAGCAGACAGATACCGCGCAGGAGGTGTTCCACGGAGATGCAGTCGTGGTTCGACTTCTCCGCGTCCTTCTGCGCCAGGTTGAGCGACTGGCGCGCCCGGGGCGTAAACCGCTTCAATGCGGCATTGACTTCTTCTTGTTCCGACATGTTGTTTTCTCCCTGCAAATTGCCTTTTTCAGCTTTCCGTAGATGATTCGGGACGCGTCGCCGCGTCCCGGTCTGTCATTCTTTTCCGCCGCCTGTCCGGTTCAGTCCGTACGCCGGACAGGAACCCAAACACAGGCGGCATGCGTTGCGATTTGCCTTCCCGCCCGGACGGATTCGGTATCCGTCCCGCGCCGGGCTGCATCCCTGGCAAAACACCCTTATTTCGTGATAAAGTAGTTCGGGTTGTCCGAAATGTAACTTTCGAGCGTGTCGGGGTTCACGAAATAGTAGAACATGTCGAACGCCTCGGAAAGGTCCTTCGGCGCGGTGCTCTTCTGCATATCGAACGCATCGCCGACGGCGCTGACGTAGTTGATGATGGCGCACACACGACCGGTCTTCAGCATGTCCTGTTCGACGTAGGGCAGGCCGTTGTCGCTCATCAGGAGCATGTTGTTCTTGTGCGTGGCGTTGTTCTTCTTCACGAGGAACGTGATCTTCTTGAGGTCGGAGATCGAGCCGGGCAGGCCGACGAAATTGACGACGACGTCGACCTTGTCGTAGACCTGGTCCAATTTCTTCTTCATGATCGTCGCGTCCGTGGGATCTTCCCGTTTCTCCTCGCCGGTCTTCTTGTCGATGCCGGTCTCGCCGACGACGAGCACGTCTTCGCACGAAACGCCTTTCTCGGAGAGGCGGTTCTGAAGCTCCTGAAGGACGATGTAGTTTTCGGATTCGCTGTTGCCGTAGGTCTCTTCATCGATCAGGAAAGCCGCGCTGCCTTCCTCCGGGAAACGCTCCGCGATATACGACGCGGCCTTTTCCGCCTTCGCATTCAGAAAGACGCGGGCGTTCTTCGCCAGACGGGCGTCCTCGGATTTCGCGCCGGACACGAAGAAGCTGCCGGCGACGGAGCCGAACACGATGACCGCGCCGAGCCCCATGATGATGCGGGCGTTGGATTTTGTGTTCAGGTTCTTAATTCCCCAGACCATCACGATAAAGCCCACCGCCATCGCGAGATAAACTGCCAGGACTGTAGGTTCGACGTCTGCTAAGATCATTGTCTGACTCCTTATACGGGGTTTCGGGGCGCGCGCACGGCGCACCGGTTGTTTTCGTTAAAAAAAATCATACATGAGCAATATATCATACTTTTGGCCGCTTTCAACCTCTTTTTTCTATTTTCTAGAAATTTCTAGAAAAAAAGAGGGCAGACGCACCGGAAAAACGGGGCATTTTCCCGCAAGCCGTGAGAATCCGTCCCCCCGGATCCTCAAAATATGGGCTCTGCCGGAAGCTTCGGATTACGGCTTCGGGAGCGAAGCTTCATCCGCCGACTCGGACGCGGAGTCTTCCGCGGAATCCCCGGAAACCGGTTCGGATTCTTCCGCAGGTTCTTCCTCCGCGGGAACCGTCGCCTCTTCAGATGTCTCTCCCATAACGGAAGCAGGAGTTTCCTCCGACGGTTCCTCTTCCGCAACGGATCCTTCCGAAGGAGCCGGGGCGTCTTCAACGGGAGCAGGAGCTTCCTCCGAAGCCGGTTCTCCGGTGCAGGCACTTTCCTCCGCGGCGGATTCCCCTTCCGAGGCAGATTCTTCCTGTGTGGCGGATTCCTCCTGTGCGGCGGGCTTTTCCTCCTCGGCTGCCTTTTTCTGAGAGAGGTCCTCGAAAGGCGTCAGGAACGGCTGCCATTCGGAAGGAATGCCGGTGAAGAAGAACGCGGGAGGCAGAGAGTACAAAGGATCGGTCTTCCGGGGCGGTTTCCGCATCATGAAAACTTCCATCATCTCCCCGTCCAGGCCGAAATAGCGCGCTTCAAGCTGCAGGATCACGGGATAAATGCCGCACATCCGGTAGACAAGCTCCGGGAAATCCCTGCCGTAGTCCCACGTGACGAGCGCGCCCTTGTCGTCGACCGGATTGCCGTGGTAGACCGCCTTCGAATAGAGCCGGACCGAACCGTCTTCCAGGCGTCTGGCCCGGCAGAACGATTTCGGCAGGTCCTTGTAGTACGGCACGGTGAAAAGATAGAAACCTCCGGGCCTCAGGACGCGCATTATCTCGTTGAACGCGGCCGGAACATCGAAAATATGCTCCATGACGTCCTGTGTGATGAACACGTCGAACACATTGTCCGGATACGACATGTTCTCCAGGTCCTCGCAGATCGCCCCTTCCGGCCCCATATAGCCGGACGGCAGATCGGGATAGTATTGCGAAATCGAGTAATGCTTCGCGTTCCGGAAAAGGAAATCGGAGGAGGGTCCGCCGGGCGAGGATTCGTGCATGCAGGCGGTCCGCCAGTTCGGACAGCACATCTTCAGGGCATGCAGGAACGCCCTCTGTCTCGGCAGGGACTTGCACCCCGTACAAAGGAAATGATCCCGCAGGAATTCCCCGTCGATGCGGAAATCGACTTCCTTTTCGCAGATGTCACAATATCCATGCTCGATTTGAACATCGGAATCAGGGTCTTCCGTCAAACCGGATGAATCGTCGGGGGCTTCCTTCTCCTGGATCGTCTCCGAATCATCGGGAGCTTCCGGTTCCGACGGCTCCGGCAGGTCGGCGGCCACCTCCGGCGAACCGGCAACAACCTCAGGATCGGCGGCCACCTCCGGCGAATCGGCCACGGCCTCAGGATCGGCGGGAATCTCCGCCTCATCCTGCACTTCGGCGTTCTCTTCCGCCGCCGAATCCGCCGGTTCTTCCGGCAAATCCGCCGCTATCGTCCCGTCCGGGAGAGTCCCGCATCCGTTTTTCGCTTCTGTTTCCGGTTCTTTCTGTTCCATACCGATTCTCCGAAAAGGATTCCGCAGAAGGCATAAATCGAAACAATGCCCGCCGGGATCACAAGTTCATACTAACTATATCACGCATTCCCGAATATGCAAGCAGAAACAAGGAAATAAACTGTTTTATTTCCGGCGATCCCTTTCCGATGGTCCCCCATTTTCTCCAATTGCGTTTTTATGGCGCTTGACAAACATCTTTTTTATGCTATCTTAAAACATATCAGGCAACTGCAAGGATACGAACATGAACATTTCCAGCAGGACATTCGCGATCCGCATCGCGGTTTCCGCGGCGGCGTTTTTCGCCGCTGCGTGTTTCGCGCAGGAATCGGACGCCCCAGCAGGGGAACGGGGAAACGGACTTCAGCGCACGGCTGACCTCGTAAACCTGATGCGCGCGGTCTTTGCGCCGGACCAGGCTCCGGTCCTTGTCTCGCCCGCGGAACGCGCCGTCGCCGAAAAGCAGGCTTCGCAGGGCGCATCCCCCGTCGTGACGACCGCCCCCGTCGTCATCATGCCGGACATCGTCGTCCCGGAATCCGATGCCGGCGAACCGGATGAAGCCGACACGGACACGGACGATCCGCCTCAGCCGGTCGCGACAGCATCCCGGAAACAAGACTCCGGCGAAGCGGATCCCGACACATATCCGCCGTTCCGCTACGCATTCTTCTTCGGCGAATACGTCCCGTATTACGAAGGATGGTTCTACTATTCCGATGGATGGATCTGGGGCAGACGAGGCGTGATTCCGCTCGATCCCCCCGGCTGGATCCCGCCTCCGCGCCCCCTCGATCCGGGATTCCCATTCCCCGGCATCGGCCCCGAACCGCGCCCGGGAACCGCCGGAAACGGCGGCGGGTCCTCCTCGGGAACGACCGGACGCGTCGCGGCATCCTCTTCCGCACAGCGGACCGTCCGCACGAACGAGCCGGGCAACACGATCCCCGTCGTGCCGGACCGCCACCGCGTCCCGCGCAAAGTCGAAACGGGGATCGATTTCCCGGCAAAAAACAGCAATATCCCGATCGCGGCGGGACAGCATCGCCTTCCGCGCGAAAACAACACTCAAATCGATTTCCCGGCAAAAAACGACAGCATCCCGATCGCGCCGAGCTCGCACCGAATCCCGGCAAAGGCCAACAATCAGAACCTTTTCCCGAGCAAAAACGAACAGATACCGGTCGCGCCCGGAGCGCACCGCATCCCGCGCAAAAAAGACCGCTGACCCTCTCCGTCTGAACTTGGATTATTTCCGTTCAAACGACACGTTGAACGGGGGAAACCTCAGAATTCGCTCTTCATGAACTCGGCGAGGGCGTCGCGCCAATCCGGCATCGGGGGGAGCCCGGCGAGGCGGAGCATCATCTTGTCGAGGCGGGAGTTTTTCGGACGCGGAGCGGGACGAGGGAATTCATCGGTCGTGCAGGGAGAAACCGCCTGCGTTTTTCCGGCGAGACGGAATATCTCCTGCGCGAATTCGAACCAGGTGGCCTCGCCTTCGCAGGTGAGGTGGAACGTGCCGACGAGACCGGGTTTCGCGAGGATGTTGCGAAGCTGGCGCGCCACAGCGGTCGTCGAGGTCGGGTTGCCGTGTTGGTCCGCCACGACCTTCAGCATCGGGCGCGTGCCGTCGGCGAGCGACATCATCGCATGGACGAAGCTCGGTCCGCCGTGCCCGTAGAGCCAGGAGATGCGGCAGATCACGTGGTTCGGGCAGTGCGTCCGAACGGCTTCCTCGCCTGCGAACTTGCTCTTGCCGTAAACCGTGTTGCCGCCGGTCGCCCGGTCGAATTCGTTGTATGGGCGGCCGGAATCGCCGTCGAACACATAATCCGTGGAAATGGCGATGAGGCGCACGCCGTGCCGGTGGCAGGCGGCGGCGACGTTCGCCGTGCCGAACGCGTTCAGCCTGTATGCAAACTCGATCTCGCTCTCGCACTTGTCGACCGCGGTCATGGCGGCGCAGTGGATCACTGCGTCGGGCTTATTATCAGCTAAAAACTTGTCGAATCCCGCGGCATCGGTGATGTCCGCCTCGGGCAGATCGGCGATCACGATCTCGCAGTCCTTGAACTCATTCTGGAGCGTGCGTCCGAGCATGCCCTTGCCGCCGGTGATGAGGAGTTTCATCGCACTTCCTCCCACGGTTCGATCTGCGCGAGCAGCGGGTGTTTTTTGTCCTTTTCGGAAAGAAGCATTTTTCCGGCATCAATGCGCCAGTCGATGGCAAGGTCCGGGTCGTTGAAGATGATGCCGCGTTCGGCGGACGGCATATAGACGTTGTCGCATTTATAGGAGAAAATCGCCTCGTCGCTGAGCACGACAAAACCGTGCGCGAATCCGCGCGGGATGTACAGCTGGCGCTTGTTTTCGGCGGAGAGCTCGACCGCGACGTGTTTGCCGTAGGTCGGCGAGCCCTTGCGGATATCGACAGCCACGTCCAGCACGGCGCCGACGATCGCGCGGACGATCTTCGCCTGCGTGTACGGCGCGGCCTGGTAATGCAATCCGCGAAGCACACCGAAGCACGATTTGGATTCGTTGTCCTGGACCCATTTATTCGTAATGCCGGCAGCCTCATATGCCGCCTGATTCCAGGATTCGAAGAAGTATCCGCGTGCGTCGCCGAAGACTTTCGGCTCCACGATGAGCACGCCGGGGAGTGCGGTTTCAATGATGTTCATTCGTCAATCAACCTCAGAAGATATTGTCCGTATTCGGTTTTGAGCATGTCTTTCACGCTTTCGCGGATGTCGTCCTTCGTCATCCAGCCGTTTTCGTAGGCGATCTCCTGCAGACAGGCGATCTGGAGGCCCTGGCGCGTTTCGACCGTGCGAATGAAGTTCGCCGCGTCGAGCATGCTGTCGTGCGTGCCGGTGTCGAGCCAGGCATAACCGCGCTTGAAGATCTCCACGTGGAGCTGGCCCCGGCTCAGGTATTCATTGTTGACCGCCGTGATCTCGAGCTCGCCGCGTGCGGACGGCTTGATGCTTTTCGCGATGTTCACCACGTCGTTGTCGTAGAAGTACAGCCCGGTCACGGCGTAGTTCGATTTCGGCTTAGCGGGTTTCTCCTCAATGGAGATCGCCTTGCCC